>JBBIII010000010.1:0-50272 GCA_037446575.1 Ignavibacteriales bacterium
TGTTCATACTGTTGCGTGTGTCAGGAGGAAACTCCTGACACCAGCGACGTACAGTCCTGCTGTCAGGACTCAATCCTGCTGTCAGAACTCGATTATGCTGTCAGGACTTTCGTCCTGACAGAAAGAAAAGATGAATTTAGGAAAGATGAACTTGGTTTTTGATGTGAAGAGTTGCGTTGTTCATACTGTTGCGTGTGTCAGGAGGAAACTCCTGACACCAGTTCCGTTCTGCTGTCAGGACTCGACCATGCTGTCAGGACTTTCGTCCTGACAGAAAGAAAGATGCTGTCAGGATTTATGTCCTGACAGGATAAAAGGATTATAGGATTGACTAAAAATATCATACAATGGTGTTAAATAGTTTTTACTGAATTAAAAGGATAGAAATATGGATGCAAATGAAATTCTAAAACAAACAATTAAAATTCTTTTTGTTGAAGATATAATTTCTGATTATGAATTAGCGGTACATGAGATAAGTAAAGAGGGAATAACTTTTAACTCAATTAGAGTTCAAACTCAGGAAGAGTTTTTAAAAGGATTGAATGAATTCAAACCAGATATAATAATTTCAGATTATATGCTTCCTGTGTTTGATGGACTGACTGCATTGCATTTGACATTGGAACATACTTCAAATACTCCATTTATTGTTTTAACTGGTTCTATGAATGAAGCTACTGCAGTAAATTGCATGAAAAAAGGGGCTTCAGATTATGTAATAAAAGAACACATAACGCGATTGCCGCATGCTATCATAGAAGCATTACAACGAAAAGAAACAATAATTGCGAAAGAATTAGCCGAAATTGAATTAAAAGAAAGTGAGGAAAGATTCCGACATTTATTTGATACTTCGCCCGATGCGATGTTTTTAATTGATCCTTATTCTGTTGATGTGCTTCATAAGATTGTTGATTGTAATGAATCCGCCTGCAAAATGAACGGTTATACAAAAAGTGAATTAATCGGCAAAACAATAGATACTTTAAATTTATTACCAGGTACAAAAGAGAATAACATTGCATATTTCAATAAAATCAAAGAAAACCGAGTGCTTAAATATGAAACAATGCACCGCCACAAGGATGGACATATTTTTCCTGTTGAAGTAATGACTTCTATCCTATTAGTAAAAGGGCGTGAATTAATATTAGGAGTTGATAGAGATATTACAGAAAGAAAAATTGCCGAGCAAAAGGTTCTTAAACTTAACCGCACTTATTTGGTTCTAAGCAATATCAACAAACTTATTGTGCGTGAACACGATAGCCAAAAAATATTTGAAGAAGTCTGTAATATTGCGATTGAAAACGGCGAGTTGCGCATGTGTTGGGTTGGATTGTTAGATAAAGCAACCGGAAATATTCAACCAGTCGCAAAAGCAGGGTATGTCGGTGATTATTTTGATAATGTTAGTTTTTCTGTTTTAGACACGCCCGAAGAGAAAGGACCTATTAGCAAAGTCGTGCGTGAAGGCAAACATATAATTTGTAATGATATGGAAAATTATCCGGGAATAATTCCTTGGCGAGAGAAAGCGCGAGAGCTTGGCTATAAATCTATAGGAGCGTTTCCATTAAAAATGTTTTCCGAATGTATTGGCTCAATTATTTTTTATTCAAGCGAAACAAATTACTTTGACGATGATGAGATTACTTTGCTGGAAGAACTTGCGATGGATATTTCTTATGCAATAGAATCGCTCGAGATTGAAAAAAAACAGAAGATAACTGAAGATGCGCTTACTAAAGAACGTTATCTTATGAATCTTTTAATGGATAATATTCCAGATCATATTTACTTCAAAGATTTAAACAGCCGTTTTATAAGAATGAATAAATCACAAGCTGAAAGATTCGGTCTAAACAATCCAGCAGAAGCGATAGGTAAATCAGATTTTTCATTTTTCTCCGAAGAACACGCTCAACAAGCATTTAATGATGAACAAGAAATAATAAGGACCGGCATACCGATAATAAATTTTGAGGAAAAAGAGACTTGGCCCGATGGTCATATAAGTTGGGTCTTTACAACTAAAGAACCTATGCGTGATCAAAGTGGAAAAATTATTGGAACATTTGGTGTGTCGAGAGATATTACTGATAAGAAGCGTATCGAAGAGCAAATGCGTAAATTATCCATGGGAATTGAGCAAAGCCCGCTTTGCATTGTAATAACTGATAAAGACGCAAATATCGAATATGTCAATCCAAAATTTACAGAAATTACGGGGTATTCTTTATTAGAGGTTATTGGCAAAAATCCTCGAGTTCTTCAATCAGGCAAAATACAAAAAGAAGAATATGAAAAAATGTGGCAAACCCTAATATCTGGTAAAGTATGGAAAGGGGAATTTAATAATAAAAAGAAAGATGGTGAATTATATTGGGAGTCTGCAACTATCAGCCCAATTATAGACTCTAAAGGAAATATAACGCACTATATCGCATTAAAACAAGATATTACAAAGCAAAAAGCTGTTGAAGAAAGCGTAAAACAATTCAATCATATTGTTGAAGAATCACTAAATGAAATCTATATATTTGAACAAGAGACGTTAAAATTTTTATATGCCAACCATGCCGCACTGCAAAATATTGGCTTCACATTAGACGAGCTAAAAAGACTTACTCCAATTGATATCAAACCTGATTTTAATTATGTGCAGTTCAAAAAATTATTGTACCCTTTAAGTGGCAATAAGAAACAAAATATTTCATTTCAAACGCGACATAAGAGAAAAAATAACACCTATTATCCTGTCGAAGTGCATATGCAAAGTGCAGTTTATGATTCAAAAATAGTATTTGTAGCATTTATATTAGATATAACGGAAAAGCAAAAATTACAGAATCAACTTATACAGACACAAAAGGTTCAAAGTATCGGTACGCTTGCAGGCGGTATAGCGCACGATTTTAACAATATTCTTGGGATAATTCTTGCTTTTACTTCAATTCTCGAAAAATCAAAAGGAGACTTGGAAAAAATTTCTAAAAGTGTATCTGCAATAACTCAAGCTGTAAGTCGTGGCTCTGCGCTTACGAGACAAATTCTCACGTTTGCAAGACAAACAAGCTTATCAATTGGCGCAATGAGCATTCCGGCTCTTGTACGAGAGCTTCTTGTTATGCTTAAGGAGACCTTTCCCCCCACAATCGAATTCCAAACTGAAATTGAAAAAGATATTCCATTAATAAATGCAGATAACAGTCAGATGCATCAAGTTATGCTTAATCTTTGTGTAAATGCCAGAGATGCTATGCCCAAAGGAGGGATAATAAAAATCAAAGTAAATGTAATTCAACTTGAAGAACTTATCCACCAATTTTCTACTGCTGAAAATCAACAGTACGTTTGTATTAGTGTTATGGATAATGGAATTGGTATTGATGAAAATATAAAAAGTCGCCTGTTTGATCCATTTTTTACCACAAAAGAAATGGGAAAAGGAACAGGACTTGGTTTATCTGTAGTTTATGGTGTAATTCAAGAGCATAGTGGTTTTATTTCTTTTGATAGTGAACTTGGGAAGGGGAGTACATTTCGATTGTATTTGCCTGTGCCAGAAGAATATAAAATTTATAATGAGGTAACATCTGCGAAGGAGCGGGAAACAATAACAGGATCTGAAACAATACTTTTTGTAGAAGATGAAGAGTTATTACGCGAGGTGGTTCAGTCAACACTTGAATCTCATGGTTATAAAGTTTTAACAGCTGTTGACGGCAAAGAGGCGGTTGAAATTTATAAAAAACATCTTACTGAAATTGATCTTGTAATTACTGATATGGGGTTGCCCAAAATGAATGGAATCGATGAATTTATCTTGCTAAAAGAAATGAATCCAAAAGTCAAGCTGATATTTGCAAGCGGGTTTATTGCGCTCGAGTCAAGGTCTGAACTTCTTAAAAGCGGAGCAAAAGGATTTATTCAAAAACCTTATGTTATGAATGAAGTTCTACATATGATTAGAGAAGTGTTAGACGAAAAATAATTTTTATGTGGATATAAAAATAAGGCAATATAGTAGAAATGAACAGCACGATATTAATAATCGATGATGATGATTTACTTCGCGAAATTTTATGTTCAGAATTGCACGACAATGGATATGAAGTAATTACTGCTTCAAATGGAAATTCTGGTTATGAATTAGCAAAGCGTCGTTTGCCAGATTTAATACTGTGCGATATAAATATGCCTGATTTAGACGGTTATGAAACGCTGAAACTACTTCATTCAAACAACACAACTTCAACAATCCCTACGATATTAATGACAGGTGTTATGAGAGAATATAATCAAGTGCGGCAGGGAATGTCAATTGGAGCTGATGATTATCTCATAAAGCCATTTACAATTCCAGATTTAATAACGGCGATACAAACAAGACTTTTAAAACAAAAAACAATCGAAAAAAAAGCTGAATCAAAGCTTGAAGAATTGCGTCATAATATAACATTATCTTTACCGCATGAGCTTAGAACGCCTCTCACTGCGCTAATTGGATTTTCCGAATTATTGCAATCCGATTATAAAATAATGGAAAAAGAAGAAATTGGCTCTATAGCTCAATTAATGTTAACGGCTTCACATCGTCTTCACAAAATTATTGAAGAATACATAGATTATTCTCAAATAGAAGTCATTCTAAAGAATCCAAATACACTCTCCAAATTTAGAAATGAGACTATAATAAACGTTGATGAATTATTAGAAAGTTGTGCTAATCAATTATCGTACGAATTTGGGCGGGCGCAAGACCTATCAATGGATGTAGTTACTGCCTCTATTCAGATTTCCGACTATCACTTTAAAAAAGTCATAACTTATTTATTAGAAAATGCTTTCAAATTTTCTAATATAGGAACACCAGTTATTATAAAAACCTTTATTATAGACAACTTTTATCATTGTGTTATTACAGATAAAGGTTGCGGAATGTCAGAAGAACAGATATCTAATATTGATGGCTACATGCAATTCGATAGGAATAAACATGAACAACAAGGTTTAGGATTAGGATTAATTACAGCTAAAAGAATTGTAGAAGCTTATGAAGGCCTGTTTATCATTGAAAGCCAGAAAAATATTGGCACAACTGTAACAGTGAAATTAAAAGTCAAATAATCTTTTCCATCCCTATCGAATTTATTTATTTCTTTTGATGTAAGTGAGATGTTCTCTCATGCCTACAACATGATATACTGCGAAATATTATCATAGTTGCCCACATTGTGAAGGAGGTGTTGCAAAACCACAGCTTTAAAAATATTACGATATTTTATGAAAATATTATCAATCCAAATATTATTTGTATATTAGAATAGAAATAGAATTGAAAAAATACAACCTTGTCATCAAAATGAATTGATTAAGGAAAAGATATCAAAATTTAATGGAATGTAAAAAATCAAATTTATCATTTCCTACATCTGTAAAAGAAATGAAGCGCCTCGGTTGGGCACAGCCCGATATTATACTGGTTACGGGCGATGCTTTTATAGACCATCCTGCTTTTGGCGTGGCAATCATTGCACGAGTTTTAGAAAATCAAGGATACAAGGTTGCAGTTGTTCCTCAACCCAACTGGCAAGATGATTTAAGAGATTTTAGAAAATTTGGAGAGCCACGTTTATTCTTTGGAGTAACCTCAGGGAATATGGATTCGATGGTAAACCATTATACAGCTAATAAACGTCTTCGCTCGAACGATGCTTACACACCAGGAAATAAATCCGGAAAACGTCCTGATTATGCTGTTAAAGTATATTCACAAATTATAAAAAAACTTTATCCGGATATTCCCCTAATTATTGGTGGAATCGAGGCGTCTTTACGTCGGATTACACATTACGATTATTGGAGCGATTCACTAAAACCTTCAATATTAATTGATTCAGGAGCGGATATATTAATTTATGGGATGGCAGAAAAAGCAATACTCGAAATAGCAAATAGACTTAATAAAGGAGAAAAAATAAATTCAATTACTCAAGTGCCACAAACTGCCTTTTGTGTCGAAAAATTATCAGATGAACTTCAAAAAAATGCTTTAATACTATCTTCGTACGCAGATTGCTCGAAAAGTAAGAAAATATTCGCACGGAATTTTAGAGTATTTGAAGAAGAGTCGAATAAAATCATTCAAAAACCGGTCATTGAAAAATATGTCGATTCTTGGATTGTCATCAATCCCCCATTCCTGCCTTTAACTGAAAATGAAATTGACAAATTATATGATTTGCCTTATACGCGATCGCCTCATCCTCGATATAATATGAAAGAAATAATTCCCGCCTATGAAATGATTAAAGATTCTGTAACTATTCATCGTGGATGTTTTGGGGGATGTTCATTTTGTACAATATCTGCACATCAAGGTAAATTTATTTCCAGTCGTTCTAAAAAATCAATACTTAAGGAACTGGCAAACATTGTCTCGATTTCTTCATTTAAAGGTCATATAACAGATTTGGGTGGTCCATCTGCGAATATGTACCAAATGAAAGGGAAAAAACAAAATATTTGTGAGATGTGCAAACGACCCTCTTGCATATATCCGAACATTTGTAAAAATCTTAATGTCGATTTGACAGTTTTAATTGATTTATACAAACACGCAAGAAAAATTAAAGGAATAAAGAAAATTACAATTGGGAGTGGAATTAGATACGACCTCATTATTGATAAAAACAATATGCCTATATCTAAATCTTCTCTTAAATATTTTAAAGAATTAATTATTCATCATGTATCAGGAAGACTAAAAGTTGCCCCCGAACATACGTCAGATAAAATTCTTGCGTTAATAAGAAAACCATCATTCAGGATGTTCATTAACTTGTACGAAAGATTCATCAATATATGTAATTATAACGGGCTAAATCAACAATTAATACCTTATTTTATATCGAGCTTACCAGATAGTAATTTAGATGACATGACTGAGTTATCTCTATTGGCGCTAAAACTAAATCTGAAGCTTGAGCAAATTCAAGATTTTACACCAACTCCAATGACATTAGCTTCTGTTATGTATTACACAGAATTAGATCCATACACTATGAAAAAGTTGTATATACCTCGTGCTGTCGAAGAAAAAATAATTCAACAACTATTTTTCTTTCTTCACAATAAACAAAAAAGAGATGAGCTAAAAAAAGAACTAGTAAAAAAGAAAAGATATGATTTAATAAGAAAATTAAAGCTTTAAGACTTTATTAGCATTTGCAATTAACCTTAATTTTCTTTTGAATTTTCTAAATTATTTTTCAACGCAAATTATAAACTCAATACTATCCTACATTTCCTATTTATTTCATATAGACGACAAAATTATCGATATCGGTAAAATATTCTGAAGTAAATAAATTTAGTTAAGCGGCACAAATAAATGGCTTTGATTGCAAATCTAAATGCCTTATTTGCAGATAAAAATATGCCTAAATATAACTTGACATAATTAGATATATTTCTTATCATTGTAATGGAGTTGATAAATTGGAATTAGAAAGAATACGAAAAGCAAAGCAGTTGCGGTCGGTAGATATTGCTGCAAAGCTAGGAATATCTCAAGGATATTATTCAAATCTTGAAAGAGGTAAGCGGCCATTTAATGAAACTCTTTTAAAAAAAACCTCAAAGATTTTAGCTATTTCTGAAGAAGAATTGCGAAAAGCGGCAAATTCGAAATTATCAGATACATACAAATTAAAAAGTTGGATGTCTAATATTAAAATTAACGGATTGCCGTTATTAAGAGCTTATAAATATTATTTAGAAACAAACGAACTAGAGCAGATATTAAATGATGATGTGTTGCTAAAAAAACATTTGAAGGAATTTATAGAAAAAAATATTGGATTTTCCATTTTAGCAGAGCTTTCAGAAAACAGGGATCTGCTAAATCATCTTAAAGAAAGAATTGGATTAGAAACCTTAAATAGAAAACAAAAAAAATAGAAATTTAATGGGACCACTATTATGAGTTCGATAGAGAAAATGCGAGCAGTCGCGGATATGTTATTTAGCCAAGAAAGATATAATGAAGCGTTTACAATTTACGATGAATTATATAGGCAAATATGGACTGTTTTGGGGACTGCCCAAAGTATTAATTCTATAAATAATATAAGTTTATTAAATTTTGTAAATAGAAAGAGAATAATCGAACAAGAACAAAGATTAGAAGCGTCAGTGAATTCTATTTGTATTAAATCCTACAACATTCCAATTAAGCTATTTATAAATGAGTTTATAAAAATATTATATCGACATATACAATGTATTTGCTTTTCAATCGAACTATATAAAGGGTTAATAATTGAAAATGTATTGACTGAATTTCTTGTACTGTATAAGTTAATAACACAACCAGAAGAACAAAGAAAAATAAGCGCAATATTTACAATTGCTAGCGGAGTAGTTGATAATAATAGAATTAAACGGATACGCGCGAATTTATCAAAATCCGATATTGAAAATTTACTTGTAGACATTGTTGAGAAAAATAATAATGGTGAATGGGTGACAATAAATAATCTTTTGCTCCAGTATCTTAATAGCGTCTATAATAAGAACCATCCGTTTTTAAACAAGATAAATGCTATTGTAAATAAAAATTATTTTCATTTTAATAATACTGCAAATAAAAAATATAATACTTACTCATCCTACGAAAAATATGAAAGATACGAACGCTATGAGAGGTATGATAATGGGGGATTTTCTAACAATTATGAATTTAACGCTTCAACTGCGACAGAAACAGAAAAGACGGCATATTATGGTCAGCTAATTGGATTAAAAGGAAAAGTTACGAAGAATCAAATTAGAATTAAGTATTTAGCGTTAATTACTAAATACCATCCTGATAAAGTGCAGCATTTAGGTTCTGAGATACGCGAACTCGCAGAACGAAAAACAAAAGAGCTAAATATTGCGTATAACTGGTTAAAAAATCGATATAATATATAAATTATTGCTCCGATGAAATTGAATTCAATTTGGATTTTTCTTGAATTAACGGTTGAACTTATAGATATTTATTACAATAGACGTTTCAAATTAACTGGAGGAAAATATGGTAATTAAAAGAATAATTTATTTCGCGCTATTATTTGTTGTTGGGTGTATTTCTTATAAAGAGTTACAGCCCATACCTGAAATAATCCCAGCAGAAGGACAAGTACAATCTTTGAAAAATAGAGAAGAAAACTTTGTTTTGGAAAAAGGGGATAAATATGTAATTAAATTTCCGAGGCCTTCTCAAAACGATTTTTATCTGATTCTAATGGGTTATAAGAAACCCATCGTGTATGCCAGCTTGGAAAATTATTTTGATGCAGAAACCGAAACAGTGTTAACGCGGTCTTTTGGTTTCAAAGAAGGATCTGTTCAAAAAGTTAAAGATGAAACATTGAGAAATGATACTTTAAGTATTTATTCTATCGATTCTATGTCGTCATATTATGTTTGGAAGATTGACACGGTTCGTGTGGATGTAGAGTTGGATATGAGATACAGATATGTTTTTCGATGGAGATATATTTTTGAAAACGATTATGAACGCATTCTAAGTTTATATAATAACAATATGTCTGATAGAACGATATATAATAGCATCAATTTGAATTATGATGTAAATAAAATTGAGTTAGTAAAAAATATAGATTTAGTTAAGCCCCGAAAAAGCAAGTTACAAGAAATTAGAAATGAATTAGCAAACATAGAAAAAGTATTTCCAAAAGATATAAAGTTAAGCGCAGATACTGCTTATACAACATACATTGAATTATGTAATAAGATTGACGAAGAGATTGAATTCCAGAACAAGTACATAAACTTATTGGTAACTCTAAAAGAGGAGAGAGACACTAAAGGAGATGTAAGAGCATTTTTAAATAAGGCGCCAGATTTTGCAGAATTTGTTTCAGGAATGTCAAATTATCCAACGCCAATCGCTCAGAAGGTGAGACAGATATTTATGGAAAGACTTAGGGAGGTCATTCCATTTTATGAATCGTTATTAAAGAAAAGCGATGTGTATGCAATAGGTCCTTATCCCGAATTGGAAAACGCTATAACATTATATAACGCATTCAATTTTCCTGTCCCAATGGATTGTAAATATTTAATTGAATTTATCCAAAAATTTGTCGAGGAACGAGATGCTCTAAAAAATGCCGAGTATAATCTAACAGATATTGATGCTATTGCAGAAAATACTACTGATTATCCGACAGATTCTTTTTATCGTACGATATTGCATATACTCGGACAAACTAAAAGCGTAATTCCAATTTCGACAGCTTTACATGTTGAAAAATATGGAAAATATAGATGTGCATTAATTCTCGATCAAAAAATCATTTCAATAGCAAAATATGTTGATATTTTAAAAGAACAAGTTGAATCAACGCAATCGATTGATCATTACATGCGTGAGATCAACACAATGTTTGAGAAAACACCTAAGTGGCCTTCAGATTCGTTTTATATAAAAATAGTCGATTATACCGAAGAAATGAAAAGAGTAACCCCTAAAACGGCTCCACAACGAGTTGAGCCATACAGTAACAGTCGGATATCAACGTGGATAAATCGACGAATAGCTAATTCGATAAAATATGTAAATGAGTTTCAACAAAAATATGAGAAGGCATCTGTTATAGTTCCTCAGATTAATAATTTAAAAAGGCATGATAATTATCGCTCAATCATTCGCTTGCTGAATGCAAATAGAGCATTGAGTTTTCTAATAGCGCAATATCCAGATGTTGATGATTTGTCGCTTTCTAATCAGATTGCTGTGATTTCGAAGTTAATAGAGAACAGAGATTGGTATGCCGCTGAAATTAAATTAGAACAATTGTTCAATGACAAGGATTTTTTAAATCATAGTTTTATTGCAACAAAAAATAAATCTGTTAGACAGATTGAAAATGAGTTGTTTGATAAAATAGAGTTTTTATCTCGCAATAGAGCAGAAGATTATGCAAAGAATAACGAAGCAGTTTTTAAGGATGTACAGGCAATGTATAAAGATTCTGCATTTCTACCTGTCTATGATATGACTTTTAGTTCGATATCAGAAAAAGATTTGATTCAAAAAAAGATGCAATTAGTTAATAATTTAAATGAAATACGTTACATAAGATTTCCGGAGTCTGCGATTAAGACACTATATAGAGAATTAACGAAAAATATAAGAGAATTCGGAGTTGAAAAGGCACGAGCAATTGTTGAACATGGAAAACAATATAAAGGAAAGGATAGGCAACTTAAAGGTTTAGTAGATGAATGTGATTATTCGGTAGCTAAAATTATATCTAAACCAAGCGAATACAGAAAATTTTATGCTTTGCCTTCCACAAGTAATCTAAAAGGAGTTAATGAATATATTATCAAATTAAATTTGAAAATTCCATCTGAAGCCGAGTTCCCGGTGTTCGATGTGAACTTAATAACGCCGCCTGAAATTGTTAAAAATAATCCAAGTCATTCTTGGTATGATGAAATAACAGTCAACAAAAAAATAATTAAAAGCGAAGGACGATTTCATATAACAGCTCCTACGGCGTTGAATAATTATGAAGCTCAAATAACGCCTGTGCAGATTGATAAGAATGTAAATAATATTCTAGAAATTAAATTTAAGTATGAGGGGTTTAGAGTTTTTGAATTCAGCGTTATGGCACAAAAACCTATTATTAGAAAAAATTAATTCATATAAATGCTATCATGAGGAATATAATTTTATGGACAAAAAATATTTTTTTATTATTGGTATTGTTTTAGTATTAATCGCTGCTGCGGTTGTATACTTATTTTGGAAACCAAATCTGAGGGGGAAAATAGTAATTCCGTATATCGCTCATCAAAAGCCAACAATTGATCCACATTTACCAAGTTCAAATCAATTATCAGATAAACTTGACGAAGTATTGTTTGACGGATTGTTTAATGCGGTGGCTACTGCCAGCGGAGTTGTTTATGAAGATGGATTGGGTGAATTTATAGATATATCTGAAGATTTTATTGTTACAGTAAGGTTAAAAACAAATAAAAAATGGCACAATAGCTACAAAGTAAATGTCGATGATGAAAAAATAGATATAAGTAAAAACAAGGATATTTTTTTCACTGCTAACGATTTAAGTTTTACTTTGATGCGCATTCAAAACCTTGGAAGTTTATCGCCCGATTATATACTTGTTGCGCAGGCGCTAAAAACATTTGATTTTAGCGGGCCAGATGAAAATGGCGACATAAAATTTATCTTTAAGGCGGATAGGATTTGGAAAGATGCCGACATTAAAGAGGTGCTATCATTTAAAATATTGCCGGCAAATTCCGATATGAACGCTCTAAATTATTATGTAGGCACGGCTTCATATCTTACGGTTAATCAGGTAAGCGGAACCCCGAATTTTTATAAAACTCCTGATAGTAGAGCAAGTATAGCGAATATTATTTTATCGCCTTTCATAGATAATAGCACTTTTACAACAGAAATAAAGAACAATAAAATTAATTTAATATTAGAAACACCGTTTGGAAGTGTTTCTCCAATATTATCAGATACAACAGCATTTTTCATAAAAACAAATATAAGCACTACATTTTTTGCAATATTATTTAACACTGAACGTCTTAATTTAGAACAACGTCGTGAAGTGCGAAAATTAATAAATAACAAAATTCTTGTAGAACGTTTTTTCAGGGTTAACTCGCCTCAACAACGTCAGATAGTTGATTATAAGGGTAATAGAAACAATTATTATGATTACATAAATAATAGCGTGTTCCCAACGTCGTCATACTACGTAGATGAAAAAATTGTAGTTCCTGAAATCGATAACACTCCGCCAAATCTATCAATATTATCTAACATCGTTGATATTAAAGCATGTGTGCACTATGGGTTTAGGGAAGAATATGGAGAATTGATTGACATACTCAACGATCCTGCCTTTACCAAACAAAGGGTGAAAGTAACAGCAGTCAAAAATGAAGATGTAAAAACGAGAAATTATGACGCTTTGCTTATAGCAATAAGCGGTTATAGAAGTAATTTCTTATTTGATCTTTATAATATATTTATGCGTGAACCGGATTTTGAAACAAATAAAATAAATCTTGTTGCTACCTCAGATGCCGCAGGGAAACAGGTAATAAGCGAAAGTACTTGGCAAGCACACAATAATTTTTTTAGTTTAGATACGAAAATTCAAAGCACAGAAAGTAAAAATATCGATCAATTAATGCGTTATATTTACGGTTTTATGTCGACAAAAGAAATTGGCGATAAACAGGCATACGCTGAACGTATAGATAAACTTGAACGTGAATTATGTCTTGGCGTATGGCTATTTTCATTACCTTCTATAGCATATTTCACTACACAGTTCGATAGCACTAGCGTTCAGCTATACGGAGTAGCATCGCAATTATCTACAATAAAGAAATGGAAAGAAACAAAAGACAAATAAAAGGTTCGTCTTTCAAAAATAGTAAATAACACAACGTATTTATCATTCACGTTCCGCTTGCGGGCTTAACGGGAATTCTAATATGCAAGAAAAGATTACCTGCTTGTACTAATAGTATGCCTATCTATAGGAACAATTTGTGCTGGTAAAATTTGCAGGAATAACATTCCATAAGTTATACAGAATAATCACAAAAATAGCTTGATTAATTAAGTGGCGCTTATATTTATATTATTGTTTGCATTGAACTTTGTCGCGTACTCACAAATAAATCCGACAAAAGCAAATTTTCTTATAATAGAAAAAACCGATCACCTTATCATATACAACAAATATCAACATAGAATAAATGATAGGGAAAGAGAACTTTTTAAAAGTTTTGTACCGCTTAGGATAACAGAAAAAAATATTTTATTGCATGATAATTATACGTTAGGTATTAAAGTCGAATTAAACGGAAAATTTTTTTACATCCTAAAGCAAGATACCGAAACTATATATAATGAATCGAAACTTGGTTTTGTCAAGTATTTTAAAGATGTCGATGCACTAATGGATACAATTCAATTAATATCTGAAAGTAAAATTTTATCTAAACCTGAGGATATAAAAACAAGAATAGCATTAGGAAGGAATGAAAAACTCTTTAGAATATTTAAAACCGAAGAGCATATATACGTAAAAACATTGAATGATGATTCTGTATATGGATGGCTCGATGCTAATAAGAATTTTGAATATTCAATAATTAGGTGGGAAAGAAAAGCAAATATTGACAAGAGTATAGGCAATACAATATTATTATCTCGGTTACAAAAAAAAATTGATGAAATGAATAGAGTTCTTGAGGAAATATACAAGTATTTTAATAATAAGTCTCGCGTTCAGAGAGAGATACCTAAGTGGAATTATTACTTAGAAGAGGGAAGCGTAACATATATTTTTGAGCCAAGTTATTATGTGAAACACTATCCTAACAGCATTCAACGTATGGCGGCTAATTTGATAGATGTTGCGTCGAATTCAAACCTTTCAATTTATTATTCGCACGGCAAAATTGTAATTAAGCGGCAAACGGATTAGGAATTACTTATGAGTTCTGCCTCGTATTCATTTAGATTCAAGAAAATAATTATTGAACATAGCATAAGTATTTTATTTGTTCTTTTTGTTTTTATAATTATAACGATATTTATTGAACATAAATTTAAAGAGGCTAAAAGAGAAAGACACAGTATCCAGCAAATTGTGAATATTGGCAATATTAATTTTAGCGACACACTCCATAGAGAATTATTTAAAGAAACTGCCAGGATTTATTATTCTTATCATCCAGCAAATGTTGATTCGCTTTTACATTTTATCGAGTCCCAAAGAACAAAGCTATTTACTGACGAGGCGTACAAAAAGGGGAGCATAAGTAACGAGTTGTCATCTTCGGAAGCTTTAAATATTTTAGTTATGTATGCAAAATTTGTAGCTCTCTACTTAATCGTAATGTTGCTTAGTTATTATCTTACCAACACTCTTGCTGTATATTACTTTGTAGAAAAGAAAAGAATGGGCAAAGGAGATAATAAGTATCACAATCTTATTTTGTCTGTCTCTAAAAATGATATCGACATAAATAGTAAAATGAAAGCTACTTTTATGTTTATAATTAAAGTAGTTAGAAATATTTTTATTGGAATAATTGCGCTTTTTCTTTTTTCTCCAGCATATATAATTGCATATTCGATGAAATCTATATTTGAAATAGGCAATTATGCGTTTATGATTGTGCTGGGCATTATTTCAAATGGATTATTGATTAATTACGCTTATAAATTTTACACATATCTTATTCATGAAAGTCGGAAAGGATATGTTGAAACCGCTATCGTAAAAGGATTAAGTAGATCTTACGAATGGAATACAAAAGATGGCATTTCAATAAAAAGTATTTTAAAGGTTAATAAAAAATTTACTTCTCATATATTCCAACACATATATGTTAATGCAAGGTATCAATATATTGGAGCAATGAAACAATACACTTCGTTTATGATTACTGGATTGATCATTATTGAAATGGCGTTAAATATTCACGGACATTTATGTTATGAATTATTAAAGAATATACTTTATAACCGATATCAAAGCGCTTTGCTGATAATATTTTTAGTTTTTTTGTTAGTCAAAGCCTCTGAAATATTAATTGATTACTGGGCATTACGAGAAACGCATAAGTATGAAAATGCAGTATAAGTATAAAAATAAATTCCTGAATAAATTCTTCATGATTGTTATACAACGGAAAGACATTCGCTGGATGGTTATTTGGGTTTTGGGCGCAATGATTATATGGACATGGAACATAATATTTTTAAATAAATTATCTTATAAATTAATCCAATCTGCCATAATAAATACAAGCATAGAAGTGATTTTTGCCGTTATGTTTTCTTTGGCATTTGGTTGGTTACAATCGATGGCTTTATATTTTTTCGATTCAAGTCAACGGCGGAATATATTTCTTTCAATAATATTCATGCAAAATATTATTCGTTCTATTCCGCAAATTATTGGTCTTTTAATCGGATATGTAATATTAACATTGCTAATAATGAATGGAGTTGTAAGTTCACACTTAGGTCAAATACTTTGGATGTCGTTTATCATTGGTATATTCTGTTCGCTAGAAGTGAGCGATTTAATAATTGAAAGAATAAATTATTTCAAAAAATCGGATTACTTTAACGCAATGTTATGTTGCGGAGTAAAAGAACGCAGAATAATAAATAGAGAAATATTATTGAAAAGCAGCGCTGCTCATCTTTTTCATAAAACCATTTCGCTTTTTGGAGTAGTAATATTTCTACAGTGCAGTATTGATTTTATTATTTCCATAGGATTATCGCTTGATGTCAGTTTAAGCAATTTTCCAGTTACGCTTGGAGGCCTCCTCGCTAAATTTGACAGCAAACAGGATATTTTGGCTTTCGGGGCTATGTTCATGGATATTACTTACTTGCCGCGTATATTTTTTGAGCATTTACAAGGCGTAAGTATCGCATTGATTATTGTTTATACTTTGTTATGTCTTCATCAAATTGCAGATGGAATAGCGCAAGAATACGATTTATAAGCGAGTATGATTAAACATACATTTAATATAGCAATTAAAAAGCACGGCAGATTATTAGTTGATATCAAAGATTTCCATTATGCAGACAACAAAATTACATTTCTATTTGGAGAGTCTGGCATAGGAAAATCGCTGATTTCAAAAGTAATTTATGGAATACTCGATTCAGTTGAGTTTCATATTACAGTAAATAATAAATCATATAAAGAATATTGCCAAAGCGAATATCCGTTAGAGATACAAGAGAATAGTTTTTTTGTTTTTCAAGAGCCCTCGACGCATTTGAATCCGTTAATGAAGTTAACCGAACAAATGTATGAAAATAATTTTGCAGATAGGCATACTTCCAGTAAGGTGTTTCAAAAGCTATGGGATACAACCGATAACGAGTTTAAAAAAAATATATTGAATATTTATCCAAAACCCTACCGACCAAGCGGTGGAGAAAAGCAAAGGTTTTTGCTTGCAATGGCTTTTGCAAAAATTGAAAAGCTGAAATACAAGACTACTGCAGGCAGGAATTTGTTTGTATTCGATGAGCCAAGCGGAAGCTTAGATAATTATTTTAGAGATATTTTTCTTTCGTACTTGTTAGAAGAATATAAAAGTCAAAAATATACAGCACTGTTCATTACTCACGATTATTCAATAATCAGCGCAATAAAAAATATTGACAATAATTTAATTGAAAATATAGATTATAAAGAATTAGCGATAGAAGGGAATAGATTAACTTTAAGAAATTTTGCGCCAATAGAATACTTAGATTGGATTAAAGAGCAAAAAAAGAATAATGGATATGAGAATAGAGAATTAACAAGAAAAGAATTGTTATCCCTTGAAAGCGGCGTAGAGGTAATAAAAAAAAGGATTTATATTTCAAAGGAGAGGGAGCAAAAGCTATATAATCCATTAAAGATTTACTCTTATTCAATTACATATCTAAAGGCTCCCAGCGGTGTTGGAAAAACAACCTTAGCAAAAAGCATTATGGGCTTAATAAAAGCAACACAACTTAGAATAAAAATAAAGAATAAAGAACTTAATGAGTCAACCTCTATTGCATATTGGAAAAAATATATTTGGGGCAAACAAATAGCAATGACATTTCAGCATGCTGACGAAGCAATAAATCAAGAATCAACTGTTGGCGGAACATTAAAAGGCTTGAAAACAAATATGAGTTATGATGAGATAATTAAATTAATGAGCAATTTATTCGAACTAACAGTAGATAGTGTGTTTCTTAGAAAAAAAGTAAAGTATTTAAGCGGTGGACAAAAACAGAAGCTTAATTTAATCCGGTCATTTGTCTTGAACACAGATATTTTAATTTTAGATGAACCGTTAAATGGATTGGATTTTAAAAGTATACAAAAAGTTCTTAAAATGATCGAGCATAAAAGATTGGAAGGGAAGGGAGTTTTGATTATATCTCACAATGAGGAAATATTCGATTCAATAGTCAATCCGGAAAACGTCTATTATATCCGTTCTGAATAAATATCCATATAATGCATTTATATTATTGCGATTAACTATCAACTTTTATAAATTTTATTAGAATGATTAGAAAAAAAGTGGGGAATAAGCAGAATTAATTCAAAAAAATAAAATAAGAATATTGATGGATCATCTTTGGGGAATAGTATTAGCGGGGGGTGAGGGGACGCGCTTACAAGAATTTATACGCAAAAAATATGAAACCGAACGTCCAAAACAGTATTCGGTAATTATAGGTCATCGCTCAATGCTGCGCCATACGCTCGATAGAATCGGAAAAATAATTCCGAATAAAAATATACGTATTGTTGTTGCGCGAAGTCATAGTAATTACTTGAAAGGCGAAATAAGCGAGAAAGAAAAGAAGAGAGTCCTTGTTGCTCCAGAAAATCGTGAATCCGCCGCGAGCATATATCTTGCATTATCTCATATCAATTTTCACGATCCTAATGCCGTTGTTGCAATATTTCCTTCGGATCATTTTATAGGAGAAGAGAAAAGATTTTTGAATTATGTAGAACAAGCCGTATCATTTGTTGAAAAATATAATTACTACGCTGTTCTTTTAGGTATAAAACCTACAGAACCAAGCGTGGAATATGGATGGATAGAACAAAGTAAAAAATTTTTACTGCATGAAGGGAATCGTTTCTATAAAGTAGTTCGGTTTTATGAAAAACCTGAAATAAAAGAGGCACAAAAATTTTTTAATAACGGAAGTTTATGGAATTCGTTAGTAATAACTGCAAGATGCGATATGCTTATTAGAATGTATCAGAAACATTTTAAAACTGTTTATGATGCATTTAAGAAGAGCAAATTAAACTATGGGACTGACCGAGAGGAACAATTTATTGAAGATGCCTTTGAGAAAATCCCGTCAAAAAATTTTTCTAAATGCATACTTGAAGCAATTCCAGAAAGTTTATTTGTTCTGCGTGCAGAAGGAATATTATGGAGCGATTGGGGAACTAAGGAGCAGGTATTGAAAGATCTCGATAGACTAGGGTTGGTTCACTGAAGCGCTAAGAAAAATATTTGTTGTTATACCAAAAAGCCAATAATGCTATAAAAAAAAGAGGGCGAGATTAAAACTCGCCCTGCATCAATTAATTATAAGAATATTTGTAATTATCAGTGTGATGGTAATATAAATATCAGAGAACACTGTATAAGCAATTACAAATATATTATGGATTTGAAGGATAGGCTCCAATATATTTATTATCCTTTTGAGAAAGCCTTAGTAATTTTCTTACTTCTGAGGGCAATGTAACGGCATGTTTTATTCCTGGGAATGGCTGCAAAAGCTGGTAATTTTTCATATAACAACTTTTAAACAACGGTATTAGGTCTGTAAAGAAATAGCTGTTCTTAGAGTAGCTGGGATACATTTTTTGTAATTCTTCGAGAGAGTTAAAAGTGAGTTGACGATCATTGTCGATGGATGGAGTCCAATAAATAAATGGCAACGATACTTTGCTTAATTGTTGCACAAATACATTGTTGTCAAAATATTTTAATTGTGGTTTGTCGAAAATTTTGCTGGACGTATCGGGCTGCCAAACATACAATAACGGTTTTTGGAAATCCTTGGTTGCTGTCAGAAGATTATTGGCAAAAACATGGCCATCTCTTTTTGCTACCACAGGGCCTGTGGCAGAATGCCAGCCGAAAGTTGCGTCGTTTACGGGACTTCTATCGTTTCGCGCAATACACACGACACTATTAATAAAAGTATTATTGTACATTTGAACATCTGAGCTGTTTAAAATAAAAATTCCTTGATCGCAATTAACAAAAACATTTCCTGCGCAAATCGCTTTGCTGGAAATCTCAAAGAAAAATCCGTTATCGCTGGGCCAGGGTCTGTTTTTAGAAAATTCTCTATTTAAAATTCCTACATTTTCTATCCAATTATTGACAAAAACGCCATCAATATTACCAACATCATACCAAATTCCATTGGAATAAGGCAAGTCAATTACTAAGTTATCATTACACGTAACGCGGTAGCTTTGATTAAAAATCTTTACAGCCGCAGGGTAATATCCGGCAATCTGTTCAATGTTGTTGCGCGTAAAAATATTTTTTTCAAGTAAAACGTCTGATGATGCTATGATATAAATACCCTCCATGCTCGTGTCTGTTATTTTGCAATTACGAATAGTTAATTTATCGCCTCTTAAATAAGCCGCAACGCGAGAACAATAAGAAATTGTGCAATGTTCGAAAGTTGTGCCAACTACATCTTTGCCATGTTTTGATTCGTGCGAAATGCCTTCTGGTTCTGTTCCTTCTACCTCTATTGCGCGATATGCGTACTGCGTAAATGTAATTCCTTTAACTATAAACCCTTTTTTATCTGAAACCTTATTATGGCATTTGCCTGTAATTCTTTTAATTGCTATATCAAATGCAGTAATTTCTATTAAATGTTTCTCCGGGTCAACGCCGATGTAAATTTGTTCAGATTCATAATTTATATAAAATGAATTTTCATCTACTTCGCTTTCGCTTCCTACAGATTGTAAAAATTTACCATCCGCAAACACCACATCGTTGTTGAATCGGTGCATAGGAGTAGTTTTACCGAACCGATCTCGCGACCACCAAGTATCTGGCTTTGCAGGAAACAGACGTTTCCATGTGGTTTTCCATAATCCATTTCGTAAATTTTTCCATTCAGATGCAACTAAAGTACCTTTAAAAATAGGTTGCTCATTGTTATATGGTTGAATAGTAATTCCCTGATTGAGCAATAAATTACCCGTTCGATACGTGCCCCCGCGCAATACTATTGCATCGCCAGTCTTAACTCGTTCAATCGCCGATTCGATAGTAGTAGGGTTATTTATTGTTGCCCCTGTTTCATTTAACTTTCCATCAGGAGCCACATAGAAGATGGTTCCCGTAACTTTCGGTAGAGAATATTTTTGTAATACGGGTCCATAAGGACCGCCCGATGGTTGGGAGGTTAGAGGAAAAGAAAAAATGATAAAACAAATAACAATCAAACAAACTACCTTATTCATACCCATCTCCTTTAATTTTATATTTTCGAGTTGTTTTAATGGTCTCATTTTACTTATTTCAAATTGATATTCTGGATAAATTGGAAATAAATCAATAAAAAAAGGAATAAAAATGATTGAACAAATTGCACACATAAATTTCTTTTCTAATAATTATGACGAAATGATAGAATTTTATATTGAGATACTTGGTTTGAAAATTGCTTTTACACTTGATGACGACCAAGGGAAACCTTTTGGCTGGTATATAGATTGCGGTAACAGGACATTCATTGAGATATTCGACCAAAAAGGCGCTATAAAGAAATGGGGCGGAAAAATGGATGAATTAAAAAGCGGAAACCGTTATAGGCATTTATGTTTTGAAGTGAAAGATTTGGAAGGATATAGAAAATATATTATAAACAAAGGTGTGATGGTTTCTCAAATTGAAATTGGAATGGATAATTCTAAGCAAGCATGGATTAAAGACCCTGATGGAAACGATATAGAATTAATGGAATACACAGACAAGAGTTATCAATTACGGTAGGTGTGAAACAATACGATAGTTTAATTCGTTAATAGATTAGTTGATAAATCATTTAAATAATTTTATTTGAGCGAGATGAGAATAATAAACGTAATTGTTTTTTATCTTTAAATTGAATGACAAAAACAAATAGAAATATTACAGTTGCAGTTGGTATGAGCGGAGGAGTAGATTCTTCTGTTGCTGCGGCGCTCCTGCTTGAACAAGGATACAATGTAATTGGTCTTACGATGAAGACATATGATTTTTTGGATGTAGGCGGTTCTGTACAAAATGAAAGTAGTTGCTGTGATATGAAAGCTGTAATCGATGCTCGCACTGTTGCCGATAGATTGGGAATTCCGCATTATGTAATGAATGTTAGAGATAAGTTTAATGAAGTTGTTATTGAAAATTTTGTGCAAGAGTACCTTAAAGGAAGAACGCCGAACCCATGCATTATTTGTAATAGAAAAATAAAATTTGGTTTGATGTTAAAAAAAGCGGAAGAATTAGGAGCTCAATATATTGCTACCGGACATTATGCTAAAGTGCATTACGACGAAAATCGGAAAAGATACATACTCATGAAAGCTAATTATTTGGAAAAAGATCAATCTTATGCGCTATGGGCATTAACACAAGAATCAATTAGTAAGACTTTATTTCCGCTAAGTGAACTTACAAAGCCCTTAGTACGAAGCATAGCAGAAAAATATAGTTTGATAAATGCGCGAAAGCATGAAAGCTTTGAAATTTGTTTTGTCCCAGATGACAATTATGAAAGATTTATGATTGAGAGAATTCCAAACTTGAAAGATAAAGTGGATAGCGGCGATATTATTTATAGAAATAATATAGTTGGAAAACATAGAGGTTACCCATTTTATACAATCGGTCAGCGGCGTAATATTGGAGCGTATGGCAAAAAAATGTATGTAACAGCAATTGATAGCAATGTAAATACGATAACTATAGGACCCGCAACAGACTTATTGCAAAACGAATTAATAGCCGGGCAGTTAAATTGGATTGCGATAGATAAAATTGAAAAAGAACTCCACGTTATGGCAAAAGTTCGTTACAAGGATGAGGCGGAAAAAGCTATTGTATATCCAGAAAACGGAGCGAAAATAAGGGTAGTCTTTGAAAAACCAAAGCGTGCAATAACTCCAGGTCAATCTGTAGTGTTATATAATGGCATCGAATTAATTGGCGGTGGCGTTATTGAAAAAGCATTAAACTAAAGATTTAGTTTGCATTGAAAAACGGAAATATACTAAGAAACAAAATAGAATTTCATTCGTTTATTATAGGAATTTGATAGCACTGTGGCGGACGATAAGACTCTTGTTAAAGCTGTAAAAGCCGGCGATCATAAGGCATTTGAAGAACTTGTCCGTCGTTATCAAAGGCAAATAGCGAATTTGATTTATGTAAGACTTGGAAATCGTGAAGATGTTGAAGATATAGCACAAGAAGCTTTTATTAAGGCGTATCAATCTCTAAGTCAATACGATTTTGAAGGTTCTTTTTTTTCGTGGTTATATAAAATTACTATGAATTTATGTGTAGATGAGATTAGGAAACGAAAAGTTAGAAAATATTTATCTTTAGATTTTATTACAGAAGATAATTTAGAAAAAAGCAGAAAAAGTAAAGAACATCATACTCCATCGGATGAAGCGTTGAGAGAAGAAAAAACTGAGATAATAAGAGATGCAATAAATCGGTTATCAAAAGAGTATCGAGAAGCAATAATACTTCGAGAATATCAAGATATGACATATAATGAAATTGCAGATACTTTACAAATATCATTAGAAGCGGTAAAAACGCGTATATTCCGTGCGCGCGCAGAATTGAAGAAAACATTAAGCGACTATTTTGAGGAGCGAACATGAATCACAAAGATATGCAAATTCTTGTATCGTGCTTTTTAGATGACGAGGTAACCGAGGACGAGAGGAATGAAGTTGCTAAGCACCTTGAAGTCTGCAATGAATGTCGTGAATTTATTGAAGTAGCGCAGCAAGCGCGTAAAGGAATTAGAGAGATAGGCGAAGCGCCGATTACGGAATTTTTTGCATATCGCGTGGCGCATATAGTCAAAATACGCGAAGAGCAAAATGATGAGTGGCTTGGCGTAGAACCATTAGCGCGCAAAGCTTTTTTTGCTCTAATAGTAATTGTGTTGATTATGTTTTTCTATACAATTATAGATATTAATTCCTATACAATTAATGGCGAACAATTGATAACAGAATCATCTATGGATTCAGCATCGACGCAAGTTCTTCTCCAATCAGATGAATTGTCGAAAGGCGACTTGCTTTATGCGGTTGTAGCAGAATAAATTTAAAATATGAGGTTTAAAATGAAACCAAAAACAAAGACAATAATATTTATAGCGCTCAGTTTTATTCTTGGCATAGTATGCGGAATATTTATTGATGGTAAAATAGCGCAAAAGCCATATTTATTTAAAGAAAAGGGTCCGCGTGATTTTCATAAGATGTTAATAGAACGCCTGAAATTAGATGAACGGCAAATAACACAAATGGATTCACTTCTTGAATCTCGAAAGAAAATGATGGATACGCATAGAAAGTATTTACTTGCCATGAGAGATACTATGCAATTAGAAATTAAAAAAATATTAAATGAAGAACAGACTAAATTGTTCGATGAGTTAAATCGAGAAATTAGTAAGAAGAAAGCAAAAAGATTGGAAAAAGAATTAGAAAAAAGGTAAAAAATATGAAATATATTATTAGGAAAATAAAGGAATTTGTATTGCTGAAAAAAATACTAATTGGAGTCGCGTCATTATTTTTAATTATCGGCGGTTATTTTTTGTTTTTCGGAGGCACGACAGAAAAAAAAGAGATAAAGCCGGCTGGACAGGTTCAACGCATTGTAAAAGCAGTAAGAGGAGATCTGGATTTATCTGTCTCTTCTGACGGTGTGGTTCAACCAATAAACAAGGTAGAGATCCGCTCAAAAGCAGGGGGTAAGATTGTTCAATTAAATTTCATCGAAGGAAGATATGTGCAAGAAGGGGATTTACTAATTCTTGTGGATCAGACGATAACGAAGAATAATTTAGAGCAAGCAAAAGCCGATTTGGAGACAGCCAAAGCAGTACTAGTTCAAGCGCAAAATAATAATAAACGAACGTTAGAGCTTTATGAAAAGAACCTTGTTTCACAACAAGAAGTCGATCAATCGAACACGGAGTTAGTAAGAGCGCAGGCGCAACTTGTAAAAGCGAAAGCGGCTCTTTCCAACGCAGAAGATCAGATGAACGATACACGAATTGTAGCTCCTGTTTCAGGTATTATATTATCTAAAAACGTAGAGCTTGGGCAGATTATTTCTTCTGCTATGTCAAATGTTGGCGGGGGAACGCTCCTTGCATCCGTTGCAGATATGGAACATATTTATATATACGCTAAAGTAGATGAAGTCGATATTGGAAGAGTAAAAATGGGGCAAAAAGCAAAAGTTATTGCCGATGCTTTTCCGGATGATGAATTTGAGGGAAGGGTTGAGCGCATTGCACCTCAAGGTGTTACCCAACAAAATGTAACAACATTTGATGTGATTATTCTTGTAAAAAATGAGGGATTAAAATTAAAAGCTGGCATGAGCACATCCGTTGAAATCGAAGTATATCATAAGGTAAATGTTTTGTTGCTTCCGAATGAAGGATTGAAAGATCCTAAAAGCGAGCAAGGCAAAATTCTTATGGAAGCTGCAAATTTAAAATTGCCTGAAGAACCAAAAGATAAATCTTCTAAAACTAATGTAAAGATTGACAGCAATAATCCTTTTAACAACGAGACTGACCCTCAGAAGTTAAGAGAGAGATTCCAAAATATGACTCAAGAAGAGCGTGATAAGTACAGACAACAGATGCGCGAAAGATTTGAAAAAATGTCGCCTGAAGAAAGAGAGAAGGCGAGAGAAGGTCGACGGCAAATGTTTCAACAGGGAGGGACACAAGGAGGTGGGACATTTATGTTATTTGGCGGAGCATCAACTTCGTCGAGACAAGCCGGAAAAAGAGTATCGCAAATATCGAACGAAAGCGAAGAACGCTGGCGAATCGTTGTAGTAAAAGATTCCAATGTATTTAGACCAAAATTAGTTAAAGCCGGAGCGAGCAATTTTGATAATACGGAAATTATAGAAGGATTGAAGGAGGGAGATGAGGTTCAGATTACAACAATATCACGCGCGAAGATTGCAAGCGACCAATTTACCGAAAGATTACGAAGCACAAGTGTATTAGGTGGAGGAAGTACGAGAGGAATAGGAAGATAAGGGATAAAATGAATTTTAAAGAGAGTATAATAACAGCATTTTCAGCATTATTAGCTAACAAGCTTCGTTCGCTTTTAACTATGCTTGGAATAATTATCGGCGTTGCAGCGGTAATTACAATGATTGCAATAGGTGAAGGCTCGCAAAAAGTTGTAATGGAACGTATTCAATCGATGGGATCGAATTTAATTTTCGTTTCACCGGGAGCGTTTAGAGGCGGCGGAATGGTTGTAGTTCAATTTGGCACGAGTGTCCGATTAAAGAACAGCGATGCTGAAGCAATTAAACAACATTCTAATAAGATAGAAGCGGTAGTGCCAGAGTTCAATAGAAATGCTCAGATTAAATATGCAAATAAAAATTGGAATAGCCGTATTATCGGAACTACGCCAGATTACGAAAGCGTTCGAAATTTTCCTACAACTAATGGAAGATTTTTTACAAATGCCGAAGAAAGAACTTCGGCTAAAGTTGCTGTTCTTGGTGTTACCGTTGTTGATAATCTTTTTTCAGGCATCGATCCAATTGGGCAAATAATTAGAATTGCTGGACAATCGTTTCAGGTAATAGGAGTGTTGGAAAAAAAGGGACAAAGCGGATTTATGAATCCTGATGATCAGATTCTAGTACCGCTTTCAACTGCCCAGCGGCGATTATTTGGTGTAGATTACCTTAGTCAAATTACTGTAAAAGTCCCGGATCAATCTGTAAATGATGAGGCTTTTTTGGATATTGAAAGAATATTGCGAAAAGAACATAGGTTGCGAGATGATCAGGACAATGATTTTTCAATTCGTAATCAGGCTGATTTGATTACAACGTTTCAAGAGACACAGCAGACTTTTACATTTCTACTTGCCGGCATTGCGGCAGTTTCACTTATCGTGGGCGGAATCGGGATTATGAATATTATGATTGTTTCTGTAACAGAGCGAACAAAAGAAATTGGAATTCGCAAAGCTATAGGGGCACGCAAGAAAGATATACTTAGTCAGTTTCTTATCGAATCGGTAGCAATGAGTATTTTTGGGGGTGGTATCGGAATACTTGTGGGAATTACAGCCTCTTATTTATTGTCGGCTTATGGAAATCTTTCTCCTATAATTTCTATTAATTCCATAGTAGTGAGTTTTTTGTTTTCATCATTTGTAGGAATATTTTTTGGAATTTATCCTGCCTGGAAAGCGGCAATGGCAAACGTTATTGATGCTTTACGTTATGAGTAATGAATGAAACCTCAAAAGAATTTAATAATTTTAGTTCTGAAAGTAAGAAAAGGGGGAAGCGGATATTTACAATTTATTCTCTCGGCTCAATTTTATTTTATTTGTTAGTATTAGCTTTTTTCGTTGAACGTCATTAATTCCTCCCCAGTTGTTCAGGAGTTTTGCCAAACCGCCCAAAACATAGCGGTCAAGAAATATGGCGGTCAAGCCCGCTAGTTGCGGGTAAATGTACTTGAATAAACAATCCGCAAGGTAGCCGTCCCAATGAATATCGGGAGCGATCGCGAAAAAGAGATTAAATCACGATGCCATCCGCCCACAAAGACAGCAGACAAGACGACATCGGCTATAGTTGTATGTAACTCCTGAAAATAAATTAGCTTAGAAGGTCGGGAGTGCTCCGAAAGGGCAAGTATAACTCCCTCCAAACAAAGGTAATGATACTGTTAACTTGCTTTGTCTTGTAAAGTTTACTAATATTGTAAAAAGAAAAACGGAGAAAGAAATGGGAATACAAAAACAATTTACTGCAGTTATCGAACGTGAAGGTAATCAATATGTAGCACTATGTCCGGAAATCGATATAGCCAGTCAAGGAAAAAGCGTAGAAGAGGCACGTAATAATCTGCAAGAAGCATTGGAGCTTTTTTTTGAGACTGCATCTCCGCAAGAAATACAGGAACGATTACATGACGAGGTCTTCATTACGCGGCTTGAGGTAGCCGTTGGGTAGACTACGTGTATTATCAGGTAGGGAAGTCTGTAAGCTTTTAGAATAGTACGGATTTCAGGTAATCAGACAAAAAGGGAGTCATATTATACTGCAAAAGAGAACCAAAGATTCTACGATCACTATTCCTGTTCTCGATCATAAAGAAATTGCTATTGGGACACTCAAATCAATCATACGGCAATCAAAATTATCCTCATCGCTATTTGAATAATAAACACGCAAGTTGTAAAGAACTTTTTTCCTAAATTTTCATAAATTAAAATATAAATAATTGCTTCTCATTTGTTTAGGAGTTCCGCCAAACCACCAAAAATATGGCGCTCAAGAAATATGGCGGTCAAGCGGCGTAGAAACATGATAGTGGCGGGTAAATGCTATAAAGAATATGAAAGATGCATAATGCAAACAAGGTCGGGAGTTTAACTCCCTCCCAGCAAAGGAGAAAAAACTGCGAAAAGAGTTAGAGTGAAAATCCTGCCTATCCAAGTCTCGAGTTTAAACGGTTACAAGCCAGTGCGGAAATTTACTTTATCAGGTTTGGGATTGGGTGGCGCGCTTTGGAAGTAATGAAAAACGATGACACATTAATTTGGTTCTGGAAATGATCTCATAGCGAGTACAATAAATTAATAAATCAAATGTGAGTTTCCATCGTGAAGTGGCCCCTCCTAAATCAAAGAATTAGCAAAAATGGTTGGGAGGATGGAGTTGTTTGTTACTTCGCTTGCAATGAGGTAAGGAGCAGATTGTTATTAACAAATATTTTCTATCTACATTACCGCTAATGCTTGTACAGCAGGGGCAAGAAGAATTCCATTTGATATAAAAGCTCTTGAAAAATCTTCTGGATTGCGTACAATTTGAATTGCATATTTTGGTTTTAATCTTTCTTTGAAGTAAAGTAAAGATGTATCAAGCTTGCTTGCCTTAAGTTTTGCTTCAATAAGTGCAAAAGGTTTATTTTGCAAGGTTATAAGAAAATCAACTTCGCGTTTTTCACGGTCTCTTACATAGTGTAGATTAAATACGCCATAGCCAAATTCTGTCCACATTTTGCATAGCTTAAAAAGATGCAATCCGACAATATTCTCAAACCGTGCCGATGGTTCAGGAATTGTAGAGAAATCAAAGAGATAAATCTTTTCTTCCCGACGCAAAGTTCTTGCAAGTTTTCCTGCGTAAGGTCTAATACTGAATAAAAAGAAAAGGCGTTCGAGAACATTAAGCCATAATTGGACTGTTTCAAAGCGCACGTTTAAATCTTCTCGCAGTGCATTTATAGAAAGCGGTGATCCGATTCTTTCGGGTAATAAATTCACCAAAGCTTCAATGAGTCCTAATTCGCGTATTCTTGTAAGATCTCTAAGTTCTTCGCGGAGGATAAGTTGTTCATGAGCGAGACTCCAGCGACGAAGGCGGGTTGCACTTTCTGAAAATAACGGTTCGGGAAAACCTGTAAAGTTTTCAATTAAATGTAAAGCATTTTCATTTTCTTTTTTTAATTCTGTGTTTTGGATATCGTTTATAAAACTATCGGGTGTTACTTTAATACTACGTTTTTTGCTAAGAAGTTCACCTGCGGTAAATGGTAAGAGGTGATATAATTGATAACGACCAAAAAGTGAATCCCCCCCTTTTTGAAAAATATCTAGCTTTCCACTCCCTGTTACAATCAGTTGGATTTTTTCTTTATGCGCATCGTATAAACCCTTAAGAAATGTTTTCCAGCGGGGGAATTTATGTATTTCATCTAAGGTTAAGCGTAACGGCTGTTTAGCCGATGGTTCTTTTCGCAACCAAAAATCAGACGGGTATTTTAGAATTAATTTACGGTCATTAACAATATCCCAGTTAAAATACATGGAATTTATTGAGTGATTTTCAAGAAGATACTTTGCAAGTGTCGTTTTACCAACTTGTCTCGGTCCGGCAATCAAACAGATTTTTTGTTCTTCAGTGAATAGTCTTTCAATTTCATTTGTAAGGTATCTCATATCTATATAACCAGAATATTGTCATGACAATTTTCGGGTAATATAGAAACTATCTTTATCAAATGCAATTAGTTGGTCAACGTAATACAAAAGTTATGTGACTTGTTCTCTGTTTAACTTTAACCATATATGCTCCCACTAACTTGTAGTTGCACTTTGAGCTACAAACATTCCTAAATCAAAGAATTAGCAAAAATGGTTGGGATTACGGAGGATGGAGTTGCCTGTTATTTCGTTTGCAGTGAAGAAAGGAGCAGAAAGACTACGATCGCTACGCTCACTCCGTCTTTCCTTCAAGGTGTTTATTAATCCATTCTGATACTGCTCTTTGACCCTCCTTTCCGTGTATATTCAGGGGGATACCATGTACCTTCCGATTTCCAATTAGACAAAAAAAAGTTCTTGACAACAATGTAAAATTCTGTTATCATGCTTTATAAAACAAAGAACTTTACAAAGGAAATTAAAATGGATGAGAAAACAGCTTTAGAAGAAATTCAATTTATACGTAAGGTCATTGAAGAAGGTAAAAAGAGTATAGTTTATAATGGAAAAGATTATATCTTTTGGGGAGTCATTGTGATTGTTGGAATGATATCTACTTATATATTCCATATGAGCCAAGTCTATTTTAATTATTTCTGGATATGGGTTGTTTTAATTCCTATTGGTTGGATATATTCTCTTTACAATAGAAGAGTACACCACATAAAATTTCCGTCCACGTATGCCGGAAGGTTAATGGCTTCTATTTGGGGTGCTACGGGAATAAGCATGACAATTATTGGATTCCTTGGTACATCTTCTGGCACTGTTCACCCTATAGCGATCAGTCCGATTTTGTCTATCATTATGGGAAGCGCATATTTTATTTCAGGCAAAGTAGTAAGAGTGGAATGGATAAGTTATTTATCGCTCGGTTGGTGGATAGGAGGCATAATATTACTATATGTAACTTCAGTTAATTCATTTCTGGTTATGGCTCTGTTGATGTTGTTTTTCCAAACGATACCCGGAATCGTTATCTATAGAAAATATAAAAAGGAAATGGAAGTAAGGTCGTGAGCGAATTCGATTATCAACAACTGGACGATGTCATTCATTCTAGGATTCGACTCGCAATAATGGCTCTATTAATTACGGTGGAGGAAGCTGAGTTTATTTACCTGAGAGAAAAGGTGAACGCTACAGACGGTAACTTGAGCGTTCATCTTAAAAAACTGGAGGATGCAGAGTATATAGTTGTTAAGAAAGAATTTATCGAAAGGAAGCCGAGAACAATGTACTCACTTTCGAAAAAAGGCAAAAAAGCTTTTGAAGCATACCTGGAACATCTGGAGAAGCTTGTTAAGAAATAAAATTTTTTATCCAATAACTTTGTTATTTAAAGCACTTTATTTATAAACATAAAAGGAGTTGTCATGAATAATCTCATTCGATCTCTTGCCCTTGTCTTTACAGTAACCATCTCAACTGCGTTGATAGCACAAACACGGTCTATCAACGACCAATTGACGAAAGGGAAACTGCTTACAAAGCAAGCCTATAGTCACTACGATAAAAATCTGCTTTTACAGTCGCACGATATTTTTCAACACATCTACAAAGCGGATACATCCAACTTTGAAGCACTTTATAATGTAACTCTTGTAGAGTACAAGTTGCTCGAAATGGGCACGCGGCCGGGCAACGAGCAATTATTCGAACAGTATTATGAAGCCGCTCTGGAGAATACGAAAATATTAACCGATAAAAAGGAATTCGTAGCCGAAGGGAAGACTTTATCGGCAGCTATTTATATGATGAAAATTGCAAGCAACCCTTTAAGCGCAATTACTCTTTCTTCTAAAATCCATTCGCTTTTGGATGAAGCGAAAAAAATAAAACCAGATTATCCTCGTATTTATTTAATTAGAGGAATGATGAAGTTTAACACCCCAAGAATATTTGGTGGCAGTTATGAAGCAGCGTTGATTAATTTCAATAAATCAGTTTCTCTTTACGAAAAACAGAATTTGGATACTGCAAACATTGATTGGGGTTATTTAGAAGCACTTACATGGGCGGGACGTACCTTGGATAAATTAGAGAATTTCGAAGCCGCAATATTTTTATATAAAAAGGTATTAAGCGCCGAGCCGGATTTTGGATGGGTGAAGTATTCGCTTCTTCCCAAACTCGAGGAAAAATTAACGCAGAAAAATTGAAAACGAAAAGACTGAAAGAGAGACAACTATGAGAATTTTTAATAACATAATATTTCTTATGATTGCTTCAAGCTGTCTTATTCTTGCGCAAAACAAAACGATCATCGAAGGAATAATAAGGGATGGAAACAACAATCCGCTTCCATTTGTAAATGTTTTTCTTTTGAATTCATCAGACGGCAGCATGAGCGCAGAGGATGGAACGTTCTTGTTCAGCACTTCGCTAAAAGGTAAGGCAACCTTGATCGTCAGCATTATTGGCTATGAGAGATATTATAAAGAACTCGACTTAAATGCTGCAAGAAAATTTTTAATAAATATACAATTGAACGAAGATGCAGTAAAACTTAAAGAAACACTAGTAATGGGGAGTTCATATAGCTCGGAGAAAGAAAAAGGGTTGGTGATTAGCCGTATAGATATTCTCACAACTCCAGGTGGGGCAACAGATATATATCAGTCTTTGAAAACTATGCCCGGGTTAACTCAGGTTTCTGAGAGTGCTGAACTTTATGTGCGGGGAGGCGATCCACTTGAAACAATCACAATGGTAAACCAGTCTGTTATGTATCATCCCTTTACATTCGAATCTTCCTATGGTGGAATATTCTCTAACCTTGACCAAAGTTCTGTTAAGTCTATGTACTTTACAAGCGGAGGGTTTTCCGCAAAATACGGAAATGCATTATCCGGTGTTCTTGATATTGAAACGAAAAATCAGCCGGAGAATTCAAGAGCGAGTGTAGGTGTGTCTCTCGCAAACGGAAATGTGACGGCAGAGATCGCTATTGATCCTAAAACATTTGGCATCTACTTCGATGCAAGAAAGAATTTCACAAAACCGATCTTCTGGCTCAATGGAGGTATGGACCGCATGGCCGTTGCGCCGAATTCAAAAAATTTTACGAGCGGGGCTGTTTATAACTATTCAAAAACCGGAAGGTTGAAATTCTTTACGATTTATGCGGATGATGAACAGGGGGTAAAAGTTGAAAGAGCAGAATACAACGGAACATTCAATGGAAATACAAAAAATATTTTCCTCAATATCCAAAATACGGATATCGTTTTTAAGGATGTGGTAATGAAAAACGCTGTATCCTATAATAAATATTCAAATAAATGGCGGTTAGGTATTCTTGATATCGAAAAGATGGATTATGTTTATACTGCGAGAAGTGATTTTGAAATTACACTCGGAACGAGCATGAAATTGATGAGCGGCGTAGAATTGGAAAACAGGGAAATACGATATGCAGGGCAGATTCCCTCGGAAGAATATGACATTCGGCAAGAGGCACCGTCACGAACAATCGATGCCAAGTTCAATGGAACGCATTACGGCTTGTTCTGTGAAATACAGGTAGCAAATATCTTTGGTCTCTCGAAATTGTCAGCCACAGCGGGAGTTCGGTACGACAATTTTACCAGTTTAAATATTCATTGGTTTGATCCACGTATGAGCATCGGTTACAAAATTGATGACAATTCGACTCTACGATTAGGATTGGGAATATTCAGTCAGGTGCCCGACCCGCGTCTGTTTAATCCGGCAGATGGGAATCCCAAATTAAAGCCGATGAAGGCAGAACATATAATTGGTTCTTACGAGTATTTACTCAAGGATGAAAATTCTTTTCGCATAGAAGTGTACAGAAAGAACTATAAAGACCTTCCCTTGAAAAACGAAAAGTTGAATTACGATAATTCCGGATATGGATTTGCAGACGGCATCGATTGTATATATAAGGGAGAATTCCTGTCCGACATTAGCGGCTGGATATCTTACGGCTATATCAATACAAAACGCTATTGGATGGATTACGATTATCTCGCAAGCAGTGCGTTCGATATAACGCATAATATTGCACTCGTGGCAAAATATAATGTAATGGAAAAACTTCAGGTTGGGTTGACAGCAAAGTATGCAACAGGCCAACCGTATACTCCCGTGGCAAGTTCAGTCTATAGAAGTAATTTAAATATCTATGAGCCGATCTATGCAGCAACAAACTCCTCGCGTTACCCGGATTATAAAAGAGTCGATCTGCGATGGACATATTTCAGTCAACTGTTTCAACAGTATTCGCTCATCATCTACTTAGAAGCATTGAATATACTGAACTTTAAAAACTTGTTTGGTTATTCATACTCGCTAGATTATAAGGAAAGGAAGGAAATTGAAAGTTATTTCGGTCGAAGAATGCTTGTATTCGGTTTTACAGTTTCTTTTTAGATAAAATTCAATGTTAAATATTGGAGCTGTTTAACTTTTCGAGGTCTCATAATTTGAACTTGGAATCCTTGAAAATGTTATTTAGTGCATTACTGTAGGACAGATTACCAATCTATCTCTGCGTAAATTTGTTCCTTATAAAAATTTGTTGCATCAGGTTCTTTTCGTCGGTAGCGCTTAACAATAACCTTCAGACGTTTTTGATGTTCATCCAATGAATCAGCATCGTATATATACGTAGCGTCTTTCAAAACAACATCTTTAATATCGAGCTACAAACTTTCCTAAATCAAAGAATTAGCAAAAATGGTATGGATTCTCGAAATGACTGAAGAAACTTACATCTAACACTTGTGATATGCATCTTTTCGATAACATTCCACTTGGTTTTTTCAGCATAAAAGAATATAATAACGTCAAGTTATCGTTTTATAAATAGAGCGTATTATAATGCTGAATTACATCTGGTTATTTTTAATTATAACTGCGCTCGTTGTTGGTATCGGAAACGATATAAATGACGAGGTAAAGAACACTTATCGAAATAATGTTGTTCTCGACGTCATTTTCTTACCATCTAATCCTTTGGTTGATTCAAACACGAGATTAGAAGGGCATATTTATTTAACTGCCAAACAGTTCAACGATTTTTATGGTGTTATAACACAGCATGAAGATGTTAAACAAGATGTAATTATTTCATTTTCTAACGATGGTAAGGGAAGTTTTTATTTAGCTTGTAATGAATCAACGCCAAAATTGTGGAAAGAAATGAGCAAATCCGCTTTGGGTAACGACCGACTTACTGGAAGAGTCGAGCGAATAGAATTTTCTGCCGAGCGATCTGAAGCTAAAGCGTCGATTATTTTTGAGCCAATTCGTTTTGTTAAAATCAAAGCTATAACTCAAGCCGCTATAGATTATGCAAGGATTGCCGTTGAGATTGCAATTGGCTTGATTGGCATAATGGCGCTATGGCTTGGATTAATTAAAATTGCGCAAGAAGCAGGACTTGTAAAGGTATTAACGCGAGCGCTAACTCCGCTTACAAAAAGACTCTTTCCGGATGTGCCATCCGATCATCCTGCAATGGGAGCTATTATAATGAACACTGCGGCTAACATGCTCGGTTTAAGTAATGCGGCAACTCCAATTGGACTTAAAGCTATGGAGGAATTGAACAAATTAAATCCGAAAGTTGGCACGGCTACAAATGCGATGGTTACTTTTCTTGCAATCAATACAGGGGGATTGATATTAATACCGGCAACGGCTATAGCTGTTAGGGCGGCGGCGGGTTCTGCAAACCCCGGAATTATTATTGGCACATCTATATTTGGCGCCGCTTGCGCAACAGTAGCTGGAGTTGTTGCTTCTAAATTATTGCAACGATTACCGAGATATAAGAAGGAATTATTGGATGATAAGAAGGATATAAAAGGAGCAGAAGAATGAGTGATTTTTTTCGTGCATTTATTAATCTTATTTCCATAATTGCAATTCCTTTGATGATTGCGGTATTTCTAAGTTGGGGATTTGCGAAGAAAGTGAAAGTATATGAAGTCTTTGTTGAGGGAGCAAAGGATGGATTCAATACGGCAATCAGAATTATTCCCTACCTTGTTGCGATGCTGTTTGCTATAGGAATTTTCAGAGCAAGTGGAGCAATGGATGTATTAGCATCTATTATAGCTCCTGTAACTAATTTAATCGGGATGCCGGCGGAAACTTTACCTATGGCTCTGATGCGTCCTTTATCCGGAAGCGGCTCGCTCGGAATTATGACGGAGTTAATGAAGACTCACGGAACTGATTCTTTTATCGGCGTTCTTGTTTCTACAATGTATGGAAGTACTGAAACTACATTTTATGTACTTGCAGTTTATTTTGGTTCTGTTAATATTAAAAAAACTCGCCATGCCGTACCAGCAGGTCTAATCGGAGATTTTGCTGGAATTTTGGCGGCAGTTCTAATATGTCGTATTCTATTTGGAGTTTAATCATCATTTATAAAAAAAATATTGGAGGATTTATGAAACAAATTTTTTCTGCAACAACAATTCTTTTATTGATTTGTTCATCAATAGTTTTTTCACAAGCTAAAGATGCCGGACCTTCGGCTATGGGAAAGAGCGGCGGTTCATTACCGATGGGATTTGGCGCTACATTTATAGACAATGAGATGTATTATCTCATTAACATTGCGCCTGAAGTTGCTTTTGGCGATCTTGGCGTTGGTTTGGATTTAAATTTACGGTTCAATACAAAAGGTAAAATACGTCCGGGCGACTATGAGACCTTTGAAGATTACTTGCGCATAATTAGATATGTACGTTGGGCACAAAAAGGCGATCCGTTCTATATTAGGGTAGGACAATTAGATTATTCATTGTTGGGGCATGGATCAATTATTTATAACTATCGCAATAGCGCAAGTTATGATATGCGGAAAGTGGGGATAGAATTAGATTTGAATTTCGAAAAATATGGATTTGAATCTATGTATAGCGATATTTCTGGAAAAGGTTTATTAGGTTTAAGAGGATATGTTAAGCCGCTTAAATTTACAAGTCTTGCAAAAATCCCTGTGATAAATAATTTTGAAGTTGGCGCCACCTATGCGCGAGATTTATCCGATAGTTCTGATTATACCACAAATTCTACGGGCGCATTAGAAAAGCAAGGCGGTTTAACAATAATAGGTTTCGACCTCGGTTTGCCAATTATTTCGTATCCGATGATAAAATCATCGTTATACTTTGATTATGCTAAAATAGTCAGTTACGGAAGCGGCGTTTCAACCGGAATTAATATGTCCTTTTCAGGGCTTGGCGTAGTGCAGGTACGAGGTAAATATGAATTAAGATTTAATGGTAAAAATTATCTACCAGCATATTTCAATGCTTTATACGAACGAGATAGGTTTAATCCAGCAACTCAAAGAAGTAAATCCGATACTTTAAAATATGTTGCCGCTTCAAAGGGTTATTATGGAGAGGCTGTAATTAGCATACTCGGAACTCTGAATATAATTTGCGGTTACCAAGCTCCGTTTGATATTAATAACCAAGGTATTATGCATGCTGAATTGCAATTGCCCGATATTGCCGGTATTGTAATACGTGGCGCTTATGATAAGACAAGAATAGGAAAGGTATTTAAACTGGATGATAATACAATCCTGAGCGGTGAGATTGGTTATAAGCCGATGAAGTATTTAATGATTTCTACGCTTTATCAGCGTACATTTTCGGATAGAGATAAGAATGGAAATAAATTAGGTAAGTATGTAGCGCAAGATAGAGTTGAACCAAAAATCAGTTTAATTTTTGACTTTTAAAGACTAAGAATTTCCGGCGCACTTTTTTAGTGCGTCGGAAATTTTTGTATAATTCGATAACCATAATCTTCTACATCGCAATATGTTATGTATCTGGTTGAACCAGCAATCGTATTTTTGAATTAATGTTACTAATGGGTTGGTAATAAAGCCCTATTCCAACTTTTAAGCAAGTTTTAAACTCTCCCTTTCTAATATCGTGGTTGACTAAAAAATAAAAATCACTGCGATAACTTGACCGTTGAAAAATTTTATTTCTAAAAATCATTAAAAAATCAGGGATTAATAATTCTTTATGCATATCAAGATGACACATAAAACACGTTCGTGCAACTTCAATAAATGTATGTATTGCTAATGCTTCTATACAGCCATAAATGTATGAAAACAATTAAAAACCCAGATTATCGATAAATTATCGGTTCGATTCTTATTGCTTTTCCGTCCTTGTGTGGCTATATTGACACCAATAAATTATTAAGAATTTTTAAGTTAATTGAATGTATGCCATTATTAAATAAGCTGATTACTACAACCCTTCCGTTAGTACCTAAAACAATTGTTGGACAGGTGGCAAAGCGTTACATAGCTGGGACTCAACTATCGGATGGAGTAAGAGTCGTTCAGAAATTAAATTTTGCTAAAATGACTTGTACGATGGATTTGTTGGGTGAAGATGTAAAAGATGCCGATGAAACAGAATCCGTTAAAAAAGGGATTTTTTCAATTTTAGATGCGATAGAAATAAATAAATTAGATTCCGGTGTTTCTATCAAACCGACTCAACTTGGATTAAAGATAAACAAGGAACTTGCATATAAAAATATCAGAGATATCGTAATAAAAGCAAATCCAAAAGGTATATTTGTGCGCATCGATATGGAAGATGCTACAACTATCGATGACACGATTGAAACATATCGTCGGTTACGTTCTGAAGGATTATCTAATACCGGAGTTGTGATACAAGCATACTTGTACAGAAGCGAATCGGATGTGAGAGCGCTCGTAAAAGAGGGAACTAATATTCGGTTGTGTAAAGGCATCTATAATGAATCTCCTGCTATTGCGTACAAAAAACGGGATGATATAAGGAAAAATTTTCTAAAATTGCTTCAAATAATTTTAGAAACTGGAACGAGAATAGGAATAGCAACGCACGATGACCTATTAATTGAAGGCGCTTGCAGTATGATAGAAAAATTGGGATTAAAAAGAGAAGCGTACGAATTTCAAATGCTTTTGGGCGTTCGAGAAAAAAGGCGCAACGAACTTGTTGCAGAAGGAAGGCGCATGCGAATATATGTGCCGTTCGGCGAACAATGGTATGCTTATTCGACAAGGAGATTGAAAGAGAACCCGCACATGGCGTGGTACATTACAAAGGCAATTTTTATCAACCAATAAAAATTAATTTTAAAGGAGAAACTTATGGCAGATGTAACGGTAACAGGCGGAGCAAAAAAATATACGCCTTATGTTTCAGCAGAAACAAATTTAGCTGAATTCACAGTTAAAGCTCTTATCCTTGGTTTAATTATGTCCGTTGTACTAGGCGCTGCAAATGCTTACTTAGGTTTGAAAGCAGGTATGACAATAGCGGCAACTTATCCGGCGGCGGTTATAGCAATGGCTTTTTTACGAATAATGAAAGGCAATATTCTTGAAGAAAACATGGCGCGCACAGTCGGTTCAATCGGCGAATCCGTTGCCGCTGGCGCAATATTTACAATTCCAGCTTTCATAATTTCCGGTGTGTGGACAGATTTAAGCAATCACTACATAGAAGCTACTGCAATAATGTTGCTTGGTGGAATAATTGGAGTTTTATTTGTTACACTGCTTCGGCGTGTTATGGTTGAAGATGTCGAGCTTCCGTATCCTGAATCGGTGGCGGCGAGCGAAATACACAAAGCTGGACAACGCGGCGGATCGGGAGCAATCTATCTTTTCCTTGCCGGGTTACTTGGAGCTTTGATCCAAGGGCTAAAACAATTGAATTTATTTGCTGCCTCTTGGGAAAAATTTGTTTCATTTGCTAAAGGTGGAGTTGCATTAGGCAAAGATGGGTCCGTTGTTGCATCGAGCGGTGGCATAGTTCTTTCTACTCCCGGTGTCAGCACAGCATATATGGGCGTTGGTTATATTATAGGACCACGACTTGCTTCGTTAAATTTTGCTGGTGGTTTACTCGCTTGGGGCTTGTTTGTTCCACTTCTTCTTTTCTTCCTCGGGCCATCATTAACGGCTGCTATGTCTCAAGAAGCAACTGACCATGATTGGCTTAATCAAGCCAATTTGCTATGGCGATTTATTGTGCGTCCTATCGCAATTGGCGGAATGCTTATGAGCGCTGTCTACACACTCTGGCGGATGCGCAAAAATCTTATCGGCGGAATTAAACGCTCAGTTGGCGATGTGAAAAAAGCCGCGACCGGCTCGATTACTATTAATCGGATCGAACACGATCTAAATATTAAATGGGCGTTTAGCGGAATTTTAGCTATGGGTGTTCTTACATTCTTTCTTTACAATTTCTTTGCGCAGGATGTTACAGCAGCTCTAACAGCAACTTTTGTAATGATAATTGCAGGATTTTTCTTCGCCGCAGTCTCCGGCTATCTCGTTGGTCTTATTGGTTCAAGCAATAATCCTATTAGCGGCTTAACGCTTTCGACAGTTATCATAGCGGCGTTATTAATGGTGGCATTAGGACAAACAGGAATTACTGGGGTTGCCGCCGTATTAGGTGTTGCCGGCGTAATTTGCGTTTCTGCGGCGGTTGCCGGCGAGATGCTTCAAGATTTAAAAGTCGGACACATTCTTGGTGGAACTCCTTGGAAAATGCAAGTGGGTGATATTATTGGTGTCATTGTTGCAGCAGCTGTTATGATTTTCCCAATTATTATATTGCATCAGGGTGATATAAATACAGGTGGACTTGGTTTGGGTGGAAAAGCATTGCCGGCGCCTCAAGCAAGCTTAATGGCTTTTGTTTCGCAAGGAATTGTAGGCGGACAAATGGCATGGCCTTTAATTATAGTCGGCATTTTGCTGGCAATTGGTTTTATTCTTGTTCAAGTAAAAAGTCCGATGCTTGTTTGCGTAGGTATGTATTTGCCGCTTGAAACTACATTCGCAATTTTTATCGGCGGAATAATCAGAGGTGTTTTGGAAAAGATAGCTGAGAAACGCAAAATGAATGCCGCACAAAAAGTTCGTATCGAAAATAATGGAACATTGATCGCCGCTGGTTTAATAGCAGGTGAAGCGTTAATCGGATTGGTTTTTGCGGCATTGGCTTTCTGGGAAATTCAAACTCCAAAAATATTTACAGATCCCTCATTTATTGGAAGCAGTTTAGTATTTATCATCGTAGCTGTACTATTAATTAAAGTGCCGTTGAAGAATGCCGGAAGAGCAGATGAACCTGCGCCTCCGAGCGCGGCGATGTGATAATATGCGGAAAACAAAAAAGGAAACATTAAATCTTTGGGAATTAAAACCGCTTAGACTAAGAGAATGGGAAAAAACGGACGATGGAAAAGTAACGATTTTAATTCCCAAGTTCAAAAATGAATTGTTAAAGAAATGGCTATTGCCTAAATTAGCAAAACCTTTTTTCCGAGTTAAGTTAGATAAAATTGGCAGCACAATTTGGCTATTAATTGATGGTGATAAAACCGTAGCAGAAATTGCTGATAACTTAAGAAAAATATATGGTGAATCAGTAGAACCTTTAGAAGAACGATTGGGTAAATTTCTGCAAAAAATGGAACGTGGTGATTTAATAAAAGTAGATAACAAAATGAAATAAATTAAAATTTAGTTTTGAGGTGATTTATGTCAGATACATTACAAGGATTAAAACCGGCGTTGGTTTGGAAATACTTTGCCGAAATTAGCAAAATTCCACGCGGCTCAAAAAATGAGAAGAAAATATCAGACTATATTGTAGCGAAAGCGGAAGAATTTGGCTTAGAAGTTCTACGCGATAAAGCGTTAAATGTCGTGGTTAGAAAACCCGCCTCGTTAGGCCGTGAAAACGCGCCAATGGTGTGCTTACAAGGACACCTCGATATGGTTTGCGAAAAAAATAAAGATAAAGTTCACAATTTTGAAAAAGACCCAATTGAACTTGTAGTTAATGGAAATATTTTGACCGCAAACGGAACTACGCTTGGGGCTGATAATGGAATTGCCGTTGCTACAAATCTTGCAATAATGGAAGATAAGACATTAGAACATGGGCCATTGGAATTCCTTTTCACTGTAGATGAAGAGACCGGATTAACCGGAGCAAATAATTTAGAGCCCGGTTTTATTCAAAGTAAAACTTTGATGAACTTAGATTCCGAAGAGGAAGGCGCTTTATATGTTGGTTGCTCAGGCGGTAAAAATACAATAGGAACTTGGAAGGCAACATACGAACCCCTACCCCAAAATTATACACCAGCCATAGTGCGTGTGAAGGGGCTTAAAGGCGGTCACTCAGGATTGGAAATTGATAAAGGACGCGGTAATTCGATTAAAATTCTTAATCGTGTTTTATTGAAGTTAGATGAAATAGGCGTTAGAATTTCGATGTTAGAAGCTGGAAACAAGAGCAATGCAATTCCAAGAGAAGCCGAAGCGCTTGTTTATGTTCCAGTAAAAAAATTGAATGATGCAAGCGCTATTGTGTCTCAGTATAACTCAATAATACGAGAAGAACTTGCTTCAGTAGATCCTGACCTTACAATTATCTTTGAAGAGGCGAAAGACAAAAAAAGGGGGAAAGTATTCAAAAAGAGTCTACAGACAAAAATATTGCTAACTATATCAGGATTGCCTCACGGCGTTGTCAAAATGAGCGCCGATATACCCGGCTTAGTAGAGACATCGAACAACGTTGCGATTATTCGTACAGATGCGAAAAAAATTGAATTGACTACAAGTCAACGAAGCTCGGTTGCTTCCGAGATAGTCGAAATTGTCCACACAGTCGCTTCAATTTTAAAGCTTGGTGGAGCCGATGCTAAGACCACAGAAGGATATCCCGGTTGGAAACCGAATTTAGATTCTAAAATTCTAAACACAGCAAAAGAAACGTATCAAGCTCTTTATGGCAAAGAACCGCATATTAAGGCGATACATGCTGGTTTAGAATGCGGAATAATTGGAGAGAAATACCCGGGTATGGATATGGTGTCTTTCGGACCTACTTTAGAAGGCGTTCATTCGCCAGATGAAAAAATTCATATTGATACGGTTGAAAAATTCTGGAACTTTTTAATTTCTACCCTTAAGAATGTTAAATAAAATGTAGTTGATAGTAACAAAACGCTGTTCAAGAAATTGCACAGCGTTTTTTTTTGTAAGAGAATAAAATGCAAATTGTTTCAACGCAAAAAAAAATAGAACCGCCAAATCATTTCAGATGGTCAGTTCTTCTATTCGTTAGCATGGCAATGTTTGCCAATTATTATGTTTTTGATGCGCTAAATCCGGTTTGCCCGCTACTTGAGTCGGAACTTGGTTTTACTCAATCTCAAATCGGATTATTAGATACGGCATATAATGTGGCGGCTTTGATTGTTCTGCTTATTGGAGGAATAATAATTGACAGAATAGGAACCAAACGCTCTATAGTCATATTTGCTTTTATAGCGGCGCTTGGCGGATTATTCATTGCGTTGTTTCCATCGCACATTGGGATGATGATTGGCAGATTTGTGCTTGGAGTTGGGTCTGAACCTCTCATTGTTGCGGCAACAACAATACTCGGAAAGTGGTTCAAAGCAAAACAACTATCTTTTGCAATGGCAATCAATTTATCAATTGCGCGGCTCGGCTCGGTAGCGGCAGATAATTCGAGGAATATTGTTGGCGAACTGTTCACTTCTTGGCAACCGCCGCTTCTTTTAGCGGCAAGTGTAGGTATATTGTGTATACTGGGCGGGTTAATTTATGCTATTTTGGAACATAAAGCCGAAAATAAATATTCGCTCGGACTTGCGGCTCAGACCGATAAATTAGTTTGGAAAGATATGTTCAAGTTCGATAAACAATATTGGTTAATTGTTGGTTTGTGCGTTACTTTTTACTCGGCAATCTTTCCATTCCGACGTTTTGCTAATATAATTTTTATTGACATGCATAGCGTTTCACCGGAAACAGCGGCATTTTTAAACGGTCTATTGCCATTAACAGCCATGTTTGCTACTCCGCTCTTTGGATTGACGGTAGATTATATTGGCAGGCGCGCTCTTCTTCTAACAGTCGGTGCATTTTTTTTAATCCCAAGTTTTCTATTAGTTGCTTATGCGCATTTGCCGATATGGATGCCTGTCGCTATGTTGGGAATTTCCTTTTCGTTAGTTCCAGCCATTTTGTGGCCTTCCGTTGCGTATCTTGTTGATGAATCCCGATTAGGAACTGCCTATGCATTGATGACATTCTGCCAACAAATTGGCTGGGGAATTACAAGCTGGCTTATTGGAACAACAAATGATATATTTTCAGCAAGTGTAGCTAATGCGCAAGGATATATTCCGGGATTGTGGATATTTGCGAGCTTGGGAATTATGGGAATGTTATGCGCGTATTTCTTATGGAGACAAGAACGAAGACCAAATAGTCATGGACTCGAAACTATCACTGTAAAAAAATAATAGGGGAATAAAAATGGAAATATCTAACGAATTATTTTCGGCGTCGCTTGTTGCGGTGCGCGATTGCATGGGAACAAAAACAAATGAAAAAGTTCTCATTGTAACTGATGAAAAAATGAGAAAACTTGGTTACGCTTTGTGGAAAGCCACAAAGGAAATTACAAGTGAAATTCTACTTGTCGAAATGATCGAACGCAATAGCAACGGTGAGGAACCGCCGGCTGAAATTGCAGAGTTGATGGCAAAGGTTGATGTAGTATTTTGTCCGACTACAAAATCTTTAACACATACAGATGCGCGCCGTAATGCAAGTGAAAACGGCGCAAGAATTGCAACACTGCCGGGAGTAACTGAGGATATAATGATTCGCTGTATGAATGCAGATTATAATGCAATAGCTAAAAGAACCTCCGCGCTTTGTGAGTTGATGGTAAAAACTAAAAACATCAAAGTTAAAGCTCCTGCTGGAACCGATATAATACTCCCTATTGCAGGAAGAAAAGCACATGCAAGCTCGGGGCTATTCCGCGAGAAGGGGCAATCGGGCAATCTTCCAACTGGCGAAGCTTACTTGGCTCCGTTAGAAAATTTATCAAATGGCGTTGTAGTTATAGATGGTTCTATGGCTGGGATAGGTATGGTAACAGAACCAATCACGATTGATGTAAAAGATGGCTATGCCGTGAATATCACAGGTGGAGAGGATGCAGAAAAATTGTTAACGCTACTTATTCCTCACGGTAAGGATGCCTTTAATGTTGCTGAATTCGGCATTGGTACTAATGATAAGGCTATTCTTTCAGGTAAGATTATTGAAGATGAAAAAGTTATGGGGACAATTCATATTGCCTTTGGTGATAACAAATCTATGGGAGGCAACATCAGAGTCGCAAGCCACTTAGATGGATTGATAAAAGAACCAACAGTTTGGTTTGATGATAAGATCATAATGGAAAAAGGGAAGTTGTTACTACCTTCGTAAGGTGATGAGGCATTAGAATAGACCTTCCGAAGGTCAAAAGAAAATCATGAGGTTGACTAAAAAGTTGTCATTCCCGCGAAAGCAAGAATTTTACATATTTAGATGTCAGAAACTTCTCGTTGCTAATTCTGAGGCAAGTGTCAGACATCAAGCTCATCTGTCATTCCCTCATGTTTTAAGAGGGAATCTTACTCTCTTTCATTCTAAGATTCCCAATTCTTTCCTCCAAAGGCGGACAAGTGGGAATGACAATATCTCTTAATTTTTGGTCAACCTCAAAATAGAGCTTGGAACTATTTATTTTTCTTCATTGTTAAACCATTAACAGTAATACAAGTTTGAACTAATTAAATGGTTAAGAACATGAAGATTTTAAAATTATTATTCTTGTTAATTTTATTGAGTAATAACTCCTTTTCACAACCTAACAGTGGACAATCTAATACATTAAAAGGTCAGGTAGTTAGCTCCGTTACTGGCGAGTCAATATTTGGCGCGAATGTATTGGTAATTGGAACAGCATCTGGCGCTGCTACTGACATAAATGGTAAATTCGAAATTCCGAATATCGCCGTTGGTATGCAATCTTTACGAGTTACAGCATTAGGATATTCGCCGTTTATTGCCACTGATATTATGGTTTCGACGGCAAAACCTACCGAAATAAAAATTCAGTTGACTGAATCAATCATTCAAATTGATGAAGTACAGGTAAATGCAAGTTATTTCCAGATGATACCTGATAAACCTTTAAGTAATCTTATACAGACCAATGAAGAAATTCGCAGGTTGCCTGGTGGATTGGAAGATGTTGTGCGCGCAATTTCTATATTACCGGGTGTTGCTCAGGTACAACCAGGTAGAAATGATTTAATAGTTAGGGGTGGCGCTCCGTCAGAAAATTTATTTATTATTGATAATATCGAAGTTCCAAACATAAATCATTTTGGTACACAGGGAGCAAGCGGCGGTCCGCTTAGTTTTATTAATTTAGATTTTGTAGAAAGAACTTCTTTTTCGACCGGAGGATTTGGAGTAAAGTATGGAGATAAACTTTCTTCTGTGTTTACTATCGATCTTAGAAATGGAAGAACAGACCAATTTGGAGGTAAAGCAACAATTTCTGCAAGTCAGTTTGGGCTAAATTTAGAAGGTCCAACTGATGAAAAAGGAAATTATGTATTTTCTGCTCGGCGTAGTTATCTCGATTTTATTTTCAAAGCGGCTGGGTTCGGTTTTGTTCCAGAATATTGGGATTTTTTAGGAAGAGTAAGCTATAAACTTACTCCAAAAGATCAGCTTATGATTGTCGGAATATCTGCTTTAGATAATGTGAAACTCTTTAACGATACGCCTGATAAACGATTCAATAATTCGCGTGTACTGGGAAGCAATCAGAATCAATTTGTAGGAGGAGTAACCTGGAAACATATAATGACAAATGGATTTTACGATCTTACTTTTAGCCAGACCTATGTTGATTATGATTATTTGCAAAATGATTCGCTTTTAAATCCAATTTTTCGAAATAACTCTTTCGAACATGAATCGGCTTTGAAAGGCAATCTTGTTACGCATTTGACAAAAATGACCGAATTGAGTTTTGGAGTTCAGACAAAGATTATTAGATTCTCAAGTGATTTTGACTTAAAAACTCAAGTTACAAATTTTGGGGAGACAATTGGGCTACAGGCAATTTATAAAACAATGGCAAACAAGTCTTCGATATATGTTCAAATATCTCAAACAATTGAACGTGCACGCTTAACGGTTGGTGGCAGGTTAGATTACTTTGATCTAATTGAAAATAAATTTGCTCTATCGCCACGTTTATCGGCAACTTATTCGTTGTCGCCTGTAATGAATGTTAGCGCAAGCATTGGCCGTTATTATCAGTCACCTTCCTATATATGGTTAGTGGCAAATCCAATAAACCGTAATTTGAAATTCGTGGGCACTGATCAATATGTTATTGGTTGGGATTATTTAATTTTATCCGATACAAAAATTTCAATAGAAACTTACACAAAAAATTATTTTAATTATCCTACAAGTATGAGTCGCCCTTATTTGGTTTTGTCTAATACTGGAGCAGGTTTTGGCGGGTCGGAAGAAGGATTCGCCTCGTTTGGATTTGATCCATTAGCGAGTTTGGGCGAAGGTAAGGCGTACGGTGTTGAACTACTCGTTCAGAAAAAATTATCCGAGATTCCTTGCTATGGCACTCTGAGCATAAGTTATAATAATTCAGAATTCAAAGCTTTGGATGGAATTTATCGCCCAAGTTCATTCGACCAGCGATGGATACTTAACCTTGGTGGCGGATATATTTTTAATGAGAAATGGGAGTTCAGTACAAAATTCAGATATGCAACAGGAAGACCCTATACTCCTTACGGCACTAACGGATTAAAATTAGCCGGCTTCTATAACGCTTTGCGCATTGTTGCCAACCATAGTCTTGATGTTCGTGTAGATAGAAAATGGTTCTTCGATAGATGGGTGCTTATCACTTATATTGATATACAGAATATTTATAATAGAAAACCGATAGATGTCCCAAGATATAATCAGAGAACAGGTAAATTAGAACAAGTAGGTTCTATAGGAATATTACCATCGATTGGTATTAGCGCTGAGTTCTAAAAATATTAATATAGAGCTTGGACTCTTTCCTTATTCAACAGAAAGTTGTATCTTATCTTCAGACTAACTTAATTCTACATTTAAAATTGTCTGGAGAGTTTGATGAAAAATAAAATTTGCGTTTGGTTTTTATTATTGTTTATTTGGTTATCATTTGCAAATGCGCAAGTAACGACTTCGGGTTTGTCTGCCGCTAAAAGTTTAGGTCAACCTGTATATGGTTTAGGATTTGCGGCAGGATGGGCATCGGGTGTAGGCATAAGTTTTCGTTCACATCTTCCGTCTAAATCTTCAATTCAAGGCGTGTTTGGAATAATGAAGCCAGCGGATAGACTTTTAATGAGTATAGGTTGTGAATATCAATACGATTTAGTGAGGGACAATAAAACGCGTTTTTATGTTGGTTCTGCTATAGCGTACTTTTATAATGGCTCTGGGAGTAATGAAACTTCTGCTCCATTTAGAATAGGTGCGGGAGCAGGTGGAGAATTTCAGGTAAAAGATGCATTACATGTTTCCGTGGGGGCAATGTTTGTATTCTTTTCAGATGGAAGGGTAATTCCGCTTCCACAAATAGCTGCACATTATTATTTCTTTTAAAAAAAATTGCGAATCGGTTCATACATAGAAATCACTCAAGCTTTAAAAATTCCATTTTTTGAAGTAAAGTTTCAAACGAGTAGAAGCAGTGGTCCAGGCGGGCAAAATGTAAATAAAGTTGAAACAAGGGTAGAGCTTATTTTTAACATCGCACATTCAAAATCTTTATCAGAATCAATCCGTCAGCTTCTTTTAATGAATCTATCGACATATCTTAAATCTTCGGGTACTTTACGTATAGTCGTGCAAGATTCACGAAGTCAGTGGAAAAATAAGCAAATAGCTATAGATAAGTTTAAAAATTTAATGAGATTAGCGTTAAAAAATCCACAAAAAAGAATTACAACCCAACCTACTGTCACTTCAAACGAGAAACGACTTAAATATAAACAGGGAAGAAGCAAAATTAAGATAATGAGAAAACCAATCTCTGTAGAACAGCAATATGATGAAGACAAACAAATTCATTCATAGCTTTTTTATTTCCTTGTAACCCATTGAAACTTCAACCGTATATTCTAACTAATACTAAACAGGAGTTATTCAATGAAAAAACTTTATCGTTCGCAAACAAATAAAAAAATCGCTGGGATTTGTGGAGGCATTGGTGAATTAATGGATCTTGATCCAACTATTATACGGCTTGCCATGATATTCTTGGGCTTGGCGACAGGCATTCTTCCATTTTTATTCGGATATATAATTGCATGGTGGATAGTTCCAGCTGGAAATAATAACTAATCCCGATTCAAAAAAATCCCAATTAATTGTTATGACCATTAAGTTATGGCAATTATAATTTATGCACGCCTGCCGAAAGAAATTAATTCCTTCAAACTGAAACTTATTCTCTATTTTTTGTTGTTTAAATATTAACAACTAAATCAATAAAAGGAAATTACGATGAGACAAATAATAAGTTTTATTTTAATAGTCAGCATTGCAATGATACTCAATGCTCAGGAGAAGGAGAAAAAAATGGATTCAAAAATTTATTCATTTACAATGAAAACAATAGAGGGAAGCGAAAAATCTCTTGCCGATTACAAAGGCAAAGTAATAATGATTGTTAATGTCGCCTCTAAATGCGGATATACAAAACAATATAAGGAACTCGAAGAAATTTATCGAAAATATAAGGATAAAGGATTTGTAATTCTTGGCTTTCCGGCAAATAACTTTTTAGGACAAGAGCCGGGAACTGATAAAGAAATAAAAGAATTTTGTTCTCTCAATTATGGAGTTACTTTCGACCTCTTTTCCAAAATAAGCGTAAAGGGAGATGATCAACATTCCTTGTATAAATTTCTTACGGAGGAATCGCCTATGGCTGGTTCCGTAAAATGGAATTTTCAGAAATATATGATTGATAGAAATGGCAATGTTGTAAATAAATTTGCACCAGGTATAAAACCTACTGAAATTGAAGTTATAGAATGCATCGAGAAACTGTTAGCAGATAAATAAACTTGAGTGCAAAATAAAACATTTGCGAAATTCTTTGCGGTTAAATTGAATCTCGCTTTTTTTATTGCTATAATTAAAATGTTAATTAATTGCACCCGTAGCTCAATCCTCCAAACAACGGCGGATTTTGCTCCGTGTGCTTGCGCACCCGTAGCTCAATCCTCCAAACAACGGCGGATTT
>JBBIII010000011.1:0-47693 GCA_037446575.1 Ignavibacteriales bacterium
TTTGGCGCTATAAATATTGGCTTTGCAGTGCTTGCCTATAGCATGGTTTTAGGGGCGGCAGGTTTTCCATTACTCGGAACTAAAAGAATTGCGCAAGGCGAATCTCCAGAGTTGATCGGGCAAATCATCGGCAGTAGGATAATAACAGAGTTAATTGTTATCGTTTTTGTATCTATAGCAGTCTTACTAATCGTTCAGGATTCTGCGCTTGCATGGCTTATTATTTTATTTTCATGCGCTATATTGCCGCAAATATTCTTTTTAGATTGGTTCTTTCAAGGTAAAGAAACAATGGGGATTGTCAGCGCGGCAAGAGTGACTCAAGCATTTGTGTACCTTGTTATTATTTTGTTGTTCGTTCGATCTTCTAGCGATATTATGTGGGTGGCGGTTGGTTCAATTGTAGGTGAATGTTCGGCGGCGGCTTTAATGTTGCTACGGTTCCGTTTTTTATATCCATCAACTCGAATAATTCTAAAGCCGTCGTTTTCTATATTAAAGACATCATTGCCGCTTGCCGTTGGAATAATTTTAGCATCATTTGTGATAAACTATCCACCAATAGCGCTTGGAATTTTTAGCGATAAAACAAGCGTTGGTATTTACAGCGCCGCCGGTAAGTTGGTTTATTTTTTGATGATGGGAGATAGAATTTTATTTTTATTGCTTATACCTGCCTCTGCCCGTAAGCAAACTCATTCGCCTGAAAAGCTTTCAGAAATGCTTTTTGATACGATGAAATGGATATGGATAATTGCATTGCCTGCGGCGGTTGGCGGCTCATTAATTGCAGAGGATATTATCGGGTTTATTTTTGGCGTTGAATATGTTACGTCGGCAAACGTATTTAGAATATTGGTTTGGTATTTCCTGTTGACCATGATGCACACTGTTTATACATCCGGTTTAATTGGAGCAGGGGGTGAAAAAATTTATGGAAAAATTATGGTAATAACCGCCGCATTTTATTTAATATTTGTAAGCGTTGGAGCGGTTGGATTTGGAGCTTACGGCGCAGCGTTTGGCGTTGTTCTCGCCGAGGCAATGAGTGTAGTATTGATATATCGTTCATTATGTAAATTTATTCAAATAAAATCCCCTAAAAATATAATTCGTGTCATTTTTTCTGTAATATTAATGGCGACTATTGTTGAGCTGGTTTTACCTTATAGTTTTATAATTGCAATCTTGATGGGAATCTTTAGTTATATCTTTTTCATTTTTGTTTTGAAAGCAATAGAGAAGAAAGATGTAAAACTTCTATTAAAGAGGTTTGCATGAAATTAAGAATTGGGATTCTTGGTGATAGAATAGGTTGGGAAGTACTGCTTGAACAAATCGGTGTTCCCTTTGACGTTGTTGGGGATTCAATGCTTCCGAATGAATACAGCGTTGTAGTTGCAAGTGATGATGTAGATGACCGTGAATCGGAAATGCTACGACAATATTTAGCGCTCGGCGGAGCAGTTTTATGCTCGGTTAAGGTTTATGCAAGGTTGCGTCAAACTACTTGCCAATATGTGAATATAGAATATTTATATCCATCAAAAAGTTCGATATTTCAGTCGCTCGGAATAATAGATGTATATAGTCGATGTCAACTTCCTTGGAATGCAAATGATTTGATAACAAATAAAAGAAGCATTGCGGCTTATGTCAGTTCTCAAGCTGGCGAACATCTAATAGCCCTGCCTTTCGATTCATCGAAAGTCGCACTTGATAGTCGCACGGCTTATAAATCTTTCTATTCGCCGGCAAGACGCCGTCCGTTTGAAAAAGTTTCTCTCAGTTCGAAGGGAGAAATCAGATGTTTAGTTTCACAATGTCTTGAAATTCTCCATCATCGCCGAAAATTACCTTTTGCCCAATTGTGGTATTATCCAAATGGTTCACGCTCAATATTTTGTTTTCGGATAGACACAGACAAAGGTACGTTTGAGCAGATAAAAATTTTGGCAAAGGTTATAGAAAGAAATGGAATTCCGGCAACTTGGTTTGTTGATCTGAAAAATCATAAAAATATTCTGAAATTACTTTCACGCGAGTCGCTTCATGAAATTGGCGTTCATTGTTATGAACATAAAACTTTTTCAGACTATAAGTCTAATATCGAGAACATCAATAAAGCGTTAAATATTCTAAAAGAATCTAAAATATCTCCCAAAGGATTTGCATCGCCTTTTGGGATGTGGAACGAAGAACTTGGCAGATCAATAATTGATAGCGGCTTTGAATACTCGTCCGAGTTTTCATACGATTATGATAATCTTCCCAGTGTTCCGAAATTGTATAATAGAAAATGTGGAGTGCTCCAAATTCCCTTCCATCCGATATGTATCGGGAGCTTAAAGCGACAAAGTTATACCGATAAACAAATGGTTCGTTATTTTGCGGAAGTAATCCAGAAAAAAGTTGCAAGGCGAGAACCGCTTTTCTTTTACCATCATCCTAACGACGAGAATATTTCGGTTCTAGATTGGCTATTTCAGGAGATGCGCCGTGAACATATTCCAGCAAAAAATATAAGTGAATACGCAAGTTGGTGGAAATTGCGTATTAACTCTATACCAGAATTTAGATATACTAAAGGTTGTATTCATATACGTGGAATCCAGAAAGAAAAATCGCTGTATATTCGTATAACTAAACCTGATGGAACGGAAGCAATTGTTCCCGTGGCTAAACAGATAATGCTTGAAACAGTTCGTTGGGATCCTAAGCCCGCCGCTTGGTCAGCCCCCGATGATTTTCTTCGCTCACGGCAATTTAATTACCGAATTCCGCTAATACTTGGAATTGACACATTATTTAATATCTTTAGAAAAAAAATAAGGTAAAATAATGCACGTATTGTTTGCTACAAGTCAAGCTACAGCTTTGGTAAGAGGCGGTGTTCGCACTCAAGCGCTTCAGACTAAAGAGGCGTTAGAAAACTTAGGCGTTCATGTGACGCTATTCGATATGTGGAGCGATTTTCATTCTGAGGAATTTGACTTAGTGCATATTTTTGCCGCAAATATTGCAACCTATCATTTTGCACGCGCAATTAAAGCGCAAGGAATTCCAATTGTCATTTCACCGGTTTTTTTCACAAGAAGAACCGCTAAATTAGTGAAAAAAGTAGTTACAGCAGATAAATTAGTAAGCCGTATGCTCCGAGGTATTTGGACTGATTATGGATTGATTGCTGAAATGTGCGGTTGGGCTAAAGCTATTACACCAAACACGCACGATGAAGCAAAATTATTTGAAGAAGCTTTTGGAATACCAAAAAATAGAATTACAGTTATTCCAAATGGAGTTGAAGAAAGATTTTCGTATGCCAAACCCGATTTGTTTGTGCGTGAATATGGTATAAAAGATTTTATACTTTCTGTAGGACACATTGGCCCAGCCCGCAAAAATGTGTTGCGCTTAATCCAAGCGCTTGAATACGTCGATCGTCCTGCGGTAATAATTGGGCGAATTGAAAATTCACCATCTGGCAAAGAGTGTTTAGAAAGAGCTAAACGGAACCCACGCTTGTTAATAATAGATGCGATCAATCATGATTCTATGTTATTGGCTTCGGCATACGCGGCTTGCGATGTTTTTGTTTTACCATCGCTATTTGAAACCCCGGGAATTGCAGCTCTAGAAGCAGCTATTACAGGAGCTAAAATTGTAATAACGCCATTCGGAGGAACACAAGATTATTTTAAAGATGAAGCAATTTATGTAAATCCGTATTCAGTAAAAGATATTGCAGATGGAATAAAGATGGCATTAGAAAAAAAGAAAGATAAAGAACTTGCTAATCGGATTGTAAAAGAGTTTATCTGGAAAAGAACAGGAGAAATTACAAAAAGAGTTTATGACCGTGTTCTTGGTCTTAATTAAGTATCTTCTTATATTTAAGCAATTATTCAATTATATATGAGACATTAGGTGACAAAAGTATTAAACATATTATTTATAGGCGATATAAATGGTAAGCCGGGATTGACATTGACTTCATCAATACTAAAACAATATTTTCAGAAATATGAAATCGATTTTTGCATAGCGAACGGAGAAAATGTAACCGAAGGAAAAGGACTTGAAGAAAAAGACGCAAAAACTCTGTTTGAATTGGGCGTGCATGTAATTACAACTGGAAATCATTTGTGGGATCGGTGGTCGGCAAAATCGTTGCTTTCTAAAGAGAAAAATATTTTGCGACCTTTAAATTATCCGCGTGAAAACCCTGGTAATGGTTTAGTAATATATGATTTGAAAGAAAAGGGGCGAGTGGGGGTTATATGCTTACAAGGACGTACTTACATGCAAACAATAGATTGTCCATTTAAATCTGCTGATTGGGCTATAAGCAAAATTGCAAATGAAACGAAGGCTATCATAATTGATATGCACGCAGAAGCAACTGCCGAGAAAATGGCTCTTGCTTGGCATTTAGATGGTCGAGTAAGTGCAATTGTTGGCACTCATACACATATTCCAACAGCAGATGCTCATGTTCTACCGAAAGGCACTGCTTACATTACAGATGTCGGAATGACCGGTCCTTACGATTCAGTGATTGGCATGAAGAAAGAAATAGCAATCCGTAGGTTTCAATTTCAAACTCCATATAAATTTGAAATTGCTGAGCATGATGTAAGACTATGCGCAGTTTTTATTCAAGTAAATTTAGAGACGGGAAAAGCAATTAAAATAGAACCGATTATATTTCCTAGTTTTTAAATTTTGCTATTCTATAATTGTATTCAGATACAATAAATTGAAGGGAGAGATTTCTATGGTAAAATATCCACGTGTTATTTCACAAAGCATAGAAAAGAAAATATTTCTTATTCGCGGTTATAAAGTAATGCTCGATGCAGATATTGCAATGATGTACGGTGTGCAAACAAAAGTTATGATCCAATCTGTTAAACGCAATATTCAACGTTTTCCGTCAGAATTCATGTTTCAATTATCCGAACGCGAATATAAATCTTTGAGGTCACAATTTGTGACCTCAAAAAGTGGAAAAGGCGGCCGTAGATATTTGCCTTATGTGTTTACTGAGCATGGCGTGGCAATGCTTGCTACGGTTTTGCGTAGTGAACGCGCCATTCAAATGAGCATTCAAATTATCAAAGCGTTTGTTCGATTAAGGCAGTTTCTATCAAGCCACAAAGACCTTGAAAAGAAATTACTTTTGCTGGAAGAAAGGATCGACACGCATGATAAAGATATCCAATCTATTGTCGAAGCAATAAAACAAATGATTGATCCGCCAATCAAAGAAAAAAGACAGATTGGTTTTCGAATAGCAGAATCATCGGCGAGATACAGAGTAAAGAAAAAAAATATATTTTAATAAGTTTCTATTTTCATATAACTTTAAATACAATAAATTACTACAAATTACAAACTAATGATTGTTAATCGATAATAAGTAGAGGAAAATTATGGCAGAAATTATTGATGGAAAAATAATTGCAGAGGAAGTCAAACGAGAAATAATTATAGAGACAACGAAATTAAAAGAGACAAAAGGTATTATACCCGGGCTTGCAGTCGTTTTAGTGGGTGATAATCCTGCATCAGAATCGTATGTAAAATCTAAGGGCAAGGTTTCGCAAGAAATGGGATTTTATTCTTTTACAGATCGAATGCCCGCAACGACTTCGGAAAAAGAATTACTAGAAAAAATTGCTCAGTATAATAACGATCCGAAAATTCATGGAATTCTTGTTCAACTTCCTCTTCCAAAACATATTGATGAACAGAAAGTAATAGAAGCAATTGATCCGAGAAAAGATGTAGATGGGTTCCATCCTATGAGTATTGGGAAATTAGTAATCGGGCTTGATACATTTCGCTCTTGCACGCCGGCGGGAATTCAGGAAATGTTAATTCGAAGTGGAAATGACCCGGCGGGCAAACATGTTGTTGTGGTGGGGCGAAGTAATATTGTCGGTAAACCTATTGCCAACATGCTTTTACAGAAACAAAGAGGAGCTAATGCTGTCGTTACAATAGCGCATACTGGTGCAGAGGATTTGACACGCTACACAAAATTTGCAGACATATTAATTGCTGCAATCGGAAAACCTGAAGCAATTCAGGGTGAAATGTTGAAAGATGGGGTTGTAGTTATTGATGTTGGAATAAATCGTGTTGATGATTCGAATTCTCCAAAAGGATATAGAATTGTTGGTGATGTTCATTTTAAATCTGCGTTCGAAAAAGCAAAAGCTATAACTCCAGTTCCTGGCGGTGTCGGTTTAATGACAGTTGCAATGCTAATGAAGAACACACTAAAAGCGGCAATGCAATCATAGGCAAAATTTATAAAATGGAATAGATTGAAACCTGTTATAGTATGGTTTAGACGCGATTTACGGATTCACGACAATCCAGCGCTTTATTTTGCCTCCAAGACCGGTTTGCCATTAATTCCGCTTTTCATCTTTGATAAAAAAATTATCAGTAATCTGCTGAGCGATGGTGCAATTTTCGATTTTCAGGCAGAAGCTTTAGCGAATCTAAATCTCAATCTTAAAAAATTTGGCGCAAGATTAATTTACAAATATGGAAATGTTTTAGAGGTTCATAGTCAGCTGATTAAAGAAGTGAATCCGCAAGCTTTGTACTTCAACCGTGATTATGAACCAGCCACGTTAGAGCGAGATAATTGTATCGCTAAGCTTTATCAAAAAGATGGTATAGAAATCCGCACGTTTAAGGATAGTGTTTTAATCGAGCCAGATGAAATTTTTAATCAGCAGGGGAAACCATATACTGTATTTACACCTTACGCAAACAGCTGGAAGAAAATGCCGCTACCTGCCCCGTACGGTTACCCAAGCGGGATTAAAAGCGTATCAATAAAATCAGAAAAATTGATGAGTGCCAGAGAATTAAAGAAAGATGTAAAAATTTTTCAGCCATTATTAAAAGGAGGAGAATCAAAAGCAAATAAGAGATGGGAAAAATTTTTAAAGGATATTTTACCGGCTTATTCTACAACAAGAGATATTCCATCAGTTGATGGCACGAGCCGTATGTCGGCTTACTTGCGATTTGGATGCATTTCGGTAAGACAGATTTATGAAGATGTTTTCACAATTGCTGAAAACAACCGTGACATTAAAGTACGGGCTTCAGCTCAAAAATTTATTGACGAATTGATTTGGCGAGAATTTTATCAATCTGTTTTATTTCATTTTCCGCATGTGTTGAATTCAAATTTTCGCCAGGCATTTGATAGAATGCCTTGGAAATATGATAGAAAGTTGTTTGGCGCATGGAAAAATGGATTGACAGGTTATCCGATTGTCGATGCTGGTATTCGCCAGCTTAACACGACAGGGTGGATGCATAATCGCGTTCGAATGATAGTTGCATCTTTTTTAACTAAAGATTTGATGCACGATTGGAAATTAGGAGCAAAATATTTTGAAGAAAAACTATTAGATATAGAAACAGCATCGAATAATGGCGGGTGGCAATGGTCAGCTTCAACCGGAGTTGATCCGAAGCCGTTGCGAATTTTTAATCCACGACTTCAATCCGAAAGATTTGATCCAAACGGCAAGTATATAAAAAGGTGGATTCCTGAATTAGTAAAAGTACCCCACAAATTTATTCATGCCCCTTACGAGATGCCTTTTGTTCTGCAGAAAGAATTAGGATGTGTAGTTGGTAAGCATTACCCCTTGCCGATTGTCGATCACAAAAAAGGGGTAGAGATTTATAAAGAAAAATATTATGGGATGATGTAGTGATTGTTTTTTTATCTAAACAATCTTTCAAATCCGTTGTATTGATCTTCAGTTACGCTCGGACTTCCTTTTCCACTTCAAGTATTTTCATGTTTAATCAGGTTTAGTTGCTTGATTGGGAATTATGGGTACAGGATTAAATAATTTGATGGTTTCGTCGTTAAACAATACCCATATACTGTACACGCCAAGCAGTGTGCCTAATGGAATGTTAAGCAAACTAAAGAAAGAAACAACCAGAATTGTAATTCTTCCCCATTCTTTTCTTTTCATCACACCGATAGCGCCTATTAATCCGACTATTGAAACAATTAATATTATTGTTCCGATTACGAAAAGTACAATTGGCACTATATTAAGAATTTCTATCGGCACGTCTTCCATCCCTTGATTATCATATCGCACGATAATTTCGAATAAATATCTGAATCCAAAGGCAATTGCATAAATAGCAAAAGAACAAAGAATTGCAAGCGAGCGATATACAATATTTAATATGCCAACTAATGGTATATGTTTTTCCATATTTTAATTCCTTCCAAGTAATTGTATTGTGTTTAAACAATATCTAATACGATTGTTGCCATAGAAAGTTATATGCCTATCTTATTCACAATTCACAATAATTTCAATTTCTGCTGGGCGCGCGCCAAACATATCCTGATCAATCGCCAGCACAGTAAATACATTTTTGCCGATATTCAACGGGCACTCGATAATCTTTCCGTATCCGATGACAGATTTACCTTTTCTCCACTCGTAGATTATTTTTCGAGCTTCAGGCCGATTTAAGTTGGGGGCTGTCAAAATAATTGATGGATTAGATGGATTCCATTGAACTGTTTTTGCTTTCGGTGGATTTACAAACTCCAGTAAAGGCAATACATTAATTATGAAATTTTCTTGAGTGATTATCTTATTGCGCGGAGCCCAACCAACTGCAATTGTTTGTTCTCCGGGCTTCTGAGCTAACCACAATTTATCCATTACAAGATCAAGAATAAATCCGGTGTAAGGAATATTCGTGATTTCAGTTATATTCATCTCGCTGCCTAATAACCAATCTTTTGGGAAGTCAATTAATTTTAAATTTGGTTTTGGTATTACATATATTTCTTTCTGAACTGAATCAATTGAATTTTTTAATCCGCGCTGATCGTCTGCAATTAGCGTTATTGTATGTTTCCCTCCGGTAAATTCTGTGGTCTGCTTTGAGAGGATTACGCCGTTAACTTTCCATGTGAAGTTCAAATTATCATTGTCGTTATCAACTAAATATTGTGGTTCAAGTTTTACTAATTCAGTTTCATAAATTGGATCTGGAATTACAATTACCGGATCGGGTTTGCTGTTCACTCGAATTGTTATAGTTTTTGAAACTGTGCGAGTTGATGTTCCAGAATTATCCGTTATTTGTAAAGTAATTGCGTGTTCACCGGCTGTGTTCATCGGAATTGAAACAATAGGCGTTGAGCCAATCTTTTTTCCTTCTAAAGTCCATAAAAATTCTTTGATGATGCCATCGGTGTCGTAAGATTTTGATCCGTCTAATACAAGCGGATCACCAAGCCCAATATCCTTTGGTGCGTCCCAAATTAAAACGGGCGGCGCATTAACGCGCACATTTCTTACAATTGAAGATGAATTACAATTAGTTGATGTTTCGATAGTAATTGTTAAACGGATTGAATATAATCCAGCTTCATCAAAATTGAATTGTGCTTGCCTGCCATCCTTTGTTATCAAAACATCTTTAAATTGTGTCTCCCATTTGGCGGAGAGAATTTTTCCGTTAACGCGCGAAGCGGATGCATCAACGATTATTTCCTCGCCTATACTAACCGCATCGGGAAGTGAAAATTCTGCAATAGGACCTTCTACAACTTTTATTGATGAAGTTGCTTGATGCACACGGCTGCAACGACCGCTGCCAGCACCAACAACTGTCAAAGTAGTAAAATAATTTCCTGGCTTAGAGTATGCGTGTGTAACAATACTGCCGAACGCATTTATTCCGTCTCCAAAATCCCATGTGTATGATCCAATTGGTCCATTTGGATCACTGCTTCTCGAGCCGTCGAAAGTTAGCGGGGTGCTCACGCAAATTGTTGTATCGCTGAATCCTTGAACTGCCTGAGGTGAACCTTCAATAATAACTGGAATTGTAGCTATTGTGGGTTGCTCAAAAAAACCATCGCTTAAAGTTAATTTGACTGAATAAAATCCGGGTTTAGTATAAACCTTTGCCGGATTTGTTTCTGTAGAAAACGTGCCATCGCCAAAATTCCAATGCATTGTTATTGGGTCGCCATCTGGATCGTTTGAGAGAGCGCCGTTCAATAAAATTGTCATTCCGGTGCAAGAATAAATCATTGAATCAACAACAGCTACCGGTGGGCGGTTCACAATCAATCGGATTGTTTCGCGCACTATACTGTTCTTTTTTCCTTGTCTGTCATCAACTGTAAGCGTAATAAAATGCACTCCGCCTTTTGGCGCTTTCCAATTAAAGGACGCCTCGTTCCGCCGCGAGCCATCAGAAAGCAACCAGTCAAACTTTAATGCGTGTCCATCTATGTCGTAACTTTGACTTGCATCGAGCAAAACGACTTGCGAATTGCTCCGAATAAAAGGTTTGGTTACAATTATTGGTTTGTTGTTGACCAGAATATTGAAATTTTTAGATTGGATTGAATTACTAAAACCTTCTCCATCGTCTGCAGAAACTTGAACATTCATTACGCCAGATTTAGTAAATGTGCGTGTAACTTTCATTCCTTTTAAAACTATGTCATCGGAAAATTTCCAGACGATCTCTTTTATTTTTCCATCTGGATCATATGTCCCTTTTGCATCGAAAGTAATTGTTTCGTTCTCTTCTGCAATATCGGGTGTTTTTTGCCACTTGATAACAGGAGGATAGTTAATGTGGATCGACGTTGTTTTTATTCCAACTGCATCTTCGAACCCGGAATCATCTTTCACTTTTAGGGCAACGGCATAATTGCCTGGCTCTGGGAAAATTAAGGAACTTATTGAGTCTGTTGCGGATTCATTTCCATTTATGAACCAAGTATATTTAGAAATTTTTCCATCTGGATCATAGCTTTTAGTTCCATCAACTATTAAAGGTTTTTCAGGTTCCCAATTTACTGGAATCGAAAATTGTGCAATCGGGTATTTATTAATAACCAATGTGTGCGTTGTTGATTGGATGCTATTTGTTTGTTTCTGACCATCATCGACTGTAAGTTTAACTGTATAACGTCCGCTTTTCTGGTATGTATGCGTAACTGTTTTCCCTGTTCCAATGCTTCCATCCCCGAACTCCCAAGTGAACTTAAGATTCTTTTGATCAGTATCATAAGATTTTTCCGCTGAAAAAACCTGTCGGGCGTTTGTTGAATGATCTACTGCTGTAATTATCGGAACTGGTGGTGCATTTATATGTATTGAGCGTAGATAGGTTTGTACAGAATTTTCAACGCCCTCGCCGTCATCAACTGTTAGCGTAATTGTGTAATCGCCGGGAGCGTCAAATGACAAAGTAGCTTCCGGACTTACAAGTTCAGATCCATCACTTGATACCCAATGGAATTTTAGATTTGTATTATCTGGATCCATTGTATTAACCGCGCTGAGTTGAATTTTGTCGTGCGGCGCGGCTTGAGCTGGTAAAATAAAAGCCGGCACAGGATCGGCATTAACTCTATATTCTATTGTTGAGCGGTAAATAGAATTTGTAGTTCCCGTGTTATCATCTACAGTTAGCGTAATTTGATATGTCCCTGCTTTTTCTTGTTTTATAATTACGCTTTTTTGTTTGTAAGCGCCGACAATTCCCGTTCCGCTCCATACATAAGTAAGATTATCATTATCGCTGTCAAATTCATTTTTAACTAAGAATTTTGTTTCGATTGATCGGCCTAAAATTCTGGGCGCGCTAATTTCCGCGTAAGGTTGAGCGTTAACGCGTATGGTTTTAATATCTGATGAGTTATGACAATATGAATTAATTGCGCCATCATCTACAATTAATTTTATATGGTAAATTCCGGGTATTAAACTGCTAAACTTTAATGTTGATTGATTGCCGCGATATTCGTCATTGATATACCATTGAACGCGCAAAGCGCTTCCCTCTGGATCATAAGATTGATTTGAAGCGAGCGAAAGTATTTTGCCCGGAGAAATAATTTCTTCTGCGCCTGTAATAATGGCAACAGGAGGAATGTTGATGGTTACCTTAAAATTTTTCAGCCAATATTTTGGGAACAATAAACCAGTTGTTGGAATAAGGACTTGCGCATTATATACGCCTGCCTTTGGGAATTCAAATATTGTTGAATCGGCGCTAACTTTTGTATCGCCAATTATCCAAATTGGCGAAGAGCCGTAGGTTTCTCGGCGAGTATTATCGGATAATAGCAATAGAACAGAGTTGCAATTATTTATTCCATTTTGGTTAATTGATATAAATGGAGATTGGGGTTTCTGCACAATCGTTGGCATCCATTCCCAAACGATAGCTGAATCCGATTTGCTCCGCACTACAAGATTGTTAATTTTGACAGCCGAACCGCCGATGGAAACACCCCATTGGTTTTGTATGTCTCCCACCAAAGTTTGCATAAATGAAGCGATTATAGGTAAGCGCGAGGTTTCACCGAAAATGTCTCTAACAAAAACAGTAGAAAGCTCTTCGCCGAATGATTGTATTTCAGTTCTCTTTAATCCATAAGCTAAGTGCGGTCGTATTTGAACTTCTTTATTTTCGGAAACATTATATAAGCAAATAGGTAATTCATAAGAATAAATAATCCATTCTTTGCCGACTCTACTTTCGCCTTTGTTATCAACAAGTCCCAACTTAAAAGCGTTTACATCGTCTCCATCCGACGCAATAACGCGTAATATCCATCCATTAGGGGAGGTCGTTGGGTCTAGCGATGCAATTGAGAACCAACGATTTATATATTTTTGTTCGTTCCCTGTAACAAGAATTTTAATCGGAGCGCCATAATCAATAGAATCAATTGAGAATAGTTGGAATGTAGTTTTTGTTTCTGGACTTCCGATTATTACATCTGCTACGCCTCCAAGTCCCGCATCGAATATCTGAATAGATACCGACTGAGCGGAAGACGAAGGATTTATCCAGTAATCATATTGATGTAGAAAATCTCCTGTGGCTGTTGATAGAGCTTTTTTGCCGGAGACGAAGGCAAAAACATCTTGCGCATGAATGTTGTTTGAGCAGAATGTTATGGCGCAAATCAACCCGATTAATTTTTTTGCTGAGAGCATATTTGACATTTCAAAATAGTGTAATGAAAATTTTACTTTATTGTTTTAGTTGAAATTTATTTTTATCACTTAACTTTCCAAACTTTTGTTCCAATTGTCTTTTCATCGGTTATTGAATCAAATGTTAGTCTTAAATTGTCGCCTTTTATCGCTTTAATTGAAATTGCCCAGTCTCCCTGAGAATTTGTCTGCACTACCGTGCGTTCGTTTCCAATAGACGCTGTAACTTTTATATCCGGATAAGCGTTGCCTCTAGCTTCAATAAATTCAGCCACTGCATAAATTGTTGTATCATCTACTTTTTCATTCCATTGAATATTGAATACTTTTTCTGCGTCGATAGGCACAATAGAAAGTGTGCGTGTAATTGTATTGCCCGATTGATCGGTGGCTACGATTTTTAATAGCTTTTCCCGCTTAGTTAATATGGTTTTAAAAGAAAAAGAGCCATCTTTTAAAACGTCAACTTTTACCCCATCTATTGTTAATAGTGCGTCAGATTTAGTGCGTCCTTTAATTGTTAATGATTCTTTGGTTGTATATTTTCTATCTATATCCCAGCCATCGAGTTGTATTGGTGGCGGTTGAGTATCTTTTACTCTGATTATTTGATAAACAGGCGAATCGACACCGCGTAAACCGTACATATCAACGGCTTGCAGACGAACATATACCGAACCCAATGGCAAACCCGTTAATTGCAATGTAGGATTGTTAACAGAAAATCTTTTTAAGTCTCGATCAAAATTTTTACTTGGGCATACTTCAACATTATAACTTACAGAGTTATCTATTTTAGTCCAATGCAAAACAATTTTATTGCTATATACAATAGTGTCAAGTTTGCTCCAGTTTAATTGCGGTGCGGTTAAAAGATTGACTGGCGGTAAAGGAGGTTTCCCTTTTTCTACAACAGTGCCTTGATTTTGCTGCAAGGTTATTTGTACATTGCTCGCCGTCAAATTAATTGTTCCATCGTAGTTGGAAAGTTTAGCTTTTTTATCTTGAATAGAGCTTGCCCAAAATTTGTTCGACTTAATTATCGATTCGGAAGTTCCTGTGCGAAAAGCAAAGTTGCTTTCATCTTTTGCTTTTGCAGAAAGCTTTGTTAATAAACTTCCGTTCACTAAAGCAATGTCTCGTTTTACTACTTGGTTAAGCTTGTCTCTCCGCGATTCGCGAATAACAACAATAGTATTCGGATCGACAGTTACATCAACGCCGTCTGTAAAGAATAACTGGGCCAGACTCGCCGCTCCCGTTCGAACGCCATCATACGATGCAAATAAATCACCAATATATGCCGATTGCCAAGCGCCAAGCAGTCCTTTGCGTTTATCTACGATTCCTGTTTTTTGTGCAAGTTTTGCATCAATTCCCTCGGTGCGTCGCTCGTTAATAAGTTTTTCAATAATAGCTACTTTGTTGATTAATTCAATTCCTGCTTTTCCAGCTTTTTCAATGTTTGCTTCGGAAATGTTTTGGTCGTAATTGTGTGATAAAATAGTTACAGAATCTAATTCTGTAGCCGCAAATACTTTTGCTCCTTCTTTAATTTGTCGGTTTAAATTCGACCTTGCAGTTTTCACCTTCTTGTGAAGTAACGCAAATTCTTTTACTTTGATTTGTGCTTGCTGATCTAGAAAAAAACTGTTTGTAGCAATATCCCGCGTTGCTGAAGTAATTAAAATGGGCCAACAAGTTGAATCGCCAATTAATTTATTAGCCGTACTGTAAATAGAAGATGCGTCGAATTGCAATCCGACTTTTTGTGGTTGCGCAAGTGATATGCTTAGAAGATTAAATGAGATTATTGTTAATAAATATCTCATCATTATTTAATACCTCAACTATAGTGTTTCTTTAGATTCATGAGCTAAAGTTGGTATTTTAAATGTGAATTTACAACCAATTTCTTGGTTTGATTCTAAGGAAATGCTTCCGCCATGATATGCTGCAATTTCCTTTACATAAGCTAAGCCAAGTCCTGTTCCTATTTCTTCAGATGCTTTTGGATTATAAACACGGAAAAATTTCGTAAATAATTTTTCTTGCGCTTCGGGGGGAATTCCATACCCGTGATCGGTGATAGTAAATACTACGTCCTCATTTTCTATCGAAATCGATATATTGATTACTCTATTTGAGTTGCCATATTTTATAGCATTAGATAAAAGATTTAAAATCGCTTCTCGCATCAAATCGGGCGATACAGTTATTGCTGGAATATCTCCCGTTATATCAAGTTCAACTGTTATCGACTTGCTTAATAATTGCGGCTTTTGTGTTTCTATTACTTTTTTTACGATAGATGTAAAATCAGAGCTGATTTTCGGATACTCTATTCGTCTCGATTCAAGTCGTGATATTTCTAAAAATCTGTTTATCAAACTGCTAAGATTTTTACTGCTTGTTAGAATCAATTCTAAAAATTCTCTTCGCTCTTCATTGCTAATGTTTATATCCATTAGCATTATTTCTGCGAATCCCATAATACTTCCTACAGGATTGCGCAGTTCGTGAACTACTACATTAATCATATCGGTCTTCATCTTTTCGATTAATCTTTCGTTTGTTAAATCGTGAAAGATGAGCAACGAGCCGTAATTTTCACCGTTACGAATAATGGTCAAATCGTTAACTCTAAAATAATGCGATGCATTTGTGTCAACCTGTGTTTTTATTTCCGATTGCGCTAAGTTGACTTCAAGCATGTCCGTTACGTTTGTTCGGAAAGTCTCTTTTATTTTTGATATAGTTGGATGAGTTAATAGATCATATTTTGATTTTATCGGTCGAGTTGGTAAAAGCGATGAGCTAAAATTTTCTAATTGTTCATTGCGGAAAATAAAATTACCCATCCCGTCGGTAAGACCTATCATATCAGCGCTGTGTGTCATGAAAAGTTTGTTTTTCCATTCTTCAAGAATAATCTTGTCAACATTTAGGCGTTGATATTTTTCGAGAACTAAACGCATCAATTCTATCGTTTCCCCCATCCCGCGTAAATCTTTAATAATTGGAATTTGAATTGGTTGAGTAAAATCCAAATTGCTTAAACGTTGAACATCTTGAATTAAGCGTTTAATAGGTCGGCTTATTTGGTGAGTAAGAAACCAACCAAAAACCATTACCATAAAGAATAAACTAACGATGAACGAGCTTGTATATAGAAATAAATCTTCAACAGGTTTTATAATTGTGCGTTCTGGAACCGATATAATCATCCATAATTCTGCGCTTTTAAAAGCGCTGATCAACACGCGCCACATTTCGTTATCTTGTTTGACGGATTTCATCGTGCTTAAATTTTCATCTGCATTGGTTGTTTCGATTGGGTTAAAAGGAGATTTGTTCTGCAATAAAACTGCATTGCGACTTTGAATACCGGCATAGTAATCTTCTCCTAATGGTAATCCGGTTCTGATTTCTTCTAACCTTTTCGCATCCCAAGTTGTTGTGATAACGAATGGGTTGTCTTGAACTTGGAAATATATTTTGGTGATGAAATAATTAATTTTTGCCGCATCGTCATTTTGCCAAGCAATATATAAAGAGGTATCGATTTTTGATTGAACCCATTTTATCTCTTTTTCTTGTATAATCGGCGGCGCATAAGTTGTGTTTTGGCTTGAAAGTTCATCTGCAAGATTTTTAGATGTAATTCTAATTTGTACTATCTCCGGATGAAGTGTCATAATCATTCTAAGAACAATTTCGCCTTCTTTAGGTTTTTCAGTAACTTGCCAAGCGACAAATCGTGCTATATCTGACCATTCCATTATCTTGCGATCAAGATTATCAATAGTATAAATTTGCAATTGTTGTACGCTTGTTAGTCGTTCGTTAATGACAGACGTCTCATATTTCGGACGGATTACAGTCCAAATTATAAGCAGTGTAATCAGCGCAATTGCAACTACAACAAGAAAAAATTGATTTTGTAATGATAGCTTCTTTTGCATTTTTCTAATGATTATTTTTAGCAACTACAAAATTATAGTAATAAATCTAATCAACCTCCACAACTCAGAGAAAAAAAAGAAGTAGTAAATAAGCAGTTGTTAAATCTTAGGAACTGAGTTAACTTATAATTATAATCCGCGCGAAAAAAATAATAATTTAATCTACCAATTTAGACTTGGAATTATTTAATTTTTGAATAATCCAATTCCGAACCGAGCAAACTGTGCGGTATAAGAAAAATAATTAACGTAATGATTGAAGCCGATAGAATCCATTTTTTTGGATTGGGCGATTTTTTCACAGCTATTAATGCAAGAATCCAGCTAATAAATGCTATTGCTGTTTTATTGTCTGTCAGATCAGTGCCAAATGGCCATCCTGTCCAAAATGCTCCAAATGCGTACTTTTGTACAATAGCTCCAAAAATTAATCCGCCGGTCAATAACAATCCAACAGTCCAGTAAATTAATGGATTAAATTTTGGCTGGGGGGAGAAAGTTTCCATGCCCGTTCGTGTAGAAAAAAGCATAGCGCTGAAAATTAAAATTACATGTAAAATTAAAAAAACAGTCGGCACAGGTCCTTTATATCGGATTATTGCTGGTCCTTCGTTAGGCAAAATAGATGATTTCTGTAAATCTTGTAAATAAACTCGGTACTGTAGTTTGCCTGCTGGTGGTTGAACGGGAATTTCTGCTGATAATGTATCATCTTGATAGATCATGTCCACACGAGTCCAATTATCTGTAGTTTTATGTCGTTTCCATTCAACATAACCTTTCACCAATGGATCGTTAGTTTTAATTAATACACGATGATTTGCAATAGTTTCATCTGAACGTTTTAATTTATAGGGAATTTCTTTTCCATTTAGTTCAATTTTTCCGCTGATTGGATATGTTGGTCCTGTTGTGCGTTGATATATTGCCGATGCTATTGTAATTATAAATGCAATAATCCAGTATAAGATAGTACGTTTCATATTTTTTTATCTTTTGTTTGTGCCCAGTGAATTAACCCTTCGTGGAACGGATTGATAATATCCGGATGTTTTGGAATTACGCGTACGGTATGTCCGATTCTACCGCTTGTTTCTAATTTTATTTTTCCTATAAACTCAAATGTGTTTTCATCTGTTTTCTTTAGATATTCCATTAATGAGGTTTTTGGAGATTCAATTTCCCCTTTCGCGTCAATTGCGCCGAAAAATATTTCAACCGAAATATCATCTGGTTGAAGATTACCGAGCTCAAGAAAAGCTTTTATGATGCAATCATCGCCAACTTTATAGCTATTGTGTTTCTCAATATTAACGTCAAGTATCTTAATATTGTTCCAATTAGAGCGTAGTTTTTGTTTCCAAGCGGCTAACTTTTTTGCGCGTTCGTAGTTGTTAGCAGAGATACTTAAAGTTTTATTCAGCGCTGGTAAATACATTTCTTGTGTATATTGGCGTACCATTCTATTTGTATTGTACTGTGGCCCTATTGCGCGCATTGCGGTTTTCATTTTGTTTATCCATTGCCTCGGTAGGTCGTCTGCGGTGCGCGCATAGAAAAGCGGAATAATTTCTTTTTCAAGTAAATCAAAAAGTGCGTTCGATTCAACTTCGTTTTGATAATCTTCATCCCGATATTCTTCGCCGCGGCCAATTGCCCAGCCGGTATTCGAATTATATGCCTCATCCCACCAGCCATCGAGTATGCTTACGTTGATAGCCCCATTCATTGTCGCCTTCATGCCGCTGGTGCCGCTTGCCTCCATAGGTCGCATTGGAGTGTTTAACCAGATATCGACGCCTTGAACAAGATAGCGCGCAACAACTATATCATAGTCTTCAATAAAGACCATTCGTCTGCGCGCATCAGGATGTCTTTCAAAATGTATAATTTGACGTATTAATTCTTTACCCGGATTATCATGCGGGTGAGCTTTGCCAGCAAAAATTATTTGTAAAGGCATTTCTTTGTTGCTTAATATTTTAAATAATCGTTCTGGATTTCTAAGTAAAAGAGTTGCGCGTTTGTATGTTGCAAAACGACGAGAGAATCCGATTGTTAACGCTTCTGGATTCAGGATCTCATTTGCTTGTGCAATTTCTGTTTGGGTGGCGCCGCGCGCTTCGAGCTGGCTTCGTAATCTATTACGCGCAAATGCTACAAGACGTTCTCGTCTTCGTTCATGTGTTCTCCATAGTTCTTCGTCAGGAATGTGGTGTATCCTTCCCCAAATAGCAAATTGTTGTTCTGCATCTTCACGCCAGCCAGGACCAAGGTATCGATCGAATAAACCGACCATATCGCGGCTTACCCATGAGGGTGCATGCACGCCGTTAGTTATAGAAAATATAGGCACGTCGTCCACTGTTATTCCATGCCAAACATTTTTCCACATCGCTCGTGATACTTTTCCATGAAGTTTGCTAACGCCGTTGTGGTAACCAGACATTTTCAGTGCAAGTATAGTCATGCAAAAACTTTCGGATGGATTTTCCGGATTTTGACGGCCTAATGCAAGAAAATCTTTTGAGTTTAATCCAATGTGATTATAGTATTTGGAAAAATATTTTTCCATCATTTGCGGTTCAAAGTAATCGTTGCCTGCTGGAACCGGAGTATGAGTAGTAAATACAGTGCTGGCGATAGAAGCTTCGCGCGCTTCGGCAAATGTAATTTTATATTCTTGCATTAAATCGCGACAATGTTCTAACGTTAGAAACGAAGAGTGTCCTTCATTAAGATGATATACGGATGGTTTAAATCCTAATTCCTTCAGCGCTCTATAACCGCCGATGCCGAGTAAGATTTCTTGTTTAATTCGCATTTCGCGGTCGCCGCCATAGAGTTGATCTGTAATATTTTGATCGTTTGGGGAGTTCTGCGGTATATTAGTATCCAGCAAGAAAAGTTTAACGCGTCCAACATCAACCTGCCATATTTGCGCAAACACATTTCTATTTTCAAGTTCAATTGAAATCGTCTTCTGTTTTTCATTATTGTCAAGCGCTTGTTTTATCGGTAGAGCAAAGAAATCATTTTCGGGATATCTTTCTTGCTGCCATCCGTCGGCATTCAAGTATTGCCTAAAATATCCTTGTTGGTACAATAACCCAACGCCTACAAGCGGTAATCCTAAATCGCTTGCCGCTTTTAAATGATCTCCCGAAAGAATCCCTAACCCACCAGAATAATTTTGCAAACATTCTGTTAAACCGAACTCGGCTGAAAAATAAGCAAGGCAAGATTTTTTTCCCTCGGGGTGTGTTTTATAGAACCAACTTGAAGCTGAATCTTGATACTCAGAAAAGCTTCTGCATGCGCGTTCTACTTGTGCAAGGAAAGCATCGTCTCGCGAAAGTGAATTTAAACGTTCTTGTTTTATCATTCCTAACATTTGAATTGGATTGTGATTTGTCTTTTCCCACAAATCTAAATCCATTCGCATAAATATGTCCATTAATTCATGATCCCATACCCATAGCAGGTTATATGCAATCATTTGTAAGCATTGCAGTTCTTTCGGTATAGAGGGACTAACAGTGTAAGTTAGAATTGGCCGTGTCATAGTTTTTTACCAAATAAAATTGAAAATACTGACAATTTTTTAGCAATTTTAACAAACATTCATCACAAAAACCAATTTTATTGAAGGAAATTCGATTGCTTTCGCTGGCATTATGTATTATATTTATACTGTTTAAAGTAGTGCCGTATCAAATTGCGGCAATTTTCTCGCATATCAAGTTTAACGAATTGTTAAGAAAACCTTATATTTGCCCCCTTTTTTTGGCTTTAACGAGCATTTTGTGTGTGTTTAGCACAAGTCTATTATTAGCGGTGCAACCAGTAGTTTTACCAAATGGTCAATCGTTAATAGATGGATTGGATACGGGAATAAATATTTATTCTCCCACGCGTCAAAAATTTGATTTATCCGGTAATTGGCAATACTCGCTTGATAACGAGATTTGGAATAATATTTTAATTCCAAGCTCAATAGACTACGAAGGGGAAATAACATTCCAGCGCAGATTCAAGATTGATGAAAAGATTCTTAAAAACTATGCGTTAAAATTTGTTGCGCTTGGAATAAACTATGAATGCGAGATATTAATTAACGATATTTTTATAGGCAAACACTCTGGTGGCTATACAAGTTTCGAGTTTGAGATTCCGACCGAAGCGCTGCATTTAGGCAATGAAAATATAATTCGAGTGATAGTTAGTAATAAATTGAGCGCATTTTCTACATTGCCGGTGAGAAAACAAATTTGGGGCTGGAAAAATTTCGCTGGAATATTAAGAGATGTCTACATTTTAGCTGTTCCCAAACTATGGCTTGATCAAGTGTTCGTCCGCACAGAGCTTGATCAGCAAATGAAACAAGCAAATATCGCACTCAATGTAAATATTTTAAATAAAGATTTTTTCCCGGTTGTTAAAGACTCGATTACGACAAAATCTAAGTCGATTGTATATCAGCTTAGCGCAGAAATATTTGAACGCTTTACAGATGTGCTTATTGCGCAGTCGGTCATAACGCCTCTTCAACTTGAAGCGAATAAAGAAGCGCAAATTAGTTTTTCATTTATTGTGAACAATCCGAAATTATGGAATCCTGAAACGCCTGAATTATACATTCTGAAGGTGAATATTTTTTCTGTTGATGGAAAACAAAAAACTTTAATTGATCAGTATAATACAAACATCGGATTTGTCGATATCCTCATAGATAAAAATCAATTCATTGTTAATGGAAATAAAAAGATATTCAAAGGAGTTGTATGGCACGAAGATTCGCCGCAATATGGCGCATCGCTTACTTACGAACGAATGGAAAAAGATGTTCTATTAATTAAATCTCTTGGAGCAAATGCCGTACGCTTTGCATTTCATTCTCCGCATCCGTATATGCTTAATCTATGCAGTCGGTATGGATTGGCTGTTTTTCAGGAATTGCCGGTTTGGAATGTTCCGGGAAAAATTTTAAAAGATGAAAATTTTATAGCACTTGCCGAAGCACAAGCAATCGAGATGATCAAGCGCGATAGCCGCTTTCCCTGTATTTTTGGATGGGGTATTGGCGACCAATTTGATACTGACAACGAATTAACGCGAATTTTTGTAGAAAGAATTTCTAACGTTTTTCGAAAATACGATAACCGTCCGATATACTATAGCTCACGAACTCTAAATACGGATGTATGCGCTTCGTTAGTTGATTTTGTTGGTATAATTGCGCCGCGGACAGATTTAAAAACTTTCCGGAATATTTTAACTACATGGAAACGACAAAATGCAACGCGTCCGCTTATAATACTAAGTTATGGAAAAGAGGTCGAGCATAGCAATCGTAACGGCTACAGCGATCCGATGTCGCAAGAAGCGCAAGCGAGATTTTTTCTACAGCATTATGCCTCGTTAAAAGAAGCGGGCGCGGTCGGAAGTTTTGTATCAGCGCTTTCCGATTGGAAGGGCGAACGACCGATATTAAGTTATAATATCGGCAGTCATTATATTCATCCGGTCGGATTACTGAATCATTCTCGCGAGAAACGGTTATCTTACGATGTAGTTCGCTCTTTGTATAACGATGAACGCGTTATAGCAATTCCTATGGGAAAATATAGGAGCGGTTTTCCGTGGGCGCATGTAGTCGTAGGTCTGTCGGTTATAATCCTTATTGGTTATCAGTCTTTGAATCGGCGTTTTACAGAAAACTTGAAACGCTCATTACTGCGTTCTTATAATTTCTTTGTTGATTTAAGACATCTACATTCGGTTTCTGGTTTTCATACTTTAATTCTTGCTACAACAATTTCAGTTACGCTTGCTTGTTTGTTTTCAAGCATTTTATATCATTTCCGCAACGATATTTTCTTTGATTACTTAATAACATATCTAATAGTTTCCAACCCTGTTAAAGAATTATTAATCGAAGCCGCATGGAATCCGTTGCTTGGTATTGTGGCGTTTTCTGGAATATTTTTCTTACTCGGTATTTTAGTCGGTTTTATAATAAAAATTGTATCGAAGGTTATTAGAATTTCTATTTCGTGGTTTCATGTTTATTCTGTAGCTGTATGGAGCGCTGTGCCGATAATTTTTTTAAGTCCTTTAGCAATGAGCTTATTTAAAATAATGGAAAACTCAGCATACGTAATTCCATCTTTAATACTTATTATGCTCTTTCTGTTTTGGACATGCTTGCGCGTATTAAAAGGTATATCTGTTATTTATGATTTTAGCAATGTGAAGACAACGCTGGCAGGAACTTTTATATTAGCATTAATATTTGGCGGCTTGTTCTTCTATTATGATTCGATTTATAGGTTAAGCTCATATTTTGATTTAATTGTGCATCTTGCGCAGAATCTTTATTAATGTATTTATCTAAGTTGGAAATATTTGGCTTCAAGTCGTTTGCCCAAAAAGTGCAATTGACTTTTGATGTTGGTTTAACCGCAATTGTTGGTCCGAACGGCTGTGGAAAAACAAATGTGGTTGATGCGATTAGGTGGGCATTAGGCGAGCAGAGACCAACAACGTTGCGATCAGATAAAATGGAAGATGTGATTTTTAGCGGAACAAAATCGCGTAAGCCGTTAAATATAGCCGAAGTTTCAATAACGATTGAAAACACAAAAGGAATTCTACCGCTTGAATATTCAGAAGTTACAATAACTCGCCGTGTTTTTCGCTCAGGCGAAAGCGAATATTATCTAAACAAAACACTTTGCCGACTAAAAGATATCCGCGATTTGTTTATGGATACCGGAATGGGTTCCGATGCGTATTCAGTTATTGAGTTAAAAATGGTAGAAAGCATTTTAAGCGACAACTCCGATGAACGCCGTCGGTTGTTTGAAGAATCTGCCGGCGTTACAAAATATAAGCATCGGCGTAAAGAAGCGTACCGGAGATTAGAAGTTGTAAGGCAAGACCTGACGCGTTTAAATGATATAATTCGCGGCGTTGAGAAAGCCGTCAATTCGCTCGAACGTCAAGCACAGAAAGCTGAAAAATACAATGAATTGGTAAAGAAATTACAGGAACTCGAAGTTGATTTAATTAAACGCGAATACACAAACATTGTATCGAAAATAGAGCCATTATCAAAACAACTTCTGATAGCTGTTGATCAAAAAAATAGACTTGAAGTTGAAGTCAAGCAAGAAGAGACTTTGCTAGATGTTCTTCATCAGGAGGGTGAGGAGCTTGAACGCGAGCTAACAGCCAAACAAGAAGATCTTACATCACGGCAAGTATCGATATATGAATTAGAACAGCATCGAACGACGGCGCAGGAGCGTAAAAGAGCTTTATTAGATAATATTAAACGCTGCGAGAACGATAAAATTAATTTTACCCAACAGCAGAAAGCACTTGAGAAAAAAAGAATTGAACTAAATCAGAACCGAGAAGAAATTGTATCGAAAATAAAATTTGCTGATTCTGTCTATCAGGAAAAGAAAAAGCAACTTGACGATTTTGAAGAACAATTATCAGCCAAGCGGGCTGAACTTAAGTTAAGTCAAGATCAAGTTATTTCATTAGTACGTGAGCTTGCCGAACTTCATAATCGTGAAAATAAAGTTAAAGCCCGAATTGAAAATATTCGCGGACGAATCAGCTATATGGCGGAAGAAAATGAAATTTATCAGAATGAAATTGAGAAAAATACAGAACTGATTTTTAAGCTGACTGCGGAGAACAAACAATTACGACTTGCTTTTGCCGAAGCCGAAGTTCGCACACATCAGATGGAAGATTATAAACAAAAATTAGAAAATGAAATCGAGTTATTGCGGCGGCAGGATCATGAAATTATTGGCGAAATAGAACGAAAACAAGCCCGAATCGATTTTTTAAAAGGATTAGTAGAAAGTTACGACGGTTTTTCTGAGGGGGCAAAATATTTAATTACTAGTGAAGAGTGGAGTTCTAAAATACAAACTACTGTAGGCGAAGCAGTACAAACAGAACCTCAATATAGAATAGCAATCGAAACCGCACTTGGAGAAGCGGCTGGTTTTGTTGTTGTTGGTAACGCGGTGGAAGCATATACCGCTATAGATTTTTTGAAAAAAAATAATAAAGGAAAAGCTACATTTATATGTCTGGATCGACTGCCTGTTATTTTAAGTCATCGCTTAGAAATAGGCGAATCTGGAATTATCGGTTGGGCTAAGGATTTAGTGAAATACGAATTGCATTTCGAGCGATTATTTAATTTTCTGTTTGATGAAACTTTAATTGTAAAAGATGTTGACTTGGCTTTAAAAGTAGTAAATGAGCATCATAATGTTCGTTGTGTTACTTTAGAAGGGGAGATAGTTACAGGTAAGGGGGTTGTGCGAGGCGGCAGCATTCGGCAGGATGAAGGAGTGCATATAAGCAAGAAATCCCAATTAGAAGAATTTACAGCGGATGTTGCACATCTTAGAGAGCGCAGTGAAAAAATTAAAAGTCAACTTCAAAAGAAAATTGACGAATTAGAAAATGTGAATTTAAAAAAATTGGCTGACGAAGCACGTTCGATTGAACAGCAAAAAACCACTGTAGAAATTAGAATTGCACAGTTGGAGTTTGAAAAGAAACGCGCACATGATAATATCGAGAAAAATCAAATCGAAGCGGATAAATTAGGATTTGAAATTGAACAATTAACGGCAGAATCGCAAGCGCTTACCCCTGCTATTACAAATTTGGCAGAGAAGCAAGCAGAATCAGAAAAACAAGTTGCTACAGCTGCAAGCGAAGTAGAAACAATGGACAAGCTTTGGAATGAACATTCACGTGTTACAAATGAAGCAAACCTTACTGCGGTCGGACTAAAAGGAGAAGAGCGCAGTATTATACAGGAAATCGAGCATACAATTTCGACCTTAAAATCAGTCATTACTGCATTCGATGAGAGGACTGAAGAAATTTTCAAATCGAAAGAGGATATAGAAAACCTCGATAACGATTTGAAAGCAATAGCGGCAACTTTAACAGAGATACGTCAGGAATACGAAAGGATATTAGAGCAGAAAAAAGCTGTAGATAAAGAGTATAGCGCTAAGCGGGCGCAAATGCATGAAATCGAGCTGAAATTAAAAGATGAGCGACTTAAACAAGAGGGTTCACTTAAAGCGGCGCACGATTTAGAAATCAAGATACAAGAGCTGACTATGAAAGCCGAAAATTTAAAATCGCGTGCAAAGGAAGATTTCGATTTTGATTTGAAGGCGGAGGAATTTCAAGATTTAGAGCAATTCGATTTTTCGGCAGTGCGGGAAGAAATCCATAAGCTGAAGGAAAAAATACGATCGCTTGGCGCCGTGAACTTTGCGGCGTTTGATGAATACAAAAGCGAAAAAGAGCGACTTGATTTTATAAGCGCTCAACGCGACGATCTGGAGCAATCCGAAAAAACTTTATTAGTAACTATTGATGAAATAAATACTACGGCGCAGAAATTATTTTTGGAGACATTCGAACTAATTAGAGAAAATTTCATTGCAACATTTAAAGAATTGTTTGATGAAGGAGACGAGTGTGATTTGCGCTTAGATGAAAATGAACCAGACCCGCTCGAAGCAAGAATTGAAATAATAGCAAAGCCGCGAGGCAAGCGTCCGACTTCTATCGACCTGCTTTCTGGCGGTGAGAAAACGTTAACCGCTATTGCGCTGCTTTTTGCAATTTATTTGGTAAAGCCGAGTCCGTTCTGCATTTTGGATGAAGTGGATGCGCCGTTAGATGACTCTAATATCGACCGTTTCGTTCGTATATTAAGAAAGTTTTCGGATAATACTCAATTTGTAATTGTTACTCACAACAAACGGACAATGGAAGCCGCTAACGCTATGTATGGCGTTACAATGGAAGAAGAGGGAATCTCTAAATTGGTTTCGGCACGTTTTAGTGAAGTTGAAAAGAATTAGTTTAATGTATGGTAAAAGTTTTTAGCGATTTTGACGGTACGATTAGCGTTAAAGATATTGGCGAATTGTTCTTTAGAAAATATGCCGGAGAATTTGTAGAAAAGAATATCGAACGCTTACTAAACTCCCAGATTACAATGCAGGAATGGTTGAAAGGATTGTGCGATTCCATTCCCCAAATAACTAAAAAGGAGTTTTTTGATTTTGTAGATCAATTCGATGTTGATCTGTATTTCGTTGAGTTTATGAAATTTTGTAAGACTCGTAATATCCCGATTTTTATCGTAAGCGATGGATTTGATTTATACATCGAACGAGTTCTTTTAAAAAATGGTTTTGAAGATATAGAATTATTTGCAAATCACGCTATGATAAATGATTCAACAGGAAAGCTGGAAACGTCTTTTCCATATACGGACTCAGAATGCAATTTGTGCGGCAATTGCAAACGTAATCACATGCTGCAGCTTTCGGCTGATGAAGATATAATTGTATATATTGGCGATGGATATTCTGACCGATGTCCAATTCAGTATGCCGATTTTGTTTTTGCAAAAAAGCAATTGATAAAATATTGCCAGGAAAAAAATATCACATATTTTGCATTTAGTAATTTTAAGGATGTGCGGTTAAAGTTAGAGGAAATATTAAACAGAAAGCGTATTCGTCACCGACAGGAAGCCGTAATGGCGCGGCGCGAAGTTTTTATGCAAGGATAATAAATTACCACAAAATAAATCTTGTGGCAAAAGAACTATAGTAAGCGGCAAATATTTATGAAATCGTTTAGAGAAAAATTATTTACATATCGCGGATATATGCCAATACCTTTTTTATTAGTAATGTTTGTATACGCGCAACCATCGGTCTGGACAGTTGCAATTGGCGCAGTAATAATTGTAGTTGGCGAAATGATACGCTTCTGGGCTGTTGCATACGCGGGCGGTCTAACACGCGTTACTGGAAGTGTTGGCGCTCCGGAAGTAATAGTCTCGGGACCGTTTGCGTATGTTCGCAACCCGATTTATATAGGTAATATTACAACTTATGCCGGCTTTGGTATAATGGCAAACGCTCTTTTCCCTTGGCTATTAATTGCGGCTATTGCATGGTTCGTGTTTCAATATCATCAGATTGTATTTTTAGAAGAATCCTTTTTAGAAAAAGAATTTGGCAAAACGTTTATCGAGTATAAAAAAAATGTGCCTCGTTTTTTACCCAAACCGAAAGCGTATGTTAGCGCTGTCCAATCGATTCAGTTACCGAAATGGAAAGAAGCGGTGCAGTCGGAACGGCGCACATTTCAAGCTTTAACTTTAGTTATGGCTATATTTATTGTTCTTTGGTATCTGAGGTAAATCGTGGCAAAGCGTGTCATGATAATTGCAGGCGAAGCATCTGGCGATTTGCATGGTTCAGGCGTTGTACGTGAGTTAAAACGTCTCAATCCCGCTGTGGATATTTACGGAGTTGGCGGGGATAAGATGAAGGGCGAGGGAATGGAGCTGATTTATCATATTAAAGAGCTCGGATTTATGGGTTTTTTTGAGGTGATAAAGCATATTCCTTTTATTAAAATTATGGAGCACACGCTCGAACAGATTGTGAAGTATAAGAGACCTGATGTTTTAGTTCTAATTGATTATCCCGGATTTAATCTTCGATTTGCTAAAATTGCGAAACGATTCGATGTGAAAATTGTCTATTATATCAGTCCACAAGTTTGGGCTTGGCATAAATCGCGCGTAAAGAAAATGCGCAAACTCGTTGATAAAATGTTTGTAATTTTTCGGTTCGAAGTCGAATTTTATAAATCAGAGGGAATTGATGCCGAGTTTGTTGGTCATCCTCTGCTGGATGTATTGGAAGCGTATTTGGATCGGAAAAATTTTTGCAAGCGTTTTAGTTTAGATGAAAAGAAAATCATACTTGCGCTAATGCCGGGAAGTCGAAAACAGGAGATTGATCAGATTTTTTCAGAGATGTTGAAGGCGGCAAGAATTGTTGCAGAGCAAAAAGATGTTGAAATAGTCGTTGCTGTCGCTCCAACTCTTGATGAAAAATATTTACGAATGCTTTTTAATTTGGACGGCATACATTTGATTAGAGAACAGACATACGAAGTAATGGCAAATGCCGATCTTGCGTTTGTAACCTCTGGAACGGCGACATTAGAAACCGCATGTTTTGGAACGCCTTTGTTCGTAATTTATAAGACATCATGGCTTACATATTTAATTGGACGCGCAGTAATAAGATTAAAAAATATCGGACTTGTCAACATAGTGGCTGGTAAAACAATTGTGCCGGAATTTATTCAACATAAGGTAAGAGCAAAACATTTAGCAAAATCTGCAATACATTTATTAAACGATAAGAATAAAATTGAAGAAATGAAAAACGAGCTTAAAAAAGTAAAAAGTATGCTCGGAGAAATTGGCGCCTCAAGACGAGTTGCCGAAAGAATTTTAAACGTTGCGTAAAAATATAAAGTAGCAAGTATAATTGATAGAGAAAAGAATGCGAAAACTTCTATTGCCGTTTTCTTTGTTGTACTGGTTGGGAGTTATAATTCGCAATTTGTTCTTTGAAAAAGGAATTTTGAAAATTAAAAAAGTTGAAGCACCTGTAATCTCTGTAGGAAATATATCAACCGGAGGTTCTGGTAAAACGCCGATAGTTGAAATGTTAATTGATAAGTTAGCGTTTAGGGGACGGTTGGCAGTAATCAGCAGAGGGTACAAAAGAAAATCACGAGGAACTATTATTGTAAGCAATGGTAAGGGGACAATTGCTTCTGTTATGGATTCTGGAGATGAACCTAATCAAATAGCGCATAAATATCCCAAACTGATTGTAGTTGTTGATGAGGATCGATTTCGAGGTGCAAAAAAAGCGGTCGAACTTGGCGCTGAAATCGTATTATTAGATGATGGCTTTCAGCATAGGTATTTGCATCGCAATCTAAATATTGTAGTTATATCTGCGCGCGAAATATTGGATGGTGATTCTATAATACCAGCTGGCAATAGACGTGAATCGTTAAGCTCTTTGAGAAGAGCAGACTTGATAATTTTATCGAAATGTCAGTCGAAGAGCGACTTTGATCGGGCGAAGGAACGAATCTTGCAATTCGTAAAACCAGTTGTTGGTGTACGAACAAAATTAAATTTTTACAAACAAATTTCAACGAATATCATTGTAGACATTGCGGACGAAAAAACGCTTGCAGTATCCGGAATTGGGAATCCAAAAAGCTTTGAGACTCTTTTAGCTGACGCAGGATTAACAATGGTAAAACATTTAGTTTTTAGAGATCATCACTGGTTCGATGAAAAAGACATTGAAAATATTAAAAGAGCAAAGAGACAATTTGACGCTGAGTGGATTGTTACTACAGAAAAGGATGCGGTAAGGTTGAAGGAAAAATTCAACGATTTTATCGCGTCAGAAAAAGTATGTGCGGCGGTAGTAGAACAGGAAATCATTTCTGGCGATGAGGAATTGAAAAATATATTTTTCAAAATTCAGAAATAAAAAGAATAAAAAAAGCAAAAAAATGATTTAAACGCTTTTACGAGATTTAAGATTTAGATTATATTTTAGAAAATTGAGTTGAAATAAAATGCGAATTGGAATAACGGATACATTAAAGGAAGATAAATTCGAACAATATGTGCAATGGATTCATTTGATGGATGAGTCTGTCGAAATTGTGAAATTATCTCATCTATTTGGCAATGCTTCAGAAATATGCGGATTGGATGGATTAATTCTATCCGGTGGCGGCGATGTGCATCCGCGTTATTATGGAAAAGAAAATCAATTGCATAATACTATTGGAGTAAATGAGGATCGCGATGAATTTGAATTTAATTTGATAGAGAAAGCTCTTGAAAATGATATGCCCGTACTCGGAGTGTGCCGCGGTATGCAGGTTATGAACGTTTATCTTGGCGGTTCTCTAATAGTAGATTTGATTTCTGAAGGTTTCGGAGACCACACGAGTGTATCGGATGAAATAGCGACATTGCATAAAGTTAACATAGAAACGAATACATTATTGAGCGCGTTTATTAATGCCGAAAGTGCAGAAGTAAATTCTTTTCATCATCAAAGCGTTGGCAGATTGGGCAGAGGATTGGTTTGTTCTGCAATTTCAGATGACGGGGTAATTGAAGCCGCCGAATGGGTTGTTAAAGATAACATGCCTTATTTAATGTTAGTGCAGTGGCATCCGGAAAGGAAAAAGGAGAGTTTGTTATCTCAGAAAATAGCAAGGATATTTTTGCGGGAAGCTCGACAAATAAAAACAATAAAATGAAATATCAATAATAAATAAAATGAAAGGATAAAATAAACAATGGCAAAAAATAAATATGTCTATTTTTTTGGAGGTGGAAAAGCCGATGGAAATGAATCGATGAAAAATCTTCTCGGCGGCAAAGGGGCGAACCTTGCCGAGATGGCTGGTCATCCGAAACTTCGGCTACCGGTTCCTCCGGGTTTTACAATTACAACGGAAGTCTGTACATATTATTACGGACATAAGAAAACATATCCGAAAGAAATAAAAGCGCAGGTGAACGATGCTTTATCGAAGGTGGAAAAATTGATGGGCAAAAAATTTGGCGATCCGAAAAATCCATTATTGGTTTCGGTTCGTTCCGGCGCACGCAGGTCTATGCCGGGTATGATGGATACAGTGCTTAATGTTGGGTTAAGCGAGAGTACGCTACAGGGGATGATTGACCAAACGAAAAACCCGCGTTTTGTCTACGATGCATATCGCCGACTGATAATGATGTATTCGGATGTTGTGATGGAAAAGGCGGCTGGCATAGAGCCGAAGGATGGAAAGGGGATTCGAAAAGTTCTTGATGAAAAGATGGAAAAAGTAAAGCACGCCAAAGGATACAAAAACGATACAGAATTAAATGTAGAAGATTTAAAAGCTTTGGTAGCTGAGTTTAAGCAGACTATAAAAGAGACGCTTGGCTCAGAGTTTCCGGACGACCCTCAAGAACAACTATGGGGCGGCATTGGAGCTGTGTTTGCGAGTTGGAACGGAAAACGCGCTGTAGAATATCGCCGGATAGAGAGAATTCCCGATGAGTGGGGAACTGCGGTTAATGTGCAATCGATGGTATTCGGTAATATGGGGAATGATTGCGCAACCGGCGTTGCATTCAGCAGAAATCCTGGTAATGGCGAAAATAATTTTTACGGTGAATATCTCATCAATGCACAAGGGGAGGATGTTGTTGCGGGGATTAGAACACCGGCGCCTATCAACGAATATTCTAAGAATGATCAAAGCAAAGAATTTCCGACACTCGAAAGCACGATGCCGAAAATTTATAAAGAGCTGGATGGTATAAAATCGCGCTTAGAAAAGCATTACAAAGATATGCAGGATATTGAATTCACAATTGAAAAAGGAAAGCTCTTTATGTTGCAGTGCCGCGTCGGAAAGCGTAATGGCGTTGCAGCTGTACGAATAGCGACAGACATGGTTAAAGAGAAATTGATTGATGTAAAGACTGCAATTATGCGTGTTGGACCAAATCAACTTGTTGAACTATTACTGCCAATGATAGACCCCAAAGCAGAAACTGCAACTCCGCCGATTGCGAAAGGGCTTCCAGCCGGACCTGGCGGTGCAAAAGGGCGCGCAGTATTCACATCGCAAGATGCAGTTGAATGGGCGGCAAGAGGGGAAAAAGTAATTCTTGTTCGCGAAGAAACATCGCCGGAAGATGTAGATGGTATGCATAAGGCGCAAGCTATACTCACAACAAAAGGAGGAATGACTTCACACGCCGCGCTTGTTGCCCGCGGATGGGGCAAGTGCTGTATAGTTGGCTGCAGCGATATTGAAATTGGCGATGATGAAAAATCATTTAAAACTAAAAAAGGCATTGTTATAAAAGAAGGCGATTGGATAACATTGAACGGCACTAAAGGACTTGCGTACGAAGGTAGCATGCCTTTAGTAGATATCGATTTAGAACATAACTCTTCTTATACAGAACTAATGAAGTTAGTTGATAAAGTGCGTGTTATTAATATTCGCACAAACGCTGACACGCCGAAAGATTCTAAGAAAGCGATTGAGTTCGGCGCCGAAGGAATCGGATTATTTAGAACAGAACATATGTTTTACGGCGAAGGAAGTGATAAGCCGCTGTTTCTGCTTAGGAAGATGATTATGAGCCGCACAGAAGCTGAACGCCGCGCGGCTTTAAATGAATTATTCCCATTTGTCAAAAGCGACATCAAAGCGACTTTAGAGGTGATGGGTGAAAGACCTGTAACAATCCGATTGCTTGACCCGCCTTTGCATGAATTTGTGCCGCACAGCGAAGATAAAATGGCGGCGCTTGCAAAAGAACTTGGTGCTACAGTTCAGGAACTTAACAAGCGCGCAGATTCTTTAAGAGAAAACAACCCGATGTTAGGACATCGGGGAGTTCGTCTTGGAGTTACATATCCGGAAATCACCGAGATGCAGATTCGTGCAATTCTTGAAGCCGCAGGCGAATTAATTAAGGAAGGAAAGCAAGCGAATCCGGAAATAATGGTTCCGGTTACTTGTGCTGTTACGGAATTGAACAATCAAAAGGTAATTTACGACCGCATGTATTCGGAAGTATGTACAAGGTTAGAGCTAAAATCGATTCCCTGTTTGTATGGGACAATGATTGAAATTCCACGCGCGGCATTGACTGCAAACAAAATGGCGGAGACGGCGGAATTCTTCAGCTACGGTACAAACGACTTGACGCAAATGAGCTTTGGTTTTTCGCGCGATGATATCGGTACATTTCTGCCAGATTATTTAACTGCAAAGATTCTTCCGATGGATCCTTTCCAGACAATAGATCAAGAAGCAGTTGGTGAATTGATAAAAATCGGAATCGAACGGGGCCGTGCGGTGCGCCCTAAACTCAAAGTCGGTATATGCGGCGAGCATGGCGGTGAAGCGGAAAGCGTAAAATTCTGTCATCGTATCGGCATGAATTACGTAAGCTGTTCGCCGTTCCGCGTGCCAATAGCGCGTTTGGCGGCGGCTCAGGCGGCTATTGAATATCCGCTCAAGCCGCTTAAGAAAGCTGTTAAGAAAATTAAGCGTAAAAAGTAAAAATATAGTAAACGGAGACGGCGGCGTAAAATGCCGTCGCTCCAATTTTATTCATAAAATATTTTGGGGGTGATATGAGCATGAAGCTCTCCGATTTCAAATATCCACTTCCGCGAAATTTGATTGCTAAATTTCCCGTAACTCCACGGGATCATTCTCGCTTGATGGTTTTAAATAGAGCAAATGACTCGATAGAAAATCGGAAATTCTATGATATCGTGGATTATTTAAAAAAGGGAGATTGTTTAGCTGTGAACGAGACGCGTGTTTTTCAAGCGCGATTATACGGAAAGAAGGAAAAAACTAACGCAAAGATTGAAGTTTTCTTGCTTCGAGAATTGAATGCGGAAGAAAACATTTGGGATGTAATTGTTGATCCCGCAAGAAAAGTACGCATAGGAAATAAGATCTATTTCGATGACGGCAAGCTTTGGTGCGAAGTAATTGATAATACAACTTCTAGAGGACGTACTGTGCGTTTTAATCATAAAGGCGATTTCTTTAAAATTATAGATCGCATTGGTTTAACGCCATTACCTCACTACATCAAACGAGAAGCCACTGGTAAAGACAAAGATAATTATCAAACAGTGTATGCTCGCGTTGTAGGAGCAGTAGCGGCTCCGACCGCAGGATTACATTTTACGAAATCATTGTTACGGAAAATTACAGATAAAGGCATAAAGATTGCGCCAATTATCTTACACGTTGGACTTGGCTCGTTTCGCTCGGTAGAAGTTGAAGATTTGACAAAGCATAAAATGGATTCTGAATATTTTGATATTTCGCAAGAAACGGCAAACATTATAAACAAGACTATAGACTCGAAACATAATGTATATGTTATTGGCACAAGCACATGCCGCGCTCTTGAATCGAGTGTTACCGCCGATGGTCATTTAAAGCCGGCTAAAGGCTGGACAGATAAGTTTATCTTTCCGCCTTATGATTTTAAGATCACTGATAAATTGATTACCAATTTTCATTTACCAGAATCTACTTTGTTGATGTTAGTAAGCGCCTTTGCCGGTCATGAATTAATGATGTCTGGTTATAAAAAGGCAGTTAAAGAAGGTTATCGTTTCTACAGCTATGGCGATGCAATGCTGATTTTATAATTGTAGAAATGCACTGATTGCTTTTATCTACTAAATATAAGGGGAGATTTTGATTTGGACTTATGTTCAATTAAATCTCCCTCGTTATTAATCTAACTTATAAAGAGATGTCGAAAACGCGACCAAAAGTGTTTGTAATTATTCCGGCGGCTGGCTCTGGAACAAGGATAGGCGGAAATATAAAAAAGCAATTTCTGCCGTTAAAAGGGAAGCCTATTATTGTTCGCACTCTGCTTCAATTCGAGCATTGTGCTGAGGTTGATGAAATAGCAGTTGCAGTTCCTGAATCGGCATTGGTAGAGATGGAAACATTGATTAGCAAATACCGCTTACATAAAGTAAATAAGGTTGTTATGGGCGGAGTACGCAGACAAGATTCTGTTTCTAACGCTCTAAGCAAGCTTCTTTTTAAAGATTCAGACATAATTATGGTTCACGATGGCGTCAGACCATTTATCGAACTAAAAAGAATATCTCAACTTATTAAAATTTGTAAAGAGGATGAAGCGGCTGTTTTAGCAATTCAACCAAAAGATACTGTACGACGTTCAACGGGGGGTAGATATTTTGATCAAACATTAGATAGAAATGCTTTATGGCTTATACAAACTCCGCAAGCGTTTAAAGCCAAGTTGTTGATCAAAGCATTTGAAAATGCAAAAAAAGAAAAATTTTACTCTACTGATGAATCCGCGTTAGTCGAGCGACTCGGTGTAAAAGTAAGAATTGTAGAGGGAAGCTATGATAACATCAAAATAACCACTCCTGAAGATTTAGACTTAGGAAAGTTGATTTTTGAACGTTGGCACGATAAAGGGTTGGTGTAGAACCTTAACTATTAGAAATTTGCTTTTTGCAATTAGCTGTAGAGGGAGACTACTTTCCCTAACACATTGCGCACTTATAACTTATTCCACATTACATTTTCACTGTTTTCTAATGCACTTTTCTATATAAAAGAAATTAACGTTGAAATTCGCATTCATCAAAATCTGTTGGAATATTCACTCTTTTTTATTCACCCCTTTACTTGTAGGTTCATAAATATATCTAACCCACTGAGCGAAAAATTCTAATCCGTGACTTCGCCAGCGATTTAACGGTTTATCCAGATCTAAATTTGCAGGCGCAAGCACATCTTTGCGTCCGAGCGCTACATCTCTATTATATTCTTCAACCAATCTTTGAGCTTCATATTCAGGATGACCGATGTGCATAAGATACCTGCGATCTGAACTCTCGAATATCGTATATCCACCGTTATCGGAATATGCAAGTAAATTTACATTGCCCTTGTCGCGTTCGGCTTCAAGAACAGAATTAGTAATTCCAGAATGCCGGCTTTGAACACACCAAAAAACGTCATCTAAATCTCCGGTAATAGGATGCGTGCGATCGAGATTATCAGTTTCAAATACACCGAACAATTTTTTGCTATACATTTCTTTTTCGATTTCCAACATTTTTGCAAGCGCCATTCCTCCCCAGCAAATTCCGAGCGTAGATGTGATATTTTGACGCGCGAATTTCAGAATCGTTGTAATCTCCTCCCAGTAATGAACGTCTTCGTAAGCAAATTCTTCAACAGGCGCACCTGTTAATAAAAGCCCGTCCAAAGGAGCGTTTAAGATTGCATTTTCAAAATAATCGTAAAATAATTCAAGATGATTCTTATCGCTTGTTTTATATGTATGGGAACGAAGTCGTATCCATACCGGTTCTATCTGAATTATTGTTCGGCTCAGTGGATAAAGAACATACGGCTCGTAAGTTTCTCCCTTCGGCATAATATTCAAAATACCAACCCGTAGCGGACGTATATCGGCGCGATTCGCCTCATCTTCCGAAATACAAATTACTCCGCGTTGTTCAAGCAAATTTCTATACTCGTATTTATTCGGCAATACTACACTCATATTCTCTCCTAATTGTTTTTATAAGCCGTTGTAATAATTCATACTATTACCAAATTATGAATCGAACTCTCTTATCGCTCAACTCATTGAATTAGCTATGTGTAAAATATCGTTAAAAATTCCCGATGCAGTCAACTTTGCTCCGGCGCCACTGCCACGAACAACTAATGGCTGGCGATAAAGAGTGCGAGTTGTCAGAGCTACAATATTATCATTTCCGGAGAGATGATAAAAAGGATGTGAGCTTGATATTTCTTCCAGCCCTATTTTCGCTTTTCCATCTTCATATTTTGCAATGAACATCAAAACCTTATCGCTCTTCTTCGCATCAGATATTTTTTTTGAAATGAGTTTGTTTACGCTGATTAATGCTTTTTCAAGATTTATTTCTTCAAAAAATTCTTTCGGCAAAAAAGATTCAACTTTAATATCTGCAATTTCCATTTTGTAGCCGGCTTCGCGAATCAGAATAAGCAACTTACGCGCTACATCTTTTCCGCTCAAATCAATCCGCGGATCCGATTCTGAATAGCCGAGTGATTTTGCTTCGAGAACAGCTTTATGAAATTCCGATCCGGCGTTCACCTTGTTGAAGATATAACTTAATGTGCCAGAAAGAACAGCTTCAATTTTTTCAACCGTATCCCCGCTATGAACAATGTTTTTTATTGAGTCTATAATAGGAAGAGCCGCTCCAACGTTAGCGCTGTATCGAAACATTGCCCCGTTTTGCGCCGCCGTGTTTCTTATTCTTTCATACAGGTCGGTCGAAAGCGTATTTGCTATTTTACTTGAAGTTATTATAGAAACACTTCCTTCGAATAATGGGATATATTGTTCTACAGTGTCTTCGCTACCCGTACAATCAATTACAATCGAATTGGCTGCATTCAAATTTTTTACATAGTTAGTAAATTCTTGAAGATTAGTTTTAATCATACTTTCATCTAACAATTTTCGCCATTCGGATAAATCAATACCGTTATCTTTAAAAACCATTTTTTTTCTGTTTGCAATGCCAATAACTTTAAGTATCGTTCTTAATTTATTTTGTAAAAAATCTCTTTGATCTTGTAAAAGATCAATTAACGCAGAACCAACTAAACCGGGCCCGAGTATAAATAAGTTTAATGTTTTTTGCCGGGATAAAAATAGTTGATCGTGTAGCGCATTAATTGCTTTCTTCAAATCGTTATGCGGAATAACTAATCCAAGTGTCCTTACGGATGAACCAAAGGCAAACGCTTTCGGAGTTATTCCATTTCTCCCAAGTGCGTCAAAGATTTTGCCGGTAACGCCCGGTATATTCTGAACTTGTTCACCAACAACAGCAACAACCGAAACATCTGTCTCCGATGAAATTTCAGAAATATGACCGAGGTGACGTTCTAATCGAAATTCGACTTCTAATTCTTCGCGAGCTGTTCTAATATTATCAGATGTAATTGCAAGGCATATGCTATGTTCAGACGAAGATTGCGTTATTAAAATTGCTTCGATTTGTTTTCGAGCAAGCGTAGAAAATATCCGCGAAGCAATTCCGACTGTTTGCAGAATCCCTTCGCCTCTTACTTTCAGCAAACTAACCTGCTCAATACTTGCAATCCCTTTTACAAGTGATTGCGCCGAAGGAATTTCTTTTTCTGCTATAACAGTGCCTTCAAATTTGGGATTGAATGAGTTTCTGATACGAATCGGTATTTTTCTATTCATTGCCGGCAGCATTGTAGGCGGATGAATTACTCTTGCCCCAAAATGCGATAGCTCCATCGCTTCTTCGTACGTAAGAGATTCCAAAGAAAATGCGCTTGAAACAATTTTTGGGTCGGCTGTTAATACACCATCAACATTTGTCCATATTTCTATTTCATTCGCTTCTAATGCGGCGCCAAGTATAGAAGCGGTATAATCCGATCCACCTCTACCTAACGTCGTTGTTTCATTATTTGGACCGCAGGCAACAAACCCCGTAACAACTTGGATATTCTTATTATTTTTAAAATGATTTAGGATATTCCAATTTGTTAGATTAAAATTCACATTAGCGGCGCCATAATTTAAATCTGTATTAATTAATTTTCGGCTGTCAACGTAATCAGCATTCAGTCCGATTTTATTCAACAAATCTGCAATGATTTTAGTAGAAATCAGCTCGCCGTAACTCATTACATAATCGAGTGTGCGGTTTGTAATTTCTCCTAAAATCCAAATTCCATGAACAAACTCCTGCAACTCTGCAAATGATTTTTTAATAAAATTTATAGTAGATTCAATTTCAGGAGCGGATATCAATTCTCTAACAATTGCAAGATGACGATCCTCAAGTTCATTAAGAATGTCTTTATAATTCTCACCTCGATATGCTTTTTTTGCTGTTTCAATCAATTTATCAGTTACTCCATGAATGGCCGAAACAACCACAGCAATTTCACCGCATTCTTTGTGTGAGCGAGTGATAATATCTGCGGCAGTTTTTATCAGAACTGAATCGCAAATTGATGAGCCGCCAAATTTTAGAATTTTCATTTTTTTTATCGACTGTAATTTTAATTGCCACGACATTAGGGTCGTGGCAAAGTATGTATTAATTATAATGCTTGAAATGCCTGTTCAAAGTCAGCAATAATATCGTCAATATGTTCGATCCCGACAGAAACGCGTATCAGTTCCGGTAAAACTCCGGCTGTTTTCTGTTCACTTTCTGAAAGTTGTGAGTGAGTTGTTGACGCAGGATGAATAACAAGCGTCTTTGCATCGCCGACATTGGCAAGCAGACTTGCAAGTTTCAACTTGTTAATTAATTTCTTACCTGCCTCTGCTCCGCCTTTTATTCCGAATGCAACTATGCCGCCATAATGTTCTGCGCGTAAATATTTTTTTGCATTATTATGCGCCGGGTGTTCTTCAAGTCCGGGATACCACACCCAGCTTACGTGAGACGATTTTTTTAGCCAGCGCGCAAATGATAGCGAATTTTGGCAATGACGCTCCGCTCTTAATGAAAGCGTTTCCAACCCTTGCAGAAACAAAAAAGCATTGAACGGAGAGAGCGCCGCACCAATATCTCGAAGCTGTTCAACTCTCGCACGAATTATGAAAGCAATATTACCAAATTGACTTTGCGCTCCGAAAACATCCCAGAATTTCAACCCATGATAACCTGGACTTGGCTCGGTGAAGATTGGGAAGCGACCATTATTCCATAGAAATTTACCAGCGTCAATTATCACACCGCCTATTGAAGTGCCGTGACCGCCAATCCATTTTGTTGCAGAATTGACTATGATGTCAGCCCCATGCTCAATCGGTCTGCAAATAAAACCTCCCATTCCGAAAGTATTATCTACAATAAGTGGAATTCCAAAATCGTGCGCAACTTTTGCTAAACCTGCTAAGTCTGGCACATCTAATCCAGGATTTCCGATTGTTTCCACATAAAGCGCTTTAGTTTTTTCATTTAATGCTTTCTTGAAATCTGCCGGGTCGTTGCTATCTACAAAAATTACATCAATTCCGAGTCGCTTAAAAGTTACCTTGAATTGATTATACGTGCCGCCATAGAGTCGGCTAGAAGATACAATATTTTCTCCTGCTTGAAGAATGGTTGTCAGTGCAAGGAACTGCGCGGCGTGGCCAGATGAAGTTGCAAGCGCCGCTACTCCGCCTTCGAGTGCGGCAATACGCTCCTCGAAAACAGCAACAGTCGGATTCATAATTCTGCTGTAAATATTTCCAAATTCTTGCAAACCAAATAAACGAGCCGCATGATCGGCATCATCAAATACGTATGATGTGGTTTGGTAAATAGGAACGGCGCGCGATTTTGTTGTTGCTTCGACCTGCTGGCCGGCGTGAAGTTGAAGTGTTTCGAAATGTTGTTTTGCCATAAGATGCTCCTTTTAATTATAAGTTATTTGTTTAACTCTATAAAACGAAAAAGCCTCGTCGGGAAGATTTCCTGAAGAGGCTTGTGAGCATCTTCTCTTATCTATCCCTCGACGACGTAAGTGTCGCGGGCAGGATTTAGCACCAGCATTCTATTATTATAGAACCGGTTGCTAAGGTTTCACAGGGCCTGTTCCCTTCACCTTTCTTTATAAGAGGCATATTTTCGGATTATATCGTTTTATTAATCCGTGCGATAGCCATCTTGATTATCGCATTCACAATATACAACGCCAGAGACCATTTGTCAAGTTCCCGAAAAAATTTTTCTTTATATGGCATATCATAGACATTTTAGTTATAATCCTTTTAAAAGCAACAAATGATATGATGGAGAAAATAGTTATGCAAAAATTAGAATTAAATCGGCGAAATTTTATTCGCACAACTCTTATCGGAGGTGCTGGGCTGTTAACTGCCTCTTCATCATTTGCAAATGACGAAGAGAAATTGAAAAGTCGACCGATAATAAAACGTAAATTAGGTAAAACCGGACTCGAATTGCCTATTGTTAGTTTTGGTGTTATGCGAGTTGATAGTCCGGCACTTATTCATGCCGCACTAAAAGAAGGTATTATTCATTTCGATACCGCACACGGATATCAGCGGGGTAAAAACGAAGAACTACTTGGTGAAATTTTAAAAGACTTACCGCGCAATAGTTTCATAATAGCTACAAAAGTACAACCTGAAGAACATGACCGAACAACCGGAAAATTAGGTGCTGCATCTACAAGCAAAGCTTTTTTAGAAAAACTCGATATCAGCCTTAAAAGACTGAATTTAGATTGTGTTGATATACTTTACGTGCATGCACTTTCGACTCGTGACGCAGTTTTATTTCCTGAAATGTTAGAAGCAGTAACTCAAGCAAAAAAAACAGGAAAAGCGAAATTTGTCGGAGTATCGACACACAGAAATGAACCGGAAGTAATTCAAGCGGTAATTGATAGTAATATTTATGACGTGGTTTTGACAGCAATAAATTATAAGCAAGCGCATTTGGCTGAAGTCAAAAAAGCTATCGCCGCGGCTGCGAAGGCAGGTATCGGTGTTATAGCAATGAAGACAATGGCAGGCGCATTTCATGATAAAGAACGCACGCAACCTATTAATTGCAAAGCGGCATTAAAATTTGTAATGCAAGATGAAAATATCACAACCTCGATTCCCGGTATTATTAATTTCGATCAACTTACAGAGAACGCAAGCGTAAATCGTGATTTGACACTCACAACAAAAGAGCAAGCAGACCTTATCATTGATAAATCACAGGGCAGTTTATATTGTCAACAATGCAATCAGTGCGTCCCTAATTGTCGAAAAGACTTGCCGATACCCGAATTAATGCGTGCATATATGTACACATACGGCTACCGTGATGTCCTTAATGCGCAAGAATTGATTGCAAATTTAGAATTGCCGGATAATCCTTGCGAGATTTGTAATAATTGTAAAGTCGAATGCACACAGAATTTTCAAGTAAGAAACCGAATAGCCGATGTAACCCGAATAAAAAACGTACCCGAAGAATTTTTAATATAGGGATAGTAATGAAATCATCGAAATTATTTTTGTTACTTTTATTATTACAGCTTTCGGTTATTGCCAAGAATAAATCGGAATCGCCTTTTCCTTTAATTAATAATTGGAATTTAACAGTTGATGAAATAGTGTACGAGCCGAATAATTTGTGGGATGCTATTAACGGAGCCGCCGACTTATACTTGGAATACAATTTTATCAACCTCCACATAGGAACTTACATTAACGCTGATAAGATCGAAATAAAGGCAGAGCTGTATCGCCATAAAACCGAAGTTGACGCATTCGGAATATATTCTCAGGAAAGAGATCCCGGATATAATTTCATCAAGATTGGCGCACAGGGTTATTTACAAGAAGGTGTATTAAATTTTCTAACCGGCTCGTATTATGTTAAATTATCTGCATATCAAACTAATAACATAACGCAAACGGCGTTACAGAAAATTGCGGTGGAAATTGATAAGCATCTGAATCAAACTCGGCAACTGCCGAAAATTCTACAATACTTTCCTTCTGGTGAGAAACAATTAAATTCTGAACAATATATTGCCAAGAATTTTTTAGGATATAATTTTTTCAATAATGCATATACAGCAAGCTATAGAAAGGAGCAACCATTCAAAGTATTCATTATTGAGACAAAGAACGAAAAAGAAGCAAAGGCGGCATTGGCAAGTTTTATAAAAGAACAAAACGAGATTGTTGGTGATAAAACGTACGAAGTTACTGAGCCAAATACTGGGATAATAGCAATAAGATTGTTCAAACACTTTATATGCGGTATTCTCAACTGCAAGTCCAGCGATTTGAGAAATAAATATTTAGAACAAACTATTGTTAATATACAAAAATAACTTGCAACGATTTCCTTGTGCTTGTGTTACGAAGGATTGCGTGCTAATATCTTTGTGAAGTCTCTAAAAGATATACTTAAAACGAGCTGAAGGCAGTAAAATGAAGTTTTCTGACTCTCACCCAGAATTTCAGTCAAATACCACCAAAAACTATATTACAGATCAACTGCACGACGAACTAAAGAAATTTATTCTCGACTATGCAGATACCACAAAACGACTTACAGTTGTATGCATAGATTTAGCCGAACGATTATCTATAGAACCTATCAGAGCTACGCTTGATTGGACTTTGAGACAAGCATACTTTGAAGACCTATTTACACAACTACGTAAGAAATCGTTTACATGTTTAATGGATTTCTTAGGAGACTTTGCCGAATTATATTTCGACACTAATGCGCGTCAAAAACTAAATTCCTTGCTAATAAAACAAAATTTTAAATATGTCCTTACAATTGACATGCTAAAAGGACCTATTTGGGAATCAATACAATCCAACCAAATTCAAAAATCAATAAGCGTAACCCATCATTCTGCCGAAAAAGTTGTTGATTCAATAGAGCGAAATTTACTTCTGATACAAAAAGCGCTTAATAAGGAAAATTTTCTGTTAGAGGTGAAGAACATTTTCCAAAACATAGAGCAAGAAATATTATCCTATACCGGAACTTCATCAATAGAAGACGCCTTCAACTTAATGAACAACACAGCAGAATGGGGCGGGGCTGATATCATAAAAGAAGGTCAACACACTTACAGCTATCTCAAAAACATTCTTAACGATCAGTTCCTAATTCCTGATAATTTCGATTTGTTATATTGGATAGAAAAACTTGAACTTTTCAGGAGTTATTTAGCGCTGAAGATTCACAATTAAGCAAGCAACATATTTATTCTAATTTGATACAGTTGATTGAATTTCGTTTGCGAAAGTATAACGAAGATTTTATCATGCAATGAAGCGCATTCAATTACACGATGAAATAACCGCTTATCGACTACGCGTAAGAGAAATCACTTCTTTATAAATAAATTCAGATCAATTGATTCAGCTATCATTCGATGACCTGTTTCGTTTGGGTGTAAATGATCTCCGGTGTCAGCATCGGGATGCAGACTTAATGTATCCGCCGGATTACGAAGAGCAAAATCAAAATCAATAAAGCCGTCAAAATATCCGCTCTTCCGAATCCATTCATTAACTAACTGCCTTTCTGTCTCACGAGTTGCTGAATAATATGATGATCCCTTCATTGGTAACAGTGTCGCTCCGTACACAATAATACCGCTTGCACGCGCTTTGTTTATCATTTGTTTGTATGCATCAATTAAATTATTGCTAATGCCTACGCCTCCGTTACCGATATCATTTATTCCCTCAAAAATTATCAGCCACTTAACTCCATTCTGGTTAAGAACATCGCGCTCAAATCGGCTAAGAGCAGATGGACCTAAGCATGTACTTAATACGCAATTACCGCCGATTCCAGAATTTAGCACTGCAACATTTCGGGTAGCCGGATTTGCCTGAAGGTGGCGCGCAAGTTCATCAGGCCAGCGATTTTGTTTATTTGTGCCCGAACCTCGTCCATCTGTTATTGAATTTCCTAACATCGCAACAGCATAAGTAGTCTCGGGAGCTAACACTTCAATTGTGTTAATTATATACCACCGATCTATCATAACAGCACCTTCAATATTTCCCCTTACAACTTGATTACCAGTAAGTATATAAGAAGTAGTTCTTGAACCAGGATGACCGGTAATATCTGGCGACGTAGCGCCAAAGTAAATCGTAATGGCTACATCAGTCAACGGCTGTAATGAAAATTTAAATGCATCGGAAGTAACTGCGGTTCCCGCCTCCATTGTTATATTCGGTTTTCCATTGAAGAATATTGGAGTGTTAGTTGTTGTATCAATTATACCGCTTCCCTTTGAAACTGCTATCTGAATTGAATTTATTGTTACTGGATTTTTACTAAATTCGTTAGTAAAACGCATTCGCAAAGTATTCCCGCCTATTGAAACACGAACTATTTGCCGGAGTGTGTTGTTGCTTAACCCGGGCGGCGGGGGATTATTGTGTGTTTCAACAAGTTGTGGAGCTGTACTCCAAGTTCCGACCCATTTCAGAGCGCTTTTACTATTATCACTTTGGGATTTTTGTGCGTATGAGGTTATAAAAAAAATTATAGATAGCATATAAACACAAAAAACCACAGTTGAAGTATTTTTAGTGATCATTTTTTCATCCTCTTGTAATTCTTAAATACCAAGGCGATGTAATATATGAAGTTTAATTCTACTTTGCCATACGATAGTTAAGTACATTTTGTGTTTAACATCGCATTAATTATCTTGTAATGAGTTCCTCTAAATAACAAAAAAGCCAACCCATCAAGATTTTAGATTTATAGATTGAAGATTGTGGATTGTTGATTTGTAGATTGAAAATTGGAGATTTATATAACTAACTCAATTTATCATTAATTCCTAATAGTTTATCGACTATTACTTTAGCACATCCCAAAATCGTAACCTCTCTATTCTTCCTTTTTCCTTCTCGATACAATGAAGGATTGATGATGATCTGTCGGGTTTCGTTTTTACTAGGCACTAGTCTCCTTCTCGTTCGCATTACAATATTGGGTCTCTCTTCGAGCGAATTACAAGTTGATAAAATACATAACGTTTCTTACCATATCATCAGCCCGGCACCCCGCCGGGTCTAGTGCGCCAGAGCTATTTATTTTCATTAATATTTACGGCTCCTCTTGCTTCTTTTTTTCTGCACCTTTATATTAAGTGCAGAGAATTAGAACCATCCGAATGAACCAAGTAATTAAATATCTCAAAGCCCACAAGGGATATGCTCGAATGAAGGAAATGAAAGCGAGCGGAATCCATACGAGGGAAATCCAAAAAGTTGTTGATATAGGCAGTATCGTTAAAGTAAAACCTGGACTGTATCGACTTACGGAGCTTCAGATAGGCGAATCTAACGGACACGTTGAAGTCTGCCTCGCAATTCCAAAAGCGATCATTTGTCTTTCTTCAGCACTCGCATATCATGAGCTTACGACATTTGTTCCTACAGCAATCACCTATGCAATTCCACGTTCAGATAAACCAATTAGGATTTCCCATCCGCCGACGGAATCGTTTTATTTTTCTGAGGCTCAATATAAAGCTGGAATCGAACATCACGAAACAAAGGCAGGTTATATCCGAATCTACGGTATTGAAAAAACTATCTGTGACTGCTTCAGATTCAGAAATAAACTTGGCGAAGACATCGTGATGGAAGGTCTTAAAACGTATCTCCGAAAACGCAATCGTGATCTCAATAAGCTCATGAAATCTGCAGAAATATGTCGAGTAAAAGGAATCATTTCTCAATATGTGAAGGCGATTGTCGGATGAAAAATCCCACTACCAATGTTCCGGCGTCCATCCTTGCCAAACTGAAGAATATCTCTGAAAAAGAAAATCTCGATTTCAATTTCCTCTTACTACGATACATTCAAGAACGTTTTCTCGCTCGTCTTGCCGCATCAAAATATGTCAACAAGTTTGTTCTTAAAGGTGGTTTCTTACTGCTTGCATATAATGTCACAAAAGCACGCCCTACTAAGGATATAGATTTCTTAGGGATCAATATCACAAGTGATCGTAAGGAGCTAGAACAGATTATCAAATCCATTGTTTCCATCAAGATGGATGACGGCGTCATTTTTGTTGCTGATTCATTGAAGAGTGAAGATATCGCAGATGTTGCTGAATATTCCGGTATTCGAATTCGAGTGACGGCAAAAATAGGGAAGGCGAAGAATACCATTCAACTCGATTTTGGCTTTGGCGATCTTGTAATTCCAGAGCCGTTATTGATGAATTATCCAACGTTGCTTAATAATAAGAGTGCCAAGATACTTGTGTATTCAAAAGAAACTATCATAGCTGAAAAGTTCGAAGCCATTGTTAAACTATCATCCTTCAATTCTCGGATGAAGGATTTCTTTGATATCGTGTTCCTATCAAATGAATTTGATTTCGATGGTTCTAATCTGCAAAAAGCAATAAGTACTACTTTTAAACAAAGGAATACAGATTTGAATACAGCGCTTGAGGTGTTTAATTCTGATTTTAGAGATCAGCCCAAATTTAAAATAGCTTGGGAGGCATTTAAAAGACGAGTTAAACTTAA
>JBBIII010000012.1:0-46327 GCA_037446575.1 Ignavibacteriales bacterium
CCTCAAGATAAGTTGTGTTTTTATGATTTTATATATTTAATGTTCTTGTATAATCCCGAAAAGTGCATATAGAAATATCTCTTAATCTTCTGCAACAATAACTTGTTGTTTTCAAAAATATTAGCGTCTAAATTTCTAATGCATTGCAATAGAAAATAGTGAATATGTAATGTGGAGTAAGTTATCAGCGAGCAATGAATTAGGGAAAGTAGTCTCTCTCTATTGCATTTTTCGGGATAATCGATTTCAGATTGATCATTTCTTAACAAGCCGTAAAGATGAGTAAAAGTACAATAAATGTTTGCGTAGGTATCGATGTAGGTTCAGTGGCTGTGAAATTAGCCGCATGCCCTGTAGAGAATAATGATGGCATATTTAATCAATTTCACATTCAGGAAAATGAATACTTCTGTCTGTTCACACAAGGTGATAATCACTTCATACTCTCGAAAAATCATCAAACAAAAGGAGCATCTCTTGAAGCATCCACTTTTTTGCTGAATCGCTTTCGTGAGATTTTTCCCCAGCTCAATATCATTGACTTATGTGTAACAGGGGTCGGTGGAAAAACTATAAGCTCGATTTATAATATCACAACAGAAAACGACTTTAAGGCTGTTGCACATGGTGTTACCTCTCTCAATCCAACCGTTCGGACAATTCTTGAGCTTGGAGGTGAAAACGCGCGCTATATGAAAGTGGAAGTAAAAGAGAACGGGCAAAAATCACAAATTGTAGTTTGGATACTGGACTATGAAAAAAATGGAGATTGTGCCGCCGGTACAGGTGCTTTCTTTGAGCAACAGGCGACACGGTTAAAGTACTCAGTAGATCAGATTGGAGATATTATATCGCAAGCTGAGAAATCTGCACTAATTGCAGGGCGCTGTTCAGTTTTCGCCAAGACAGATATGATTCACGCGCAACAGAAGGGCTATTCCCCACCTGCTATTTTGCGCGGCTTATGTGAAGCAGTAACGAGAAATTTTAAAAGTAGTGTATGTAAAGGTAAAGATATTTCACCCCCAGTTGCACTTGTAGGTGGAATGGCGCTAAATAGCGGAGTCGTTGCCTCAATTAGACAAATCTTCGGTCTCATCGATGGTAGTCTTGTTATTCCACCATTCCCCGCTTCTATGGGAGCAATTGGATGCGCTTTGATTACTCGAAATCGAAATTTAAATGGAGACCATAAATCAATACGGATTGACCTGCCTGATGTATCAGTTGATGTTCCTAAAAGACTTGGTCCACAAGTCATTCCTAGGCTTGCTCCACTATCAACAGAGCAAGTTGTGTTTTTACGTAACCATATTACTCCAAAAGTATCGAGCGGTATTTCAGACCCTATCGATGTCTATCTCGGAATTGATATCGGATCTATAAGCACCAATCTTGTTATATTAGATGACAATGAACAAATTCTCAAAGAAATCTATATTAAAACTGACGGCAGACCAATCGAAGTTGTCGATTATGGACTTCGTGAGATCGATAAACAATTTGGATCACGAATTCGCATTCGCGGGATAGGAACGACAGGTTCGGGCCGTGAACTTATCGGTGTACTAATCAATGCAGACGTAGTGAATGATGAAATTACTGCCCATAAAACAGGCGCACTTCATATAAGCAAGCGCCTTCACTATGAAACTGTTGATACAATATTCGAGATAGGCGGACAGGATTCGAAGTACATCCGCATGGAAAATGATACAGTAGTTGATTTCAGTATGAACGAAGCTTGTGCGGCGGGAACAGGTTCTTTCTTAGAAGAACAAGCTGAACGTTTAGGAATTAACATCATAAATGAGTTTTCTGAGATGGCATTTCAATCAGAATCACCGGTACAGTTTGGTGAAAGATGTACTGTCTTCATCGAGAGTGATATTTCAACTTATATACAGCGAGGTATAAAAAAGCCGGATATTGTTGCCGGATTGGCTTATTCGATTGCACTTAATTATCTTAACCGTGTAGTAAGGGGACGACAAATAGGCAAAACGATTTATTTTCAAGGAGGAACTGCTTATAACAATTCCGTAGCTGCCGCATTTGCTATGTTATTGAAAAAGCGAATTATCGTGCCACCGCACAATGGTGTAATAGGTGCTATCGGCATGGCAATCCTTGCGCGAGAAAAGGTGAAGAAACAAAGCAACGATAGACAACATCCTGATTTGCGTTTCAGAGAATTTCATCTTGGCGCATCTAATTATGCAACGCATCAGTTTACGTGCAAAACTTGCTCAAATTATTGTGAAATTCAACAGGTAAAAATAGGAGAAAAGAAAACTTACTGGGGTAACAAATGTTCAGATAAGTATCAAAATAGAACTAAAGCAAGCCGTAAAGCCATTATCCCTGATTTAATAAAATATCGCGAACAACTTTTACTGAAAGATTATATGTTTATACGCAATGCTGAAATTCCAAGCATTGGAATTCCCCAGACTCTAACATTCTACAACAGATTTCCTTTTTTTAAAACATACTTTAATGTATTAGGTTTTCAGGTTGTGCTTTCAGATCCATCGAATAAAAATGTAATCGATGCTGGTATAGAAACTACTGCCGCCGAACCCTGCTTTCCGATTAAACTTGCATATGGTCATATCATCAATCTTCTTTCAAAAAATGTCAATTACATTTTTATTCCAAATATAATAGATTACGATAAATCGGAATCAGAATTACCAGAATATGCCTGTCCTTGGGCAATGACATTACCATTTGTTATCCGATGTCAAAAACCTTTTGAGCAAGTCAGGGATAAGCTAATAATTCCCACAATCCATTTTAGCCGCGGCAAAGATAATGTAAAAAAAGAGCTTTCACGATTAGTCAAAACATTTGGTATATCTGTTTCTCAAAGCAATATGGCTGTTGAATGTGCTTATGAAAATCAGTATGAATTTCAAAATAATCTCCGTAATAAAGGCGATGAGGCACGTAAGATTCTCAAAGAAATGAACGAGCGCGCCATTGTTTTGGTAGGACGTTCATATAATATTTACGACCGAACTGTCAGTCTTAATATTGCTGATAAATTACGCGAATACTACGGTATCAATATTATTCCGTTTGATTTTCTAAATCTTGATCAGTACAACATTCAGAATATTAACGACAATATGTTCTGGTACTGCGGCAAACAAATACTGCAAGCGGCGCTTGCTGTTAAGAATGCCGGTAATCTTCAACTTATTTTTATTACAAATTTCAAGTGCGGCCCGGATTCCTACATCAAACATTATATCGGTACTGCATCAGGCATTCCTTTTCTTACACTTCAATTTGATGGACACAGCAATGACGCAGGTATAATAACACGTTGCGAAGCATTTCTTCACTCAAAAGGTTTTTTGAATTGACAAAATGAGATCCAGACCTCTAAACGAACGAGTTATTTATGTTTCACGTATGAATTATAGTGCTGCGCGAGCAATGACTGCAGCGTTTAATTCCGTTCATCTACATGCAGAAGTGCTGCCCGCTTGTACGAATAGCGCGTTAAGATTGGCTGCTATCTATACATCCGGCGATGAATGCTTACCTCAACGAGTAACTTTAGGCGGATTTCTTGAAGTAATTAACAAACCGGGATTTGATCCAGCAAGTTCAGCGCTACTAATGCCTACATCTCATGGACCATGTAGATTCGGCCAATATTCAACTTTTATTAGGAAAACATTAGTTAATATTGGATATGGAGATATACAAATAATCTCACCAACATGCCGAGATGGCTATAAGGGATTTAATTTAAACGAAAACGAATTGTTTTATACTGCCTGGTTATCTATAGTTGTTACAGATATTCTTCGAAAGCTCCTGCTTAAAACAAGACCTTATGAAGCAAGAAAGGGAGACTCTGACAAAGAACATCTTTATTGTCTTGAGGAAGTTTGCAGTGTTCTTGCAACTCCCAATCTGAGTCGCAGGAAAAGAATGAAACAAATGAAAAAAGTTTTATTAGATGTAAGAGAAAGATTTCGACGGATTCCACGTTCACACCGAGACGCAAAGCCGTTAATCGGAGCGTTAGGTGAAATCTATTGCCGATTGGATGACGATTCAAACGACAATATTATTCGTACTATCGAGGAATATGGCGGTGAGGTGTGGCTTTCAGGTATCAGCGAATGGATTGATTATACAAACAATGAGGTAATACAAAATCTTTCAGAAACAGGCCGTAGGTTTTCAATTTCCCGAATAGAAGCAGAAGTGAAAAGTTTTATTCAACGACGCAGTGAACACACACTGCTATCGATATTTCAAGATGACTTCCGCGGATACGAAGAGCCAAGTAATGCAAAAATATTAAAACACTCTGAGGAATACATTCCTTCTTATTCAACGCTCGGGGAGATGGTAATCAATACGGGCAGAGCAGTTTATTTATATGAAAAAGGTGTTGACGGCATTATTGATATAAGTCCGTTCACTTGTATGAATGGAATTGTATGTGAGGCAGTATATCCTAAGATAAGCCGCGAACATGACAACATTCCGATTAAAGTATTCTATTTTGATGGGAAAGCAATTGATTGGCGTCAGGAAGTAGAAATGTTTATGGAACTTGTGCGTTTTTATCGAGCGCGCAAATTTCGTAAAAGAGCCCGCCCATAATGGATGTGCAGTCTAAGGTTTCTTGCCACAGAACAATTATTGGAAAACTTCTATAAATTTTTAACTTTTTTGTTCAGCTTTATTATTTTTGATTTGAAATTTATTCGCTTCTATTAATTTACTGCAAAACAGAGTGCGACTCAGGTTCAATAATTTGTTATTTTCCATCAACGCTACTGTTAGTATCTTTCAAAATTTGAGTTCGAACTATCTGATTTTGGCGGTCTTGATTTGCAATTTGTTTGCGCACACGTGGCCTAATTATTTCAAATATTTGTCTGTTTTCAACTCCCAGCGAAGGTGTGATAATTTCTACGCTGATAAACCTATCCTCTTCAGATGGTGAAAAATGTTCAGGGAAGTATGGTTCCCTTCCAACATTTCTAAATTCCTTTGAGATCATCCGTTTAAGCATTGCTTCGCGTCGCAACTCAATTTTTGAAATATTTTCTTCAATTTGTTTTCGTAAGCTATCAATATTTAGCTGAATTCGAGAGTAAATTAAAGTATCAGGTGTGATAATTACATACTGATTATCTACTGGTCTATTAGATATATTTTGAAGAGTATTTTTCTTTAGAACATTTTTATTTATAACAGCATAGGGAGCATCATGAGTTTCAAGTAGTTTTTCAAATCTAACGCGCTGATTCGGCTCTAAACAGGAAGCAATATTAGTAAGCATTATTTTGTTCAATGACGGTAAATCCGGCGCAATTGCCATTGTATTATTCTCACCAATAAGTACAGATGACTCAATTCGCCTCCCTGTTAAATCCAACAATGAATCAATAATCTTCTTCTGCATATTAGATGGTTTAACTTCAGCAATAAAATTTTCAAATGTTACAGGTTTTAAATTCTTCTTTTTTGCTTTGCCAACTTCGACACGATATCCCTTTTCAGATTTCTCATCTATTTTCAATGTTGTTTCCGATTTATCATCTAAGGGTAATGTTCCAAATAAAGAAAATTGCAGCGCTTTGTCTTTATCCACTTTTGAAAATAGTGGTAATAGAGAATCTTGCAAAAAGTTATTTTTATAAGCTTCCTTTACCACTTGTGATTTTTCAGATATGTAGCTGAACACTAATTCACGGTTTTGAATCACTAAAGTTCCAAGTACTACAATTATCATCGAAGTCAAAATTGCTATTGCAGAAATATATTTTCTAGAAAATGGAAGATAGTTCGACTCTTCTCTTCTCGTATCTTCAATCCGTTGAGATAATTGTGTCCAAAACCCGATATTTGGTTCAATTTTTCTTTTAGCCATCAATAAATCCCGCAAATTACTTAGTTGCGCCAAACGTTCAGCAACATTTATATCTGTTTTTATTAATAGTTCTATATTATTTTTCTCAAATTCCGAAAGAGAATTATCTAAATACAACGAGAGTATTTCGTCTAATTTATTTTCGTTAATTCTTTTCATACTTTCGCCTCATCTAATAATGGTTTAAGCGCCTTACGAAGCATAGCCCTACCTCTTGAGATTCTCGATTTCACTGTTCCAAGCTCGCAATTCATAATTTTTGCGATTTCTTCATAAGGAAGTCCTTCAATATCTTTTAGTATGACAGCCGTCTTAAATTTTTCCGGCAATGTTTGTAATCCTAATGATACTATCTCTTGTGTATCTCTGTTTTCCGGTGAAACAGATAGGCGAATATTAATTTCATTGTTAATACCTTCGTCTAAATTTTGAAACGAAAAGAAGCGCCTCAGTTTTTTCTTCCTCAGTTCATCGCGACTTTTATTTACTGCTATTTTATACAACCAAGTATAAAAGGAGGATTCAAATCTAAATGTCGGCAATGCCTGATATGCTTTTATAAAAACTTCCTGCGCAAGATCATCTATAAAATCTCTATCGTGAAATATTGAAAATAAGAGATTGCGAATCTTTTCTTGGTAGCGTTCGACTAATAATCGGTAAGCATCTTTATCGCCGCTTTGAAAAGCAGAAATTATCGCTTCGTCTTCTATTTTCTGAAGAGCATTTTTTGTTATTGTAAGAGTTTTTTCGTTTGTCATTATTTTTATATTTTTATTCTGATGTGAAGTTACAAAACTTCTTTCAATAACTCCAACGGTTGGCTCGTGATTGCTAACCTTCCAGTTTACCCCCGATAAATGTAAAGCCATACCTGATACCGATCTTATTTGTCTCATTATCTATCAAACTCGCATCAAAATATTTCACTCATATAAAAATTAATACGGAAATTTAGACGTGAGATTAAATTTTTTGTTCCAATTATTTGTGCCCTGCATTCTTTAAATAGCCAAGTTAGGCTGACAAAGAATGGAATTTCGACTCTTCTACGCGCTTTTCAAATTCATCTCGAAACTGATATATCATCGATTGGACAGGCCAAGCGGCGGCATCACCAAGTGCGCAGATTGTATTTCCCTCAATATTGTTGGCAACATCTAAAAGTAGATCTATATCATCTTTGGTAGCTTTATAATTTTCAAACCGTTTAAGAATTTTAAACATCCATACTGTTCCTTCACGGCAAGGAGTACATTGCCCGCACGATTCACGATAATAAAATTCTGCAATTCGAGTTATAACTTTTATCAAATCGGTATCTGAATCCATTACAATTATTCCGGCTGTTCCAACCGATGAACCTGCCTTCTTAAGCGAATCCCAATCCATTCTTACGTCTTCAAGTTTATCTCCTCTTAATATCATTGTAGATGAACCGCCGGGAATAACAGCTTTAATTCCTTTATCACCAGGGATACCACCTGCCCACTTATAAATAATTTCTAACAATGGTTCGCCCGTTGGCATTTCGAATACCCCGGGGTTATTTACATGTCCGCTTACACCGACAAGAATAGGACCGGGATGTTTTTCTGCTCCAACTTTTGAATACCATTCCCAGCCATTGTTGATTATAATAGGAATATTTGCAATCGTTTCTACATTATTAATTGTAGTTGGACATCCCCAAAGACCAAATTGCGCGGGAAACGGCGGCTTCAATCGCGGATAACCGCGAACTCCTTCTATCGAATTCATTAGTGAAGATTCCTCGCCGCAAATATATGCACCAGCTCCACGGTGGATATAAATATTGGTCGAAAAATTCGTTCCTAAAATATTTTCACCTATTAAATGATTCGCGTATGCTTCATCAATTGCTTTTTGAAGTAATTTTATTTGCTTGAAATATTCACCGCGGATATAAATATATGCGGTTCTAATTCCCATTGCGTAGCAAGCGATAAGTGTCCCTTCAATTAGCAGATGCGGATTAAATTCTAAAATTTGTCTGTCTTTAAATGTTCCCGGCTCAGATTCATCCCCGTTGACACATAGATATTTAGGTTTATCAGAATTCTTCGGCATGAATGACCACTTCAAACCTGTTGGAAAGCAAGCCCCACCGCGACCACGCAGGTTAGATTTTTTAACTTCGTCGATGATTTCTTCTGGTTTCATTTCCATAGCTTTTTTAAATGATTTATATCCATCATTTGCTAAGTAAAATTCTATTTTGTGAAGATTGCTAAGCGGTGGTAAAATAACCGGTGTCCAAGAAGTTAACTTTTCGGTATCTGTAGCTTGTGTATTCATATCAAAGCATCTATTATTTTATCAAGTTTTTCTATTGTGAGGTTTTCGTGATATTCTTTGCCAATAGCTAATACCGGCGCTGTTCCACAAGAACCCAAACATTCTACTTCAGACAAAGTGTATTTCTTATCCGTAGATGTCTCTCCCGATTTAATCCCTAAACGATTTTCTAAATGTTCCAGAATTTTACCGGAACCACGTAGCATACATGAAATATTCGTGCAAACTTCAATATGATGTTTTCCGACTTTATTTTTGTGTAACATTGTATAAAATGTAACAACTCCAAGAATATGGCTATACGGAATATTCAATAAGACCGAGATATGCTTCATCGATTCATCAGAAATATATCCGTATTGTTCCTGTATCATCCAAAGCGCTGGAAGTATCAACGACTGTGAAGTCGGATACCGCTTTCTTAATTCTTCAATCTTTATTTTATTTTCTTCGCTTAGCATTTATACTTTTAAGATTTTTCTCTTCTTCCTTTTTATTTTTTACTTCTTACTTCTTACTTGTCTGCTTCGCCCATTATTGGATCTAAACTACCGATAATAGCTACCACATCCGAAATCATTGCACCTTTCATCATAACCGGAAGAGATTGTAAATTTACAAAAGAAGGTGAGCGGATTTTCAATCGCCAAGGATGGCCTTCGCCTTTACTATTTATATAAAAGCCCAATTCACCTTTTGGCGCTTCCACAGCATGATAAACTTCGCCTACTGGCGTTTGTATGCCAAAATTTATCAGCATAAAATCGTGAATCATCTCTTCCATTTTTGTATAGATGCGCGGTTTGTTTGGCAGTGCCTCTTTAGGTCTAAGCGCTTTTATTTCACCAGCCGGGATCTTATCTATTATTTGCCTTACTATTTTTAAGCTCTCTTTTATTTCATCCATCCTAACATAATACCGAGCAAGTACATCGCCCCCTTCATATATAGGAACGTCAAAATCAAGTTCATTATATATAAGATATGGATTAGCGTGTCGTAAATCGTGTTCCACTGCGCAAGCGCGCAAACTTGGCCCTGTTAGTCCTAAATCAATTGCTTGCTCTTTAGTTATAATTCCGACACCATCAGTTCTTTCAAGAAAAATTAGATTCTTATTTAATAATTTTTCACAGTCGCTTAACTTTTCAGGCAGTTCACAAATAAATTTTCTAATTGCAGATATTGTTTCCGATGAAATATCTTGCGCTAGACCGCCAATTCGAGTATAGCTTGTAGTAAAACGAGCGCCAGTAATTTTCTCAAAGATATCGTATAGTTTTTCACGCTCACGAAACGACCACATCCATACTGTTAATGCACCAATATCCATAGCAAGTGAACCAAGAAACATTAGATGCGATGAGATGCGTGCAAGTTCGGAAATTAATGTTCTTATAAACTGAGCGCGTCGAGGAACTTCAATACCTACTAATTTCTCAACTGCCAGCACATATGCCGTGTTATTTGATAACGGAGAAATATAATCAAGCCGATCTGTATGAGATATATACTCATGATATGTACAATTTTCTGCTAATTTTTCATAACCTCGATGCAGATATCCTATTTCCGGAATAGTGTTAAGAACTGTTTCACCATCAAGTTTAATAAGTAGACGTAAAACTCCATGCGTTGCTGGATGTTGCGGCCCCATATTCAAAGTCATTTCATGCTCAAGCGGATCGTCAAACGTAACAGTGGACTGTTCGCTTTCCAAAACTTCGATTATCTTTGATTTTCGCTTGTTATATTCTTCTTTTTTTCCCATTTCAAAATCTATACTTAGCGCATTTATTTTATTTCCGATGACAAAATCATTTCTTCGGTAATTCTAACGATCCAGGAATACCCATTAATGGAAAATCTTTTCTTAAGGGATAATATTCGAATTCATCAGGCATATAAATTCTTCTTAGATCGGGATGCCCTTCAAAAATAATTCCGTACATATCGAATGCTTCGCGTTCATGCCAATTTGCTGTACCCCAAATGCTTGTTACAGAAGGCACTATCGGATTTTCTTCTTCTGTAAATATTTTAAATCGAATTCTATGTCGTTTATTAAATGAATATAAATTATAAACAACGCCCAAACGTTTTTCAGGAACATACATATCTATACCGCATAAATCTGCAAGTAGATTAAAATCGAGGTCAGCATTTTCTTTACAAAATTTACACACTTCTATTATCTCTTCTTTTTGGAATGTTATAGTAAGTTCATCGCGAAATTCAATTGATTCAATAATAGCATGATCAAATTTAGATTTTATAATCTGAAGTATATTTTCATTCACATTATTCATAAGCAATTCATTTTTGAGATGATTTTACGAAGTAGTAGTTTTCTGAGAAAAACGATTTCTAAAATCTCCAATAAATGCGGGGGCAGTTCCCTTGCACTCGCCTTGCTGTACTTTTTGTTGAAGCATCATTAACGCGTGTAAGAGATTATCAGGACGAGGTGGACAACCGCCAACATATACATCCACCGGTAAAAAACGATCGATTCCTTGAACTACCGAGTAAGTGCGATACATTCCACCTGATGAGGTACAGACACCCATTGCAATTACCCACTTTGGATCAGGCATTTGATCGTAAATTTTACGGACAACTTTCGCCATTTTGTAAGTAGTTGTTCCTGCTACTATCATAACATCGCATTGGCGCGGAGTAAATCGCATAACTTCAGAACCAAAGCGCGCAATATCAAAACGCGGTCCAGCCGCCGCCATCATTTCAATAGCACAGCATGAAATTCCCATTGGCATTGGATAAAGAGAATTTTTCCTGCACCAGTTTATTATAGTTTCAAGTTTTGTTGCAATATATCCATCACCCATCCAACTTTCTAATCCCATTCTAACGCCCCTTTTCTCCAGATATAATAAAAACCAACAAGAAGGATGAAAATAAAAATGAACATTACAATAAATCCGTGCAACCCTAATTGTCTATAAGTTACTGCCCAAGGGTACATAAATACGATTTCGATATCAAAAATTATAAAAAGCATTGCAACTAAATAATACTTGACAGAAAACCTTTCTCTGGCAGTCCTGACCGGTTCCATTCCGCTTTCGTAAGTTGATAATTTTTCTTTATTAGGTCGGCTTGGTCCCAAGAATTCATTCGCTTTACCAAGAAATATTCCGAATCCAACAGCAAGTGCAATCATCAAAAATATAGGCAAGTAACTTTCTATCATATCTTAAAGACGCTAAAAAAAAATTGTTTGAAAAACAAATTATGATTGTATTAATAGAATTAACAATATAAATGGGATGGAAATTCCGGATAAGATGTTGACCTTTGCGAAGGTTTTTCACCAGAAATTGAAAAGTTGGACCTTCACACGTATAATAATAAAAGAACTCAATTCACTCTTTTAGCAACATATTTGGCAATCGATTCACCAATACGGAAACCGATTTCGCGTTTTGGTTTTATATTTTCTTTTTCAGTTGATCTGATTAGTTGTTTAATCACATCAAATACTACTTGAAATCGTTTGTCATATTTTGTTTCCAATTCCTCTAATTTTCTTGCAAGTTCTTTGTGAGTGGCAAGTAATTCCCGAATCTCAACAAATGTTCTCATTATTTGTATGTTCACCTGAATTGCACGTTTACTGTTTAATACACTAGAAAGCATTGCAACACCAAGTTCAGTAAATGCATAAGGAAGTTTTCGAGTTCCACCCCATCTTGATCTTCCAAATTGGAACATCAAGTTTTTATATTCTGCTGAATTAAGCTGGAACATAAAGTCTTCTGGAAATCGATCCAGATTTAGCTTTACAGCTTTATTCAGATCACGCGTTGCTACACCATACATTTCAGCTTTGATTTTGACATAGTTATTCTCCCTTTTGTGATTTTGATAGTTGATTTATTTTGCCTTAATTATTATTAACAAAACATCATCACTTTTTATTATTTCATCTTTACTACCAATCCCTCAAGAGGCCAGCGCGCCCTTACTTTGAAAATTTCCGAGACTTGACTTAATCTTTCAGAATATTCGAACGGAAATGGTTTTCCATAATCGTATTTGCCATTATTATTTCTATCTCGAAATGCCTGCAATATATAACGCCCTTCAGCAACCTGAGGAAAAATAAATTTATTCTCAGCATCCGCTTCAACAATATACCGATTCGTTGTTTTTTCATCTACTTGAATCGCCATTACAAATATTTTTCCAATCGCATCATTCTTATTCAAGTCAACAACAATTCCTTCCATACTGCTGAAATCTTCGACATCAATTGTTTCAAATTTCCACGTCTTAGTCGAATCGATGCAAACACGGCTCGCCCAATCTTTCAAATCTCTTAATTCAGCCTTTAAAGAATACCATGCTTTACTCGTTAGTAATTCTTCAGGTTCAATTCTAACAGTTATATCATCAATCCATTTTTTTCTGCACAATATTTTTTCTTGTTTCTCGTTATAAATATTAACCCAATCAAGTAAAGTATCCTTTAGTAATGCGTTTGAAAAGACAAAAAAGATTTTCGGTCGAAGGGAAATATTTCTCGAACTATCCTTTATAGAAATTGAAACAAGTTTTGGTCCTAACGTATCAATTTTGGCAGAGCCGTTAAAATTTATAGAATTTGCAAATGGACTTATTAGGTTACCAACTGAATCTTTAATACCGCTCGATGTCAATCTATATATTATTGTCGAATCTTGATTCGCGGTTATTAAAGTTAATGATTTTCCATCCTTAAATGTTGGATAACAAGAAATAATCTGCAAAGTCTTTTCAGTAACCGTGTCCTTTAGTGTAAAGGATGATAGAGAACTAACGCTCAGATCTAAATTTTCTGAAAACTCCGCAACAACGCGATTTCTATCTAATGCTGTAGCTTTGATTAATCGCGGTTTTGTTGTGTCTTCTTTAGTTAGTTTCATTATGATACCGGATACGAGTGTATCCGTTACCGTAATACAAATGGGATTTGGCTGAATAGCGTATTCGTCAACTTCTTGATCATAAATTAAATTTCTGTATTCATCCCTAATTGCAAATATGCGATAATCTCCGAACGGAATATGATGCAGAAAAAAATCGCCGCTCTTCCCTGTTTGTGTAATGAAATCTGGCGGTGATGTTTTCGGATTCAATGTGTCTGAATTTAATTCATCTAACAGATAAGCAAAAATCATAATTCCATTGACTTGCTCGCCGTCCTTCATCGGAAAGACTTGACCTTCAATAGCGCCTCTATCAATTTCAGGACCTGTTGAAAATGCGAGTGAAAATGATTTTTCCATATGCTTCTGCTTAATAAATCTGTCCCTAACATCAGCGCCAATATTAACAACATAAGTAGTATTCGGTTTTAATTTTCCTGAAAAAGTAACCAATACTTCTGAACCGCTCCAATCAAATTCGAGTTCACCAATATTCGGAGAGATAAATATCGATTCTTTAAATGAAAGCTCATCAACATAACGATCAAATTCGAATTTAAGGTGGGATCCATTAAAATTTAGCGCGTTACTATCAGGATAAGTCGAAATTATTTCTGGGGTTGTCAAGTCGATTGGTCCGCCTTCTGGTGCGATTCGATATGCACAACTGGAAAATAAAACGGGAATAATAAAAAGAAAAAATAGCCCCCACTTCTGTCGATACAAATATTTTTCCTGAAACGATAACAAGAAAGTACTGTCTATTGTTTTCATTTACTGAATTGTTCTTTATTAAGTCGAGCTTGTTTTGCAAGCTCTCTCCTTGTTTTAAAATATTTACGCGAATTGTGTTGGTGTTCAATATAATTTTTTGCAAATCTATGCCCGCCAGTGCCTGTCGCCACAAAAAATAAATATTCATGCTCTTGCGGATATAATGTTGCAAGAATTGCGGCTTTACCCGGATTGTTAATAGGACCCGGAGGTAAGCCAAAACGTCTATAAGTATTATATGGCGAATCAATTTCTAAATCCTTATATGTCAATCTTCTACTTTCACCAAGTGCATACTGAATCGTTGGGTCTGCTTCTAAGCGCATTCTTTTCTTTAGGCGATTCCAATATACACCGGCAATAATTGGTCTTTCATAATCAATGCTCGATTCGGCTTCTACTATGGAGGCAAACGTAAGAACTTCTTTTTGATTCATCTTTAACATTTCTTGCTTTCTTTTAAGTGAATCATTATAAAATTGCTTGAATGCATTGAGAATACGAGCAATAATTTCTTCTTCATCGGTTTGCCAGTAGAATGCGTATGTATCTGGCAGTAAATATCCTTCCAAAGTTTTCGCATTAATTTTTTGCTCAGAAATAAATTTTTCGTTCATGCATAATTCGAGTATCTTTTTAGAATCAACTCCTAAATCTCTTTCAATACGCCGAGCAATCTTTTCCATACGCCAACCCTCAGGAATTGTAACTGGAATTATCAATTGAGATTTACCGGTGCTAATATTTTCCAATATTTCGATATTCGATAATCCGGAGACAAGAAGATATTTGCCAATTTTTATTGATTTAGTATAATTTAAAATACGACCAGCAAGCTTGAATGTCCATTTACTTCTTATTGTTCCGTTATCGTATAACGAATCGACTATAGCATGAAATGATGTCCCCTTGGATATTGTAACGATTTTTCCCTTCGGCTCATCAAAATTGTTTGGAATAAAAAAAACAAAATAAATAAAGAGCGATAAAAATATTACAGCTACTATTAAAATCATTAAAAATATTTTACTTTTATCGAACAATTACTTATCCTTTCGTTTCATATTTTATTAACATACGCGTTAATTATTTTTTTTATTGGCTATTAGCAAATCACCCTACTTCTTATTTTCCAAATTCTTACCTTCTTTATCAGTCTTTATCTCTTCCATTGTAATACGCTCAACACTACGCGATTCGTCAATAATTCTCTCAAACAATCTTTTAATTGCTTTAACTGATAGCGGTCCACAGTTTGCGCTTGACACATTGCGCATTACCTCTTTTTCTCGCTCTGGCGAATATGCGTCAAGCCCTAATTTTAATTTTAGCTTGCCAATTTCTTCAGCGCATTGAGCGCGTTCATTTAGTAATTTTACAAGTTCAGAATCAATTTCGTCAATTCTATCGCGCCAGCGATTTATTTCTTTTTTTGGATCTTTCATTTATTATTGCAATTGTAAATTTGGTTCTGCAGTAAGTTCAAGATTTGATATTAAATTGTTTCTTAAACGCTCGTACCCAGCCATTGCAACCATAGCGCCATTATCGGTACAATATTCTAATTTAGGAATATGTAAATTTAAATGATTAATTTTTGCTTCAATTTCAAGTCTTCTTCGCAGTTCAGAATTTGCCGAAACCCCGCCGCAAACAGCTATATTTCTTACTCCATATTTATCTGCGGCATATAAAAGTTTTTCAATTAAAACATCAACTACAGCGGTTTGAAAACTTGCGCAAATATCTGCAAGCAACTGTTCAGATACGTTTGACTTTTTATATTCGATTTTACGTAAATAATACAACACCGATGTCTTCAATCCGCTGAAACTAAATTGATGCGAACCTGCTTCTAAATAAGGACGTGGAAAATCTACTGCCTTAGAATTCCCTTTTGAAGCGTATTTATCTAACAACGGACCACCTGGGTAACCTATACCCAGCATTTTAGCCACTTTATCAAACGCTTCGCCTGCCGCATCATCTAACGTCTCGCCCAACAGTTCATATTTAAAATAATCTTTAACTAAAACAAGCTGAGTATGTCCGCCGGAAACAGTTAAATTTACAAATGGAAAAGATGGCCTTTGTTCTTCAATCATATTTGAAAAAATATGCGCTTCCATATGATTAATACCAATAAACGGAATATCTAATCCTATTGCCATTGCTTTGCCAAAACTTAACCCAACTAAAATTGATCCGATAAGTCCTGGTCCATAAACGGCGGCAATTGCATCAATCTCATCTTTGCTAACGGATGCTTTATTTAATGCTTCATCAACAATTGGCACAATAAGTTTTTGATGAGCGCGCGATGCTAATTCCGGTACTACTCCGCCATGCTCAGAGTGAAAAAGCTGGACTACAGTCGTGTTTGACAGCAATTTCCCGTCTTTTACAACCGCCGCCGATGTTTCATCGCAAGATGTTTCTATACCGAGTATTGTCATTTATCTAAGTATGAATAACATTATTACAAATAAATATTAATCCGATTGAATCGTCGCAAAATTTCTTGAATATGATAACCAAAAATATGGCGTTCTGCAAACTGAAGAATGATAATTTGTAATTACACAGCAAATTATCGATGGAGTTTTTTTGCATAGATAAGTATACTCAATTATGAAATTAAAGAACACTAACATATAAGCGCAGAAAAAAGCACTTGATTAACAGAGATACAAGACAGTGAAAAGCTTGTTTCATCTGTGTAATCTTTCTGATGGCATCCCTCCGGGAGTGTTTTATGTTTTTCGAAGTATAATCATACTGAGTAATTACTGATGAAAAAAATCAGATATTTTTGTGACTGGAATTTGTCCTTGCCTCTCTTGCATTTTCTGGCTATATTAATAGCGCATTTTTAAAAAGTTATATTATATGGAGCAATGAATGGCAAGAATTTGTGAAGTGTGTGGCAAAAAACCAATGGCTGGTAATCATGTAAGCCATGCGCATAATCGTGTACCAAGGCGTTTTCTTCCCAACCTGCAAAGTGTGCGGGTAAAGCTTGAAACAGGCAGTGTTAAAAAAATTCAAGTTTGCACAAATTGTATTAAATCTGGGAAAATCAAAAAGGCGGCTTAATAATAATAGAGATTTACTTTTGTGAAATCCCGCCATTAAGCGGGATTTTTTTTCAACTTTTTTTGTAGCTGGTATTTTAATTTTGGTTGTATAAGAAAGTATGAAATTTTTTTCACCACCAAATCAAATGACTTTTTTGAGAATACTTCTAACACCAGTATTTCTCATTTTTTTGTTTTCCTCTGATATTTTATTGAAACAATTATCACTTCTCGTTTTTACTCTTGCCTCTTTAACAGATTGGTACGATGGATGGCTTGCACGCCGCTGGGGTTATGTAACTCGGTGGGGAGCTTTTTTCGATCCTTTTGCCGATAAAGTTCTCACCTCCGCCGCATTTCTTGCTTATGCGTATTTAGAACTAATCCCAATGTGGATGGCGTGGACTATTGTGATTAGAGACGCCTTGATTACAATTTTACGATCCTATGCAGAATATAAAGGCAAACCAATCGATACATCTAAACTTGCGAAAACCAAAACTTTCACTCAATATGTGGCTATCTTCTATTTGCTAATACTTGTAATTGCACAAAACACTCCTTCAATAAATGATGAATTTTCAAGCGTCATCAGAATATTTTCAGATCAAGTTCTTATCTTTTCGATGATGACGATTATTACTACGATCACTATTTGGACAGCCATAATTTATACAATCGATAATCGTATAATTCTTCGTGAATTATTTTTGCACCTGTCAAAAACACCAAAACGAATTGAAAATTCTGTTGTAAATGAACCATCTTTTTTTGTCAAATTAATTGCATCAGGATTTTTTACGGGGTATGCGCCTATCGCATCCGGAACAATAGGGAGTTTTATTGCCCTTGCTATTTATTTTTTTCTAAGTTATGAATCGCAAATTTTACTAATTGTTACTACTCTTATAGTATTTCTACTTGGTATAAAGACTGCGGGTGAGATGGAAAAAAGATACGGACACGACCCCGCCGAGGTAACAATCGATGAAATCGTCGGTATGTGGGTTTCTTTATTTTTCCTTCCAAAAAGTATATTAATTGGTCTATTTGCTTTTTTCTTATTTAGATTTTTTGATATAGTTAAACCGTACCCGGCAAGAATTTTTGATAATATGCGCGGTGGTTTCGGAATAATGATGGATGATGTTGTCGCAGGAATTTATACAAATATAATTATTCAAATTGCACTGTTTATACCATACATCAAAACATTCCTTTTAAAATTTTAAATGGTAGCTGAAATTATCTCCATAGGCGACGAACTATTAATAGGTCAAGTTATAAATTCTAACCAAGCTTATATAGCTGAAAAGTTAAATTCTGTCGGTATATATGCTAATAAAATGACAACTGTTGGCGATAATGAAAACGAAATTTTTGAAGTTTTTCAAAATGCTTTTGAGACTCACAATGTCGTTTCAGTAACCGGCGGACTTGGTCCTACGCACGACGATATTACTCGCGCTGTTGTCTGCAAGTTCTTTAATACTGATTTAGTTTTAAACGAAGAAGCGCTCGAAAATGTGAGACGCATTTTTGAAAGACGCAAAGTATCTCCAACAAAAATAAATGAAGCACAAGCGCTTGTTCCGCGTTCATGCAAAGTAATTCAAAATCGGCTCGGCACCGCACCCGGATACTTTTTCGAGCAAAACGGCAAATATTTTATTGTCATGCCCGGTGTGCCTTATGAAATGAAAGCAATGATGGATGAGTATGTTATTCCATTCTTCAAAAAGATTTATACGGGATTAGTAATACGCCATCATACGCTTAAAACTACCGGAATACCTGAATCATTCCTTGCAGAAAAAATAGGAGATATAGATTTAATCATTCCAAAAGATTCAAGCACAACTTTAGCATTCCTGCCAAATCCGTTTGGTGTGCGTCTGCGTATCACAAGCAACGCAAAAACTGAAGAAGAAGCTGAAAATAAAATTAGAGAAATTGAGAATAAAATTAGAAATAAAATAGATAAGTATATTTACGCTGTTGGCGAGATTGAATTAGAAGAAGTTATTGGAAAATTATTGGCAGAAAGAAAACTCACAGTTTCTGTAGCTGAATCGTGCACGGGCGGCTTAATTGCAGACCGTATCACTAATGTGTCAGGAAGTTCTAACTACTTTGAGCGAGGAATAATTACTTACAGTAATAAATCAAAGATGGTTGAGCTTGGTGTTCCTTCTGAGATGATTAAACAACATGGCGCCGTAAGCAAACAAGTAGCCGAAGCTATGGCGTTCGGTATTCGCACTAAATCTAATACAGATATCGGTATTGCAACAACTGGCATTGCAGGACCAACAGGCGGCTCGGTTGATAAACCAGTGGGACTTGTATGGATCGGTTATTCTGATGGCGAAGATACATTTGCTATTCAATTCAATTTTGGCGGAGAACGCAGATTGATTAAAGAACGGGCTTCCCAAGCCGCCTTAGAATTAGTTAGAAGAAGATTATTAAAAATTACAGACTAAAAAAATGGCTTCGCTACGTACATTTATCGCTCTTCCAACTGAAAGAAATGTTCAATTAACTATCACTGAAATTCAAACAAAGTTAAAAGAAACTCAAGCAGAAGTAAAATGGGATTCACCGGATAAATTTCATATTACATTGAAATTTTTGGGCAATATTGAAATGACAAAGATTGCATTATTGTCAGCGTCGCTCGCAAAATCTATTAAACAATTTTCGACCTTTTCAATTCAATATAATTCTGTTGGAGCATTTCCTAATATTCATGCCCCTCGCGTAGTATGGATTGGCATCCAAGAGAATAAAATAATCCAAGCATTGCAATTTGAGGTTGAAAATGCCTGCGCAAATTATGAATTTCCTAAGGAAGAACGTGGTTTTCATCCCCACATTACTTTAGGAAGAGTAAAAGGAAATCGTAATTTATCTCGCTTGACTGATGCAATAAAAACTATTACTTTTGAACCAATCGAATCGCATTGCTCAGAAGTATTATTAATGAAAAGCGACTTAAAACCAGGCGGTTCTGTTTATACAATTTTGAAATCATTCCAATTAAATAAATAAAGCGGAGACTTACATGGCCGAAACAAACAAAGATTCAAAATTACAAGCGTTAAAGATTGCAATAGATCAAATTGAAAAACAGCATGGCAAGGGTTCTATTATGAAATTAAGTGAAGGACCAATTGCCAAAGTGGATGTAATCCCTACCGGCTCAATTTCACTCGATGCCGCATTAGGCATCGGAGGCGTGCCGCGTGGGCGCGTAATTGAAATATTTGGACCAGAATCATCTGGCAAAACAACCATTTGCTTGCATATAATTTCTGAAGCACAAAAAACCGGCGGATTAGCTGCGTTTATTGATGCCGAGCATGCATTGGATATTGCTTACGCCAAAAAACTTGGTGTTGACGTGAATAACCTTCTTCTCTCTCAACCCGAATTTGGCGAGCAAGCTCTTGAAATAGTTGAAACCTTAGTGCGAAGCAATGCAATAGATATAATTGTGATAGATTCTGTAGCCGCTTTAACGCCAAGGGCAGAAATTGAGGGTGAAATGGGCGACCCTTCAATGGGCGTTCAGGCGAGATTAATGTCGCAAGCGCTCCGCAAACTAACATCGGCTATCAGCAAATCGAAAACAAGCGTTATGTTCACAAATCAACTAAGGCAAAAAATTGGAGTGATGTTCGGAAATCCGGAAACTACAACCGGCGGCAATGCGCTTAAATTTTATGCTTCAGTCCGGTTGGATGTTAGACGCATTGAGGCAATTAAGGATGGCAATAATGTCATAGGAAATCGAACGCGTGTTAAAATAGTTAAAAATAAAGTAGCGCCTCCATTTAAAGAGGCTCAATTTGATATTTTATATAACGAAGGAATTTCAAAATTAGGAGATTTAGTAGATACGGCAGTAGAGCAAAACGTTATTGCTAAAAGTGGCTCTTGGTTTTCATATAAAGACGATCGTATTGGGCAAGGGCGCGATTCTGTAAAAACATTTTTACAAAATAATCCAAATATAGTTCAGGAAATTAACGCTGAACTGCGGAAAAACCTCGGACTTACGCCCGAAGAACAAAAACCGACAGTAAATCCAAAACCAGAATCGCCCACTGTTACTGGACCTAAAAAAAGCAAGGCATAAAGTTTCTTGATTGTAACTAAAATTCAAAAGAAGAAAGGTAAAAAACCGCTCTATTGTGTGTTTATAGATGACAATGAATTATTGGAAATAAGCGGTTTCACCTTAGGTAAATTTGGATTGCGAAAAGGCGATGAAATTAGCGCAGAAGAAATTCGACTAATAAAAACTGCAGAAGAAGAAGCATCTGCCAAAAATATAGCAATTAATTATTTATCATATCGCATTCGAAGTTCAAAGGAAGTATTGGACCATTTAATATCAAAAGGCATTGACCGTAATTGTGCAGAAAATATAGTTAGCGGTCTACAATCATCTATGATGATTAACGATTTAAAATTTGCAAATGCTTTTGTAAAAGATAAACTGAAAAGAAAACCGATAGGAGTCGCATTACTCAGACAACAACTTTTAGCCAAAGGTATTTCAAGAAAAAACATTGATATTGTTTTCAACGAATTAATAACGACAAAGAATCAGGAAACTGCGGCGGCGTTAGCAATCAAACGCAAATTGTCATCCATAAAATATTTGAAGAGGGAACCTGAAAAGCGAAAAAAATATCTTATGGATTTTCTTCTTCGACGCGGATTTTCGCATGAAATTGTGATAAGAATAATTCGAAATATTTCATAACAAAAATAATTTACTTATGACACAACGACACTCGCAAATCATACTCAAAGCATCAAATAGACCGCTAATCAAGGTATTGGCAATTTTAGCAATAATAATAATTTCGTTTGGTATTGCTTCCTATTTTCCTGATTTAGTGCTTATGCTTATTCTATCGGCTTTAACAGCATTTGTTCTAAAACCGATTGTTACAATAATTGAATTTCAATTAGGAATACGTCGCAGTTTTTCTGTAGGAATTGTATTTCTACTAGTAGGCGGTATTTTAGCAATTATCAATATCTACTTTGTGCCGATGGCAGTTGAAAGATTAAAAGATTTATACGAGGGGTTTAAAAATTTTCCTTTTGAACAAAAATTAAATGAAGCGGCAATTAGTTTAACTGCAAATATTCCTTTTCTTGATCCTGCCCTTGTTACTCAAAAAGTACACGATCTTGTTTCGGTAGGTTTATCATCTTTAAGTAATTTGTTGACTTCAATGGTCGGTTTTTTAGCTAACTTGATAATCATTCCGTTTATAACATATTTCATACTTGCAGAAGGTGACACAGCGCTGAAGAAATTAATTGAACGAGTGCCAAATAAATATTTCGAAATGACATTGAACGTAATTAATAAAATTAAAAATGATCTTGTAGGTTATTTACGGGGATGGATTTTAGATTCGGTAATAGTCGGCGGACTAAATATTATTGGGTTTTATATAATCGGCGTTCAATATGCGCTTCTGCTCGGTATAATCGCGGGTATATCTAATCTTATTCCATACATCGGACCATTTTTTGGAGTTATACCGGCTTTGCTTGTTTCTTTAATTCAATACGGAGATTTCCGGCAAGCATATCAAATATTGCTGATAACGTTGGTGATTGTTCAGTTGCTCGACAATATAATAATTCAACCGCTTTGCTTTTCTAAAACAGTTGATATGCACCCTGTTACAGTTATTTTAGTGCTGATAATTGGAAATTCATTAATGGGAGTTGCGGGAATGCTGCTTGCAATTCCAATTGCAACAATTTTAAAATCATCCGCAGTTGAAACTTATTGGGGATTAAAAAATTATCAAATTACCGCATAAAAAAAATGGCACGAGTAATAATCGATATAGAGACACTCGGTTTTCCTATCGATTCTTTTGATGTTGTTCAGCAAGAGTATTTATTAAAATTTGCAGAATCTGAAGAAGAAAAAATTGAAGCAATTCAGAAGCTAAGTCTCTACCCGACAACATCAAGAGTAATAGCAATTGGAATGCTTAATCCCGATACGAATCATGGAAAAATACTATTTCAATCCGATGAAAAATTGAATTATAAATCTGAAGACGAGTTGATTCACTTCAAATCAGGGAATGAAAAAGAAATTTTAGAACAATTCTGGCACGATATCACACATTACCAACAATTCATTACGTTTAACGGGCGCGGTTTCGATTGCCCATTCCTGATGCTACGCTCGGCTATTCTTCAAGTTAAACCGACGCGAAATTTAATGCCCTACCGTTATGATGCCTCAATACATTGCGACCTACTAGAGCAACTGACATTTTACGGCGCTTTCAGAAAATTTAACTTAGATTTCTATTGCAAATCATTTGGAATTGAAAGCCCTAAAATACACGGCATAACCGGATTGGACATGAAGCAACTTACCGAAGAGAAAAGATTCAAAGAAATTGCAGAATACAATCTAGGTGATCTTAAAGCTACAGCCGAGCTTTTCAGGAGATGGGAAAAGTTTTTGAATGTGTGAGTGAACTCTAATTATTGGAATATTGCTTGAGAAAACTTACGCACGCAGAAATTTCAGAAAAGCGAACTCCTGAATCGCAAATCGCAAAGATCAACCGAACCCCGCTCGTTGTTATGGTTGATAATGTTCGCAGTCTATACAATGTCGGCTCGATATTCCGCACATCCGACGGCGTTCTAATTGAAAAATTGATTCTGACCGGATACACTCCTCATCCGCCAAGAAAAGAAATTGAAAAAACAGCTCTTGGCTCCACTAAAAGCGTCCCGTGGGAATACGTCAAACATCCTTTATATGCGATTAATAGCTACAAAGATAAAGGATATAAGATTTGCTGTTTAGAATTGACGGATAAAAGCAAGCCATACTATAAAATCCAGCCGACTGATTTTCCATTGTGTCTCATAATCGGGGCCGAAATTGCCGGCGTCTCAAAAGATGTTATCGAATTGTGCGACTTAGCAATTGAGATTCCGATGTTCGGAATTAAGCAATCTCTAAATGTAGCGGTTGCTTACGGGATAGCGGTTTTTGAATTATCAAGAATTTGGAGAAATGAATCATTGTGATTAATTACACCGCTTCTATTGTTGATGGCGGTTTTGTTGCAATATTATAAGTAACGCTAACTACGCCGGGCGTTTTTCTAATTATTTCATTTGCAATCTTATCAAGTTGTTTCCAAGAAATGCGTGTAGGCGAAGCTGTCCGAGCATCAATACTTTCCCAGCATCGCACCTCAATTTGCTGTCCGAATTCTCTTTTACCATTGAGAATTCCTGTTACGCGATCTTCGTGTAAAATCGCCATGTATTGGAATGCTTTAGTATTTTTTAGCAAGCGTTCAACAACTGCGGTCGCTTTGCGTACGGTTTCTACACGCTCTTGCGTAGCTTCGCCTATAACTCGCGCCGCTAATGCTGGACCCGGAAAGGGAATTCTTTTGAAAATCGATGCTGGAAGTCCGAGCGCTTTGCCAAGTTTTCTTACGCCATCTTTACGAAGTTGAATTAATGGCTCAATAATTTTATAACCAAAAGCTTTTTCTGGATCAATTCCTAACTGCGCAAAAACATTGTGTTGACGTTTAATGCCAGCTACGGTTTCATCAACATCCGTAAGTATTGTTCCTTGCAATAAATTTTTAGCGTCGCTTTCTCGAACAATCCGTCCAAAAACATTTTTATAAAAAGTTTGTGTAATAGCTTCGCGCTTAGCTTCTGGATCAGTAATACTTTTTAGAGAAGAAAAGAATTCTTCTCTTGCATCAATTACCTCGATAGGAACGCCTAATTTTTTGAACATGCTAACAACTTGCTCTGCCTCTCCTTCTCTCATCAAACCGTTTTGTACGAAAACTGTTCTAAGCCGCTTTCCCAAAGCCCGATGCCCTAACATTGTAACCGCAGATGAATCTACACCGCCAGAAAGCGCATTAATCGCAACACCATCTCCAACTAAGTTTTGTATTTCGTCTACCTTTTCATCGATAAACTTTTTTGTGTTAAGTATCGGCGCAGAAATCTCTTTTATCATTGAATACACTCCTTTTGCTTTTTTGAATTTATATAACTTACTAATATGCCTGAGTAAAGTAATCTTCTTTATTATGTGTATGGATTCTCACAACACCAGCCCGCACAAGTTGAATCAACGAACGCGATGCTCTGCGATAAGAGATATTAATAAGTTTCGCATATTGCTTTACTGTAATACGTTCGTTTTTATCTAAATAATCGAATAATCTGCGTTCGGCATCTCCAATCGCAATTCGTAATGGTTGTGCATCCGGATTTTCGGCTTGTAATATGCGCACAACTTCTTTGCTTGCCTCTACGGTTTTATCATTTACCCGGATATAGACAAGTGTTCCGCTATTTTCCTCTTCGTCATCTACATTCAAATAATGTGGTTTAGAATTACTCTCTTCTATAGTAACAACAATTACATCGCGTTTTTTATATGGCACTGTATCGATAATCGGATCGAGAGGCGGATCGCAATAATAACTTGCGGCAGTATTAATCATTTCAATTTCTTCTTTTTCGCTATCAACCCCAATTATTGTTTTATCATCGTCAACACCAAATAGTAATATTCCACCCTTTGTATTTGCAAACGACATCATAGTCTTTGCAATTTTTATCGGCGTTGATACTTTGCGTTTAAACTCTAATTCAAATCCCTCTCCCTCCTCTATCAACAATTTTAAATCACTTAGCTTCATATTCTAATTATATTCCTCGAGCTTCCATCCGATCAATAATAATCTTTGAACGCCGCATAACATATTTTGAATCTACATCTGCTCTGTGCTTTTTAGGGCTGGGAATTATTGCGGCAAGTCTAACGCTTTCTTCGCGCGTTAAATCTGAAGCAGATTTATCAAAATAATAACGAGATGCGGCTTCTATACCATACACTCCATTTCCCCATTCTATCACATTTAAATATATTTCTAAAATTCTAGATTTGCTTAATCGCTGTTCCATATAAAAGGTCAATACCCATTCTTTAATTTTGCGTAATGGATTTTTTGACGCTGATAAGTACAGATTTTTTACTAATTGTTGGGTGATAGTGCTTGCGCCGCGCACGGCTCTGCCTTCTTCAAAATTTCGTTCTATCGATTCCTTAAATTCAAACCAATCGAATCCATCATGCGACCAAAATGTGCCATCCTCAGCAACAATTATCGCTTCGATTGCATCTTTAGGAATAGAGTTGAGCGGAATCCAAAATTGCATTTTACGAAACGACTGCTTCTTTTCTTTAGCCCTTTCTTCGTCCGCGCGTATAAAAGCTGTGGTTGAAGGATTCTTAAATTTTAACTGGCTTATCTCTCCGTATGGTAATACGACTATTTGAATAATTATTACAACTACTAAAAAGCATAAAATCGATTTTATTGGATTACGTCTTAGGATTTGGAACGCACGGATTGCATCAGATCTTATTCGATTCTGAGAATTAGTCTGTTGAATATTATTAACATCTTCCATTTTAACAGCAACGTTGATTTTTTTTATTATCTAAATAACCTTGTAGAATTAAAGCCGCCGCCATAGAATCAAGCTTTCCATCTTTTTTCTGCCGTTGTTTCTTCTTCATACCCATTGAAAGAACAGTTCGCTGAGCAATTACAGTTGTAAATCTTTCATCCCAAGTTATCACTTCTGTTGTTATGTTCAATTTTAACATATCAATAAATTTTTGCGTTTCTAATGCTTTTTGCGCCTGCTGACCTTTCAAGTTGTAGGGCATACCTACTACAATGAGTGTTACATTTTCTTGGTTAACAATTTCCTTAATTTTACTAATCAGTTCCGCGTCATTTTTTAGGGTTTGAATAGGCCGAGCAATTACTGCAAGCGGATCACTTAACGCCAGTCCGACACTGTGTGAACCATAGTCGACCCCCAGAATTCGGTTATAAGAATTTTCCTTCACGATTTATTGTTTTCCCCTATCCTGAAAACCGCTCAACACTATGAACACCCGGCACGCGCTTTATTTTTTCTATAATTCTTGCAAGGTGTTCTATATCTTTTACGTATATAATTACTTTTCCATCGAACAGCGCCCCATGTGTATCCATGTTCACACTGCGTATATTTGTATTTTGGTATGAAGAAATTGCATGCGTTATATCGCTTAATAACGCCGGCCTATCTTCACCGCCAATTTGGATGCCAGCAATAAATTCCGCGCCATTTTCAGGAGGCCAATTAACATCTACAATTCTTTCGCTTTCAGCTAAACGCAAAGAAATAATATTTCTGCAATCCTTTCGATGAATTTTAATTCCGTCGCCGGTTGTTACGAAACCGACAATCGCATCACCAGGAATAGGATTACAGCATTTTGCATACTGGTGCATAAAATCGTCTTTCATCCCTAAAATAGAAATACCGCTTGTAATATCTCTGGCGGTGCTTACAAATTTAGAGAAAAGCGTATCGTCATCTTTGGTTTCTACTAAGCTATCTGCCGATTGATGCTTTTGCCTATGTATGAATTGTTCAAGCAGAATATCTACATCTATATTATCATTTGCGATAGCAATATAAAACGCTTGAGTATTGTTATATTTAAGAGTATGAACAAATTTATCGAATTCGTCATTACTCATTGTCAACTTACGTCGTTTTAGTCTTTTCTCCCATATTTCTTTCCCTTGCTCGGAAAGCTTTCTAGATTCTTCCCTAATAAATCTTCTGATATGCGCTTTAGCTTTATGCGAAACAACAAACTTTTCCCAATCGGGGTTAGGCGTTTGATTTTTTGATGTGATGATTTCTAATTGATCCCCGCTTCTCAAAATAGTATTCAACGGAACAATTCTACCGTTGACTTTAGCTCCGATGCAGTGGTATCCGATATTTGAATGAATTTCAAAAGCAAAATCAACAGGCGTTGAATTACGCGGTAAAATCTTTAAATCGCCTTTTGGCGTGAAGACATAAATTTCGTCTTGATAAAGATTAAGCTTAAAACTTTCCATCAACTCTTTAGGTGTTTCGTCGCTTTTCTGTTCAAAAATTTCGCGTACCCAATTAACCCATCCCGTAAGTTCTTTATCTAATGCAGATTTGTTTTCTTTATAAATCCAATGTGCCGCAACTCCTCGCTCTGCAATTTCGTGCATGGCTTTAGTGCGAATTTGAACCTCGACCATTCTTCCATCTGTTCCAATTACAGTTGTATGAATAGATTGATAACCGTTCTTTTTTGGCACCGATATATAATCTTTAAACCGCTCTGGAATTGGCTTGTATATTTCCGTTACAATGCTATATGCTATAAAACAATCGCTGTTATCATCAGTGTCTAAAATAATACGGACAGCAAAGAGATCATAAATTTCTCCAAGAGGTTTATTTCGCTTCAGCATCTTGCTATAAATGCTAAAAAGATGTTTAGCGCGTCCTCCTATATCATAAACTAATTTTTCCTCTTTGAGTTTTTCTTCAACTGGTTTTATAAAGCGGTTTATGTAATGTTCTCGCTCGCGCCTTTTTGAACGTAATTGTCTGGCAATTTTTTCATATTCCTCTGGATGGAGATACTTAAAAGATAAATCTTCTAACTCCCATTTTATTTGCGCTAATCCAAATCGGTGGGCAAACGGAGCATATATATCCAACGTCTCTTTTGCAAGGCGTACCTTTTTTTCCGGTGATAGATATTCTAATGTGCGCATGTTATTAAGTCTGTCTGCAAACTTTACAAGCATTACGCGGATATCATTCACCATTGAAAGAAGCAATTTGCGATAGCTTTCTGCCTGCCTTACTTCATGACTTTCAAAGATATCGGTTATTTTTGTAACTCCATCAACGATGTCCGTTACTGCCTCACCAAACTCTGCACGTATATCTTTAAGTTCAAATTCTGTATCTTCTATTACATCGTGTAATAATGCGCTTGCAACTGAAACGTCATCTAAGGGTATCTCTTCTGCCACTACCATTGCCACTTTATATGGGTGATTAAAATATGGTTCGCCAGAAGCTCGCAAGTTATTTTTATGCGCCTCCAAACTCAATTTAAATGCCCGCGTTATTAAATCTTCATCTACCGAACGTAAGTTCCTTCGACATACCGCAAGCAATTCATCTAACATTTTTCTATTTGAACTATCCATCATATACTTAAATCCATTCTAATGAAAATATATGGATTCTATGCCGAATGTCAAGACTGAAAAATTGACGTTAATTAATTTCCCTAAATATTTATTTTTTTTGAATTGAAGAATAGATTTTTTTTGCTTCGATAAATTTTGCTTCAGCTCGCTTTGTTAGTTTAGCAGGGAAGCTATACTTTTTATATGCTAATATTTTATTTAAATGCAATTCAATTCCAGCAATACTGTCTATAGCGATTTTACATTTTACCAAATTTAATCGGCAGACTATCTCGCCATATGGATTTGGAAATTGCGCGTTTAATATGTTTTCTAATAAACTTTCATAAGCTGAAACAGCTTCGGTGTATTTTTTTTGTCTATCAAGCGCAGTAGCAAAACCCCACAAAAATACCCTGTTTTCTGGATAATCTTCTAATCCTTTCTTAGACCAATACTCGGCTTTTACATAATCTTCTGCATCAAGAAATATTGAAATCAAAGCGCTAATTGCAGTGTAACGATTATATTCAGATTTAGTTGCGCATATAACCAATAACTTGATCCCGAGCTCTCTATCATCTTTAATAAAGGGGAGCCAATGTAAAAATTCAGTCTTTCTACTGCGCCAATAATAATAAGTGCCGATGCCCGCATAAGCATCATAAAACGAAGAATCATAGCTAACAATTTCTCCAAATTTCGACGCTGAAGCCATGCCTTTTTGGATCCCTCCGAACCAATCTCCGTTTTCCACTCTTTTATAAGCGTCATAACCTTCCGCTGTCGCATAAAAATATCTTCCCCAAGGTAAAACATCTTTTTCAGAAGTACTTTTGCTAAGTTCGAGCAGTGAATCGAATTTTACTCTATTTATCGAAAGTTCATAATCAATTGAACGTGCTAATAATACCGCAACCTGATAAAGGTAACCCACTGAACTATTGGCACGATATTCTGAAATTTTTTTAAAAACTGAATCGGCTCTATCGAATTCTTGCCTAAGTATTAAATCAATTCCTTCCTGAACAAATGCATGAGTAGTAGGTTCTAATTTCCATTGAGAAATTGTAGTCGAAAAAAATAACAATGTTAATATAGTCAAGCAAATATATGTCTTCAATATTTTACTCCGTTCCAAACATTCTATCGCCAGCATCGCCAAGACCTGGTAGTATGTATCCACGATTATTTAATCCTCTATCGAGTGAACAGGTGTAAATTTTTACGGTAGGATGTGCTTTGCTTACTCTCTTTACTCCTTCTGGAGCGGCGACCAGACTAACCAAGCTAATATTTTTGGCTTTGCGATTTTTTAAATAAGTGATTGCCGCCTCTGCGCTTCCGCCGGTAGCCAACATTGGATCAAGAAGCAATACCATCGCTTTGCTCATATTACGCGGCACTTTAAAATAATAATCAACGGGTTTCAGCGTCTCTTCATCCCTAAATAATCCAATATGACCAACCCGAGCGTTGGGTATTACTTCTACAAATCCGCCAACCAAACCAAGTCCTGCGCGAAGTATTGGCACAAGCACAATTTGTTGTTCTACAATTACGCCTTTTGTTTTCTCGAGTGGTGTATATACTTTAATTTCTTTTGTGGCAAGATTACGCGAGACTTCATAAGCCATTAAACTTGCAGTGCGTCGGAGTATGGCACGGAATTGATGGCTGGGAGTTTTCTTATCTCTTAATAAAGTCAAATCTCTTTTAACAAGCGGGTGGTTGATGATTATAAGATTTTTCATAACTGCCTATTCGGTTTGTTGATTTGATTATAAATTTTACTCTACACTATTACTTATTTTTCTTTAAAAATTATTCCTATTGGCACGCCATTAAAACCAAAATGTTCGCGCAACTTGTTTGCAATAAAGCGTTTGTAAGTCTCCTGCACAAGTTTTGGATAATTACAGAAGAATGCAAACAAAGGCGGATTTGTTTTTATCTGAGTTACGAATTTAATTTTGATTTCTTTTGGAGTTGAAGATTTTGGGGGATATTTTTCTATTTCTTCCATTATTAATTTATTCAACTTGCTTGTCGATATTCGCTTCGATTGTTCTATGTGAACTTCTTTTGCTAAATCAATCACTTTATTTATTCTCTGTTTAGTCAACGCTGAAATAAAAATAATTGGAAGAAAGCTATATAATCCAAGTTGCTTTTGAATTGCCAATTCATACTGACGGGCTGTGTTCGTATCTTTTTCGATTAAATCCCACTTATTTACGGCAATAATTGCCGAGCGATGCTGTTCCATAGTCTCTTGAACAATCTGCAAATCTTGTTTATCGACACCCTGAGAAGCGTCGAACAATATAACTGCAACATCGCTTCTCTCGATTGCATGCAAGGTTCTAATAGCACTATAGAATTCAATACTTTCCTTAATCTTACTGCGCTTTCTTAAGCCCGATGTATCGACTAAAATAATTTCCTCATCCTGATACTTAAAGATAGTATCAACAGGATCGCGCGTTGTTCCGGGGACATCTGTTACTATTTGACGTTTTTTCCCGACCAAAGAGTTAACTAATGAAGATTTGCCTACATTTGGTTTGCCAATTATAGCAATCCGAAGACGCTTTTCTTTTTTTGTTCGAGATGTTTTTTTTATATCTGATGTTATCAGATCAAGAAAATCGCCTATTTGCCTTCCGCCGAGTGCGGCAATTCCGAACGGTTCCCCAAGTCCAAGCGAATAGAACTCTGCCGCAAGATTTTCTCTTTTCTCCGAATCTACTTTATTTACAATTAAATGAATTGGTTTATTCGAGCGGCGAAGAATATTCGCAATTTCCTTATCAAGCGGTGTCAATCCATCTATTACATCTACTACAAAAAGTATAGAATCTGCTTCTTCTATTGCGATGGTTGCTTGTTCGCGTATCGCTTTTTCAAACACATCTTCGGAGGCAGGCACAAAACCTCCTGTGTCAATTATCGTAAATTGTCTACCTGCCCATTCAGCTTCAGCATAGCGACGATCACGCGTTACGCCCGGTGTGTCATATACAATTGCTTCACGCATTCCTAAAATGCGATTAAATAGCGTTGATTTGCCTACATTCGGACGACCTATAATTGCAATTATATGTAATGACATAGTGATTTTTTGGAAGGTTATATTGAAATGCTAAAAAAACTCATCCAATTAGTTAAACTTTGTCGGGGCGGGGGGATTTGAACCCCCGACCTCTTGGTCCCGAACCAAGCGCGCTAGCCAGGCTACGCTACGCCCCGTTTAAAAAAATTCTGTTTCAATATAGCAAAGAGATGAAGGAAAATCAATTTAAGGTTTAAAATGACTTTTCTTCTGAAAAATACTCACTCATTACTAACTCTGCTACATTATTCCAATCAGTTTGTTCGCTAACCTTTATCCATTTAATTCGCTTATCAGCTTTGAACCAAGTCATTTGGCGCTTTGCATAACGCCGTGTGTTTTGCTTTATTAGCTCTATCATCTCTTCTTTCGAATTTTCGCCTAAAAGAAAGTCAAATACTTCTTTATAACCGACTGTATTCAGCGCATTAATTTGCCGAGAATATCCCTTTGCAATTAATTCTTTTACTTCATCAATCAAACCATCGGTAATCATTTTATCAACCCTGTTGTTTATACGTTCATACAATAATTTCCGCTCCCATTCCAATCCAAATTGAATCACATCAAAATTAGATTTGGCGCTTTGAACTTTATGATGCTCCGAGATAGGATTGCCTGTGGTATAATAAACTTCCAACGCTCTTATAATTCTTCGAACTTTAGATGGATCCATTTTCGATGCTGAAACAGGATCAACTTTTATTAGTTTTTTAAACAACGCTTCGTTTCCATATTTTTCAAGTTCATATTCCAATTGGTCCCTTAATTCAGAATTTTTTCCCGGTCCTTCAAAAAATCCATCAATTATTGATTTAATATAAAGTCCAGAACCCCCTACAACAATCGGACAACTTCCGCGTTTCAACAATTCCTCAATCTTTAAACGAGCTTGCTGCCCATATTCCGCCGCATTAAAATCTTGAGTCGGTTCAAGAAAATCTATAAAATGATGTTTTACGCTGTTCAGTTCTTCTATAGATGGTTTTGCAACGCCTATTTTAAGATGTTTGAAAAGTTGTCGCGAATCGGCTGAAATAACTTCGCCTGACAATTTCTTTGCAAGTAAAATTGAAAGAGTAGTTTTTCCCGATGCTGTCGGTCCTACTATTGCAATTATTTTTTTCTTTTTAAACAAGGGAACTGATTATTTAATGACATAAACTGATGTTAGTGCTTCGAGCATCGTTCATCTTTGGTTACTATTTTATTAGTGCGCGTCTAAAGTCATTTATTGTGAATTTATTATTTACTACTGTTTTCCGTTCCAACCTTTTTTCCCTATTAACGGTACAAATCTAAAGCCGCTTTCATCGATAATATCATATTCATTGCCGACTTTTGTAACAACACGCATTGTTTGCGTTTCTAAATTGCCTACCGGAATAACAAGCCGTCCACCATCGACAAGTTGATCTAACAGGGGTTTAGGAACTTCAGGCGCCGCGGCTGTAACAATAATGCCATCGTACGGAGCAAATTCATTCCATCCAATAGTACCATCTCCGCAACGTGTTGCTACACGATAACCCAGACTTTCCAATAATTTGCGCGCTTGTAAGTGTAATTCCATAATTCTTTCGATAGTAAAGACACGACAACCCATTTCGGCAAGTATTGCGGCTTGATAACCAGAGCCAGTACCGATTTCAAGCACCTTAGAATCTTTTTCAATTCTCAATCGTTCCGTTTGAAATGCAACGGTATAGGGCTGAGAAATAGTTTGTCCTTTATCAATTGGCAATGCATTGTCTTCATAAGCGCGATAGTTAAATGCCGGAAGAACAAATCGTTCTCGCTCAACTTTTTTCATTGCTCGCAAAAGATTTTCATCCATAATTCCCCGTTGACGGAGTAATTCAATCATTTCTTCCCGCTCTTCTTCGAATCTATTCATACATAATCTCTAAAAAGTACTTTTACAAAATTTACAGTTGTTTCCCAATGAGTCATATAACTTTTTTCGTTTCCATAAATGGTTTTGATGGGAATAAAATCGATTGTAAATCCAGCGCGCCCCGACTTAATCAAGAATTCTGTTTCCGCTTCGTATCCTTTCGATTCGAGTTGAATTTTTTCAATCACCGATCTTTTTATTAATCTAAAACCGCACTGACTGTCTCTTACTTTTATTCCCGTACGCATACTCACCATTGCAGATGTAATTGTATTAGATAGAATTCGATGGACTGGCATTCGAGTCCCAATTCTCTCACGCCAACCAATTACAATATCTGCACAACTTTCCTGTTGTTTAAATATTAACATGCCGATATCTTCCGGTTGATGCTGTAAATCTGCATCAATTGTAATTACAAATTCACTTTTTGATATATTCTTTACGTAATCGAATCCGGTTTGTAAAGCAGAACCCTTACCGCGGTTATTTTCATGGTTTAATACTACTGCGCCGTTTGCTTCAGCAATTTCAGAAGTTTTATCGTACGAACCATCATCCACCACTACTATTTGAATTTCTTCGACAGAAGCTTTGATTCTTTTTATCAATTCTTCAATTGTCGATTCAGCGTTTAACGCCGGAACAATAGCCAAATATTTTTCAGACAGCGTCATTCCTCAATGGTTCTCAATCTAAGCGCATCTGTTACCATAGCAACGCGTTTAATTTCCTTTACATCGTGAACGCGGACTATATTTGCTCCATTCAAAATCGAAGCTGTTACAATCGCCGCGGTCCCTTCTAAGCGTTCATTTGGCGGCAAGTCTAATATGGTTCCTATAAATGATTTTCGAGATGCACCAATTAGAATTGGACATTCGAGTTCAACAAAAGATTTTAACTCTCTTATCAGTTGTAAATTATGTTCTAATTTCTTTCCAAAACCAATTCCCGGGTCTATTATTATTTGATTTATTCCTGATAGTTTCGTCTTTTCTACCCGATCCTTAAGAAAATCTTTTACTTCTCTTGTTACATTTTCATAAGAAGGATTTACTTGCATAGTTTTTGGTTTGTCTTTTATGTGCATCAAAATAACGCCTGCGTTGTATTTAGCGACGATATCTGGCATTTGTTCATCAAATGTCATAGCGCTTATATCATTCACAATTACAGCGCCTGCCTGCAATGCCTTTTCCGCAACTGACGCTTTATACGTGTCTATTGAAATTGGGATGCTAATTTTTTTTGAAAGCGCTTCTATAATAGGAACAACTCTTTTTATTTCTTCATCGGCAGAAATCGATTCTGAACCGGGCCTTGTTGATTCACCGCCTATATCTATAAAATCCGCGCCTTCTTCCGCTATTTTTATTCCTTGTTCAATTGCTTTGTTCGTCTCATAAAACTTTCCGCCATCTGAAAATGAGTCGGGCGTTACATTTAAAATTCCCATAATATAAGTGCGTGAATTCAAATCATATTCAAACTTGCCAAACCGATATTTAAAATTTTTCTTCATTCTTTTTGTAAAATTAGTCTAATTAAAGCGATGCCGACAGCTTTAACTCCCCAAACCATATTTGCTGGTTCTTTATCTGTTGTTAAAGCCGGAAAATCTAACGAAGAATGATAGTAAGGTGAATAATCGATTGAAACAGAATCGGGATGCCCTTTCCATGCTTTTGATAACCAGCCCCTGCTTTGCAATAGCGTTCTGGGTTCATTCCAAGCCGTTGTAAATATAGTGATTGATGGAATTTTTACCGATGGTAAATCTAATTGATTAAGATATCGGGGTAAAAATACAATCGCATCTGTTCCGCCTTGTGAAGGCGTTGTAGTTGCTTCGCACCAAAATCCTTTCTTATCAACGTACTCTTCGCCAATTTTCTCAAAAAGTCTCAACAATTCACGGTTGTGTTTTATATCGTTCCCTTCAAAGTATAAACAATCGCGAGTTTTTCCAAATCCGATTTCATCAAAGTTGATTACAGCTTTAATTTTATCCAAATGCATGGAATTTTTTTTAACATAATTTTCTGTCGAAAAATATTCGCTTCCCCAAACTATGAATTTAATGCTGTATTTTGGAATTATACTTTTATCCCTATCAATCAATGATTTCATTAATCGTGCAACCTCTAAAACTCCCGCTACCCCTGAAGCGTTATCATCGGCGCCTGGGCCGCCTGAATCAGAATCTCCATGCGCGCATACAATATAATAATCATCACTTCTACCCTCTAAGCTTGCAACTACTGTCAGTGGATTACCACTTCTTATTGTTGTCGATGTTGAGTATTGTATTATTATTGTGACTTTTTTTTGAAGTTCTTCTTTTAATATTGCGCCGGCATAGTTCGAGATGTTGAATACCGGAATTTTATTTTTATCAGTTGCTTTCAAATTTGTTATCATCGCCCAATCTGAATACGAAGCGCTGTTTTTTGCCGTATAATTAATAATGCAACATGCGCCAGCATTGCTCAATTCTGCATAGAGTTCCTCGTCTGCAGGATTTTCTAATAATACAATTTTACCTTGAATTAAGTCTTCATCTATATCTTCTGTCGCATCTAAAAAAATTAATTGCGCTGTATTTAACTCTGCCGAGGGCGAATAATTTGCAAGCCACTCGCGCTTTATCAGGCCGTGCAATCGGTTCGGCTCTAATATTTTTATTTGCCAATTGTTGTATGTGTAAGTTAATTTTTCTGGGTCAACTATTGTTTCCGGCTTGTAACCATAATTCTTAAATTTCTCAATAACTAATTTTGCCGCCCTTTCTCCAGATATTGTTCCGCCTAACCGATGTCCGCATTTTACTAATTCGCGTACATTCTGTTGCAACCGCTTTTGAGATACTTGTATAATAAACTTCGATTCAAGAACGCTTTGAGATAATAATTCGTTAGAATAAAAGATTATGAGAAGATAGGCTAATACTCTGCTTATAAAAATCATTCAGAAGTGTCCATTTGTTTTCAGATCATCAATACTGCATTTTAAAAATAAATAATTCTTAGGAGATGAGCAATGAAAGCAAAATTTTACCATAATCGTTTGAAGATCATCATGTTTTGTGCATTGAACACAGCGGCTTATAAGTAAATAACAAATCAATCAGATATTAAAATATTATTTTATAGTTTCTATCGCTATTTCAGTTTCGAGAACAAAGTATGTTTCAGGATGCAGAGTAACAACATCCGCATAAGCATTTGCCGCTTCGATACAGACCATTTTCTTATATCCATCTTCGGGCATATCGGATAATTTTTTTGTCGTTTCAATCCAAGGATTCCAAACAATAGTTGTTTTACTTCCTCTTTTACCGACACGAATTTTTCTGCAAAACACAGGGTCTTCAATTATACATTCCGATGTTGTATCCACATAACGACGATTTTCTTCTTTTGTAATTCGAAGAACGTCTTCATTTTGATTTATCAACGCTTTGCCTTCTATCCCGTCATAATATCTTGCATTTTTTAGACCAAAAATTTTAATTTTTTCTATATCGCCAACATTAAAATATGAATGCAACGCATCGGTATATGTAATTTGTTCTGTGCCAGTATTATTGCAACTTAATTGCACTTTCAGCGACTGACGGAGAGTTACAGTTAGTTCTGCAAGAAACGAAAATTGCCATAACGCCCTTGTTGTTTCATCGTCCTGAAATTTTAATTTTATTTGTAAACTGCCATCAATTAATTCGCTGGTTTCGACAATTTCCCATAATTTAAGTCGAGCAAAACCGTGCATAGGTTTTTGAGAATCTGAAATATGCGGACCAAACCAGGGAAAACATACAGGAATTCCTCCTCTTATTGCTTTACCCTCTTCAAAAAAACTGCGCTCGCTCAACCATAAAACTTCTAATTGACCTTTTGGTTGATAGCTTAATACTTGCGCGCCGTAAAGCGATAATTCAACTTTCCCAAAATCATTTTTTATTATTGCAACTGGCAAGCCGCCTCTACCAAGCATAAATTCTATTTTATCTTCTATCTTGTATTTTTGATTGAGATATGTAACATCCATAATGACGTTTCCCTTTTTTTAAAAGTTAAAATTATCCGGATCTGCTCCAATTCTTTCATTTCTATCTAACCGACCTATCGCTTCCATATCTTCCTTCGAAATTTCAAAATCGAAAATTTGCGAATTGGATAAAATTCTTTTTTTACGCTCTGATTTTGGAATTGTAACAATCCCTTTTTGCAAGTTCCATCTTAATACCAACTGTGCAATATCCTTGTCGTATTTTTTTGCAATAATATTCAATTCTGAGATATTAAATATTTTACCTTGCATTAATGGACTCCAAGCTTCGTATTGAATTTGATGCGAATTGCAAAAATCTATTAAACTTTGCTGTACAAGTCGCGGATGAAACTCCATTTGATTTACCATTGGAATTTCTCTGCAGTCCGATATCAAATTTTCAAGATGGCGCTGTAAGAAATTGCTTACACCAATGGCGCGCGCTTTCCCTTCTGCATAAATACGTTCAAGCGCTTTCCAAGTCTCCTTATATTTTCCCTTAACAGGCCAATGGATAAGATAAAGATCAAGATAGTCGAAACCTAAACGCTTTAGACTATCATCAAACGCGCGTAATGTTTGTTCGTAGCCTTGGTCAGAATTCCACACCTTGCTTGTAACAAAAATTTCTTTCCGTGGAATCCCGCTCTCTAATAATCCTTTGCCTACGCTACGCTCATTTCCATAGAGAGACGCAGTATCGATGTGTCGATAGCCATGTTCAAGTGCGAAAGTTACCACCTCCTCTGCCTCTTTACTTTCTCGTAATTGAAACATTCCCAATCCAAAATAAGGCATCTGAACGCCATTACGCAATTCTACAGTTCCATTTAAATCAGAAATCTTCATATAAACTCTCCAAAAAAATTCTTCAAATAAACTTTTGAAAATATACAAGTGCAATAAGTAACAAGCAACTTTTTGAAAAAAATGATTTTTTATTATAGCGGAAAACATAAAGCGAGATTTCATCCATTGTTCAAATCAGACCTGATTCAAACGTCACACATTAATTCCGTAGATGTTTAACACTTACTATAAGATTAACTTTGTTTGTATCTGACATCTACGTAAGAAAAAATTTGGAGTAAAAAATCTTGTTTAGTTCATCATTCCTTAATATATTAATACAGCAAACTTGCCGAAGTGGCGGAATTGGTAGACGCGCTGGACTCAAAATCCAGTTTGGCTCAAACCGAGTGGGGGTTCGAGTCCCCCCTTCGGCACATATCAACCCATAATTGCATGTTTATTAGAATTTGAGGATGTGTATGTGAAATTGAGACAATTTAATACTTAACGCTTCCTCAAATAATGAAGTATTCGTATCTAATTTTTCTCCTTTTATTTTCAGCGCATCAAACATCTGCGCAAACACATTCTACAACTTCCAACTTCGGATTGTTCACTAATAATTTTTTACTGAAAAGCGCCGATACTTTGTATCAACTGCCTAAGGCATTTATAATGGAAAATAGCGAACAATTATGTATTGACTCGGTGTTCCATCTAAAAAAAAATAAAGATTATCTCATCGACTATCGTAATGGGAAAATTTTTATTTTGCAAAGTTGCTTAAGCCGATTTTCATCCGATTCAATGCCTCATGTTCTTAGTGTAAATTATCGAGTTCTTCCCATTAACTTAAAAAACGAATATTCACTGCGTAATATAGAAATTAGACGAGATTCTGCAGGCGATAAAAGAGCTATAATATCCACAACGCAATCTTCCTTGTTTTCAGACGATTTTTTCGGTTCTGGACTTCAAAAAAGCGGATCAATTGTAAGAGGTTTTTCAATCGGATCAAATAGAGACCTTACGTTGAATTCCGGATTTAGAATGCAGTTAGCCGGCAGACTTGCACAAGATGTTGATGTAACCGCAGCTTTAACTGATGAAAATTCTCCTATCCAACCCGAAGGAACAACGCAAACTCTGCGCGAAGTTGATAAAGTCTTTGTCGAAGTCAAGCATCCTAATTATACAGCAACTTTAGGAGATTTTAATTTACAAATTGATAAAAGCGAAGGGGGAGAATTTGGCAGAATTAATCGCAAGTTGCAGGGAGCAAGAGGTATCGCTTCGTTCAACCAGATTGCTGGTTCTGTTATTAACAGTTCTGTCTCGATAACAGGCGCAACTACAAGAGGCAAGTTTAATACAAATCAGTTTCATGGAATTGAAAACATGCAAGGTCCTTACAGACTAACCGGAAAAAACGGTGAAACTCGTTTAATAATAATCGCAGGTAGCGAGCGTGTTTATTTGAACGGGGAATTAATGACACGCGGCGAAACTAATGACTATATAATAGATTATTCAGGCGGAGAAGTTACTTTTTCGAGCCGCCGCTTAATTACTAATGCCTCTCGGATTACAATAGACTTTGAATATACAGATCAACAGTATGTGCGGAATTTTATTGGCGGCAGTTTGCAAGCTTCGGCAGATTTTTTTAAAACTAATTTTTCTTATATGCAAGAAGCTGACGACCCCGATTCACCAATCGAAATATCAATAGATGATTCTGTGCGCGCAATACTGCGGCATGCGGGAACAGACCGGATGAAAGCTTCGATATCAGGCGCGGTAAAAGTTGAAAATGGAAAAGGATTGTATAAGATAATAGACACAGTTTTATCGAATGGAAAAAATTATTCTATACTTATTTATGCTCCGAGCGATCCGCAGGCAAATTATTTAGCTCAATTTTCTCCTGTTGATCGCGTGCCTCAAGATTCAGTTGGTTATAGTAGAATTGGCGCCGGGCAGTTTAAGTTCGCTGGACTTGGCAAAGGAAATTATCTTCCACTGCAATTTTTGCCAATGCCCCAGAAACATCAAGTGTTCGATGTAAATAGCGAAGTTAAGATAAGCAATGATCTTTCTTTTTATGGAGAATATGCCGCAAGTAAATTTGAACGCAACAGATTTGCAAATCAAAAACATAATATCTCAAATGGAGGTGCGTTCATATTAAAGGCAGTCTATAATCCAAAGAATTTTAAAATCGGCGGTGCGAATTTTGGCGAAATTGATTTACGCATTTCTGAGCGTTATGTAGATAAAAGATTTTTATCGTTAGATAGAACTAATGAAGTTGAATTTAACCGTAAATGGGATTTGACCGAAACCTCTTCGGCAGATGAAGAAATTCAAGAACTATCACTCGGCTATAAACCGACAAATTCTATAAATGGTTTAGCGTCTTTTGGTTCATTAAATAGGTTTGGCGAGTTTCGCTCAGCACGAACTCAATTCGATTTTGATATTGCTCTTTCAAATTTACCCGCAGTAAAATATCGAATCGAAAAAATCAATGCATCTAATAATATATTACGGAATGAGTCAAATTGGATCCGTCAGTTAGGCGTTGCTGAATATGAATATTCAAAATGGAAATCTGCGCTTCGTCTTGAAACAGAAGAAAGACTTGCTAAACCAACGGGCAATGATACATTACAAAACGGAAGTTTTTATTTTATCGAAATTGCTCCACGAATTACTACTCCCGAATATTTGAAAATGACCGCGTCGGCGGAATTACAATTTAGAACCGAAGATAGCGTTTATTTAGGTTCTTTAAAGACCGCTTCAAAGTCGATGACTCAAAATTATAATTGGCAATTAAACGATTACCAGTTGATTGTCAGTTCGCTTACATTAAGCATAAGGAACGTCATATTTTCAGATGATTTTAAACAAAGAGGAAACCTCAATACAAACGCCGTTTTAGTGCGGTCGCAAACTCGATATACGCCGTTAAAGAGAGCGATAGAAACAGATGTTTATTACGAATTCTCTAATCAGCGCTCTGCTCGTTTAGAAAGAATATTTATCAGGGTAATTAAAGGAAGTGGAAACTATAAATATGCTGGAGATAGAAACCATAATGGAATTGCAGATGATGGTGATTTCGAGTTAACGCGTTTCGATGGAGATTATATTTCTCTTTATTTGCCAAGCGATCAGTTGTATCCGATAGCGGATCTTAAATCGAGTCTACGTCTTCGTCTCCAGCCGGTTCGTTTAATATCAGCGACCTCAAATTGGCTTAACAAAGTTGTGCGCGCAATTTCAACTGAAACTTATTTTAGAATCGATGAAAAGAGTAATGAGAGCGATCCGAAGCAAATTTATCTGCTTAATTTCCGCAAATTTTTAAATGAGCGCACTACAATAGCTGGTTCGCAGTTGTTCACACAGGATTTGTTTTTATTTGAGAACAGTCCCGATTTATCGTTTCGGTTTCGTTATAGTCAACGGAAGGGATTAATGCAATTTGTTTCAGCGCTTGAGAGAAGTTATATAAAAGAAAGATCTATAAGAGTGCGCTCCCAGCTTGTCCGCGAAATTGCTAATCAAACAGACTATATTAATAAACAAGATAAAGTAATGTCATCTACGCACTCTTTTAGAAACAGAGATTTGAATTCAAACGCTTTAATTTCAGATTTTTCTTATCGCCCTTTTTCGGATTGGGAAGTGGGTTTCAATTTTGGTTTTACCGAAATCGATAATTTATTTTTTGTTAAAAAAGAAACGGCTAATATTAATGAGCAAGGAATTAGAGTTATAAAATCATTTCCGGGGATAGGGCAATTACGCTCCGAAATTAAAAGAGAAGAAGTAATATTAAAAAATGTCGTTAACCTAATTTATGAAATGACATCAGGCAGATCACACGGAAATAATTTTCTGTGGCAATTAAATTTCGACTATAGAATTACAGCTAATCTGCAATTATCTATAAACTATAATGGAAGGACCGAAGCAGGACGCGAATCGATTCACTATGCGCGCATGGAAGCAAGAGCATTTTTCTAAATCTTGTCAAGAAAATATATTTAATATTTTTTAAACCTTATTAACACACTTGCCTTTAAATTCCCTTTTAGTTATACTTTTTTCGGCTAGTTAATCGCTCGGTCGTTGTTTTCTATTTAAAGAAATAGCAAAGGCAAAAATAAAATTAGGGATTATTTTGAGTACTAATTATGGAAAAGATTTATTATACGTCATTTAATTCTAAAATTGGTTCAATTCATATCGCGTCATCAAAGGAGGGTGTTTGCAAGATTAGTATCCCCGGGCAGAATAAAAAAGAATTTTTCTTGTGGCTCCATAAAAATTTGAATGGCGCTGAGTTAATTGAATCAGCTTCAAAGAATCGCCAGATAATTGATGAGTTGAATAGATATTTTGACAGACGATTAGTAAAATTCAGGAGCCGGTTGAATCCGATCGGGACTGAATTTCAACGAACAGTATGGGCTGAATTAAAAAAAATTCGTTATGGAAAAACTACAACTTACAAGGAAATAGCAAATAAAATTGGGATGCAAAACGGATTCCAAGCTGTTGGTAAAGCAAATAGCACTAATCCATTACCGATTCTTGTTCCGTGTCATCGAGTTATTGGCTCAAATTCGAAGCTTGTTGGTTATGCGGCTGGAATAAAAACAAAAGAATTTCTGCTTCGTTTAGAAGGCGCTCTCCCGTTATAAAATAATTTCCCATATCTAATAGATAGTTTTTTTCTAAAAAGGTTTTTTTTCTTTTCCAAACATTCATCCTTTAAATTATTTTTATTTGATTTGTAAAATAAATTATTTCTCAGCAAATCATGTATTAAGAGTTGTCTTTATAGTAAATAATAGGCAATTTTAAAATTACAGAACACTGATAACCCCGAATGGGAAATTTTTGTTTCATTTGTATAATCTGCATGCTATATCTTTCTTTACTATAATCACAATGAGTAATTATTAAAATAATTGATATGAATTTTTTAAATGACCTTAATTCAGCGCAGTTAGAAGCAGTGAAAGCCGCCAACGGTCCGGTAATTATTATTGCCGGCGCCGGCAGCGGTAAAACTCGAGTTCTCACCTACCGGATTGCATATCTGCTTGCATGCGGAGTTCCGGCTCACCAAATTCTCGCACTCACATTTACAAACAAAGCGGCAAACGAGATGAAAAGCCGAATTATAAAATTAGTCGGCGATGAAGCAAAATATCTTTGGATGGGAACGTTTCATTCTATGTTTGCGCGAATTCTTAGAAAAGAATGTATTCATCTGAAATTTACGCCTGCATTTACAATTTATGATGAAGTTGATTCGCTTACAGCCGTAAAAAAAATAATGGAGAAACTGAATCTTTCTACACAGCAATATAATCCTAACGCAATTCGTGCAAGAATAAGCGGCGCTAAAAATCAATACATATCCCCAAACAAATTTACCTCCTTAGTAAAAGATATTTATGACGAAAAAGTTTCATTAATCTACATTGAGTATGATAAACTTTTGCGTCAAAGCAATGCGATGGATTTTGACGATTTATTGGTAAAGCCGATCGAGCTATTCGAAAAGAAAAAAGATGTGTTGGAAAAATATCAATATCGTTTCAAATTTATACTTGTGGATGAATTTCAGGATACTAACTATGCGCAATATTATGTTATCCAACTGCTTGCCAAAATGCAAAAAAATATTGCAGTCGTTGGAGACGATGCGCAAAGTATATATTCATTTCGCGGGGCTGATATTAAAAACATTTTGAACTTCCAAAAAGACTATCCTGAATGTCAGGTATTTCGGCTTGAACAGAATTACCGTTCGACAAAAGCAATTATATCCGTAGCTGATCAGCTTATCAGTTTCAATAAAGCGCGTTTGGAGAAAAACCTGTGGACTACAAATCCGACCGGCGAACCTGTTGCAATTTTAAAATGTGTGGATGATAAAGAAGAAGGCAACCAAATAGTAAAAGCAATTCATCAAGAAAGCCATAAACGTAAATTAGATTTAAAAGATTTTGCGGTCCTGTACAGAACAAATGCACAATCCAGAGCAATCGAGGAAGCTTTCCGTAAGAATGCTATTCCGTATGAGATAGTCGGCGGAATTCGTTTCTATGAACGCAAAGAAATAAAAGATATGCTTGCTTACTTAAAACTAATAGTCAATCCGAATGATGAGGTAAGTTTGCTAAGGATTATTAATTATCCGGTGCGGGGCATAGGCGATGTAACAATAGATCGTTTACGCAAATATGCTTTGGATAAATCAATTTCATTATTTGATACACTAAAGGAAATTAAACATATCGAAGGTTTAACTGATAAGGCGCGAAAAGGATTAGCGCAGTTTTTTACTCTAATCAACAAATACCAATTATTAAAACAGCAAATGAGTATTAGCGAACTAACTCGCTCAATGGTCGATGAACTTGAAATTTTGAAAATGTATAAAGAAGAACGCACTGCCGAATCGATGAGCAGATGGGAAAATGTGCAGGAACTGCTTTCTGCTATTTCGGAGTTCAGTAACGATAGAGCAGACGCAACTTTAGAATCTTTTTTAGAGGAAGTATCGCTTGTATCAGATATTGACACTTGGGATGGAGAACATAATGCAGTAACGTTAATGACATTGCACTCATCTAAGGGTTTGGAATTTCCAGTTGTACTGATCACAGGTTTAGAAGAAGGATTGCTGCCGTTTTATTCTAATTCACTGGATAACTCGGACTTAGAAGAAGAACGCCGGCTTTTTTATGTTGGAATAACAAGAGCCCAGCAAAAATTATATATCACACACACAAATCTGCGCTATAGATTTGGAGATATTACTTATCCGAGTGAATCCAGATTTTTATGTGAATTAGGAAAAAAGAATATTGAGCGGTTTGGTTTTCAGGTTGCACAGAAAAGAACTCCTGTGTCTGTTTATAGTAATGACAAGCCGTTAGTTAGAAGCGGCTTAACTAGTAAAAAGAAGAAAGAGACAAAAATATCTTTTGATGATGTTATGCCAGATTATGAAAATGAATCTCAAGAATTGTTTGAGATTAAACGCGGCGCAATTGTGGCTCATGAAATATTTGGTCGAGGAAAAGTAGTGGAAGTTAATGGAAAAGGCGATTCTCAAAAAGCTGTAATTTATTTCGATGGATGCGGCGTAAAGAATTTAATTGTGAAATATGCAAAGCTGCGAAAAGGGTAAATATTTTGTAGCACACCTTCCGAAGGTAACAAAGCCAAACTAAAAGACATTCGGAAGGTTAAGAGA
>JBBIII010000013.1:0-44532 GCA_037446575.1 Ignavibacteriales bacterium
TATTTCAACAGCACTAACTTCTTCGTCTCATAAGACAAACCTATATTCAAACGATAAAAATATACTCCACTGGGAACTCCTGACCCATCCCATTTCACCTCGTGAACGCCTGCAGGCTGTTTTTTATCAACTATTGTTGCTATCTCTTGACCAAGACTATTGTGGATTCTGAGTAGAACCTTTGACTCCACCGGCAATTCATACCGTATGGTTGTAACAGGATTGAAAGGATTCGGATAGTTTTGGCTTAACAAATATTTTGACGGCATTGCCTTTGGACTCTTTCCAGCAAATACATTACTTTGCTCATATTTGATTGTTGTGTAGATAGACCAATTATTTTTTTCGCTGTATCCCGTCACATACACATTGCCTGATGCATCTACTGCAAGGGCATAGGCACGATCTTCAGAGTTTCCTGGTCCATCATATCGGGCTACCCATTGCTGAACTCCTGATGCATTATACTTAATTGTCGCATAGTCATCGAAAGTTACAGAGCTATAACTGTATCCCGTCACATACACATTGCCTTCTGCATCTACTGCAAGGGCAGAGGCAATATCTTCACTTGGTATTAACCTGCTATCATAATGTCTAACCCAAGCCTCAGTAATTAAATCAGCCGCCAAGCTCGCAACGCCTTTGTTAACTAATTCCTTCTGTAAATTTTTACCAACAGTAATATCCTCTTTCTTACCACCTCTTAATGCAGACTCCGATTGCTCAAGCCGTATATCTTGTTTTGAATATCGATTAGGCTTGTCCGCTTCAATAAACCTTTTCCTCAAAGGAACCGGCATCGTAGTGTCTCCTTGATAACCAAGCTTGTGATGTTTATCCATCAAAGAAAACGGAGGTTTCTTTAGTAAATGCCGCTTTTGATCTTCTCTTCTATCTCTTATACCTTTAGCAGGTTCCTTGGCTTGTATCTCAATGCCAATAATCATCAAAGCAAAACTACATAATATTGCGTAAAAGAATATTCTTGTTTTCATACACTTTCCACCTATATTTTGGTTTTTGTATGGTTAAAAAGATTGCATTTATTAAACAGCTGATCTTATTTTTTTGCCCATTAGAATAGCCATTGCACTGGATATTTTGTTAATCAGTCAAATTCTTGACTATTTTCGGTTACCTTTATTTATTAAGCAACACGAGGAGGATTAATTTAAAATATGATCGAAGCAACAGAAATAGTTTTTTGTAGTAAAAAAAGGCAGCCAAAAATAAGCTGCCCTTTATATTTCATAACTAAAGTTATTTAGTATCGGTTAGTTTTTCCAAATCTTCTAACTTCATTGAATTGATAAGTTTATGAAGCAATTGGGAATCGCTAATACCTGATGCTTCAAGCTCCACTGAATAACGATTAGCTACTGCAAAAGAAATACGGCAACTTTTTGTCTCTCCGGTCTGTGCTTCTTCTTTTCCTTTATATCTATTATTTATCAATACCGATTTTTCATATCCATCTTCAGTTTCATTTTCATATTCTTGCATATACATAAAACCGGCAAGCATATATGGAATACCAATAGCATCGCTTATTTTAATTTTAATTGATTTTGGTTCTGGTGCAAACATTGGATCATTATTTGCGGACTCTTTAACAATTTCGGAATATTGAACCGATGCCTCAGAAGTAGCAAACCCCATAACAGTTTGAGTAGCGCCGGTTGGCTTTCCGCGTTTAAGGTCCTTTAACTCCATTGTAGGTAAGAATTCTTGAAGTTTTTTGAAGTGAATAGGTTTAATTTGTGCTTGAGTGATAGATACTACAATAAAAATTATAGTAAGCAAAGAAAATATTTTTTTCATATAGACTCCTTAAAATTATTTTATATTATTTATTCTTTTTCGCGAACAATGTCGCCGACTTGAAAATCAGTTCCTTGAATAACTTTTGCTTTTGCCGCTTTTCCTTTTAATGCATCCTCAACAACTTGAATTCTTCCAACAAGCGATTCTTCGGCTCCTAAAATTAAACCTGTATCTGGGTCTTTAATCTCTTCGCCTTTTCGAAATACATAGAATTTCATTCCTGGTTCAACTTTTCCTTCTGAGCCGGGTTTCATCAATACTGTACCGTCTGTATTTACTTTTAGGATTTTTCCAGACCAAGGAATTTTTGCCATGTTTTCTGTAATTAGTTTTACAACACCGTTCACAGCTTTACGAGTTGCTTTGCCGATGTCCGTATTATCCCAAGAACCTTGATTGCTAAAATCTATATTTTCATAGTACACAGATATGCCAGCTGAAGATTCTGTTCCCTCTTCACTTTCCGCTGCAATTATTTCTCCTGTGCTCGTGTTAATTAATCGGATATCAACAACTGCGCGCGCTTGTTTTGTAGAAAGACCCCCGCCAATTGCTCCAAACCCGCCACTGACTTGGCTTTCTTTCTGTCCGAACTCAGACACACTGCCAACAACAAATAATTCGGCGCCAAGAATCTGTCCAACTTTCGGTGCAGTTTCCGGAGTTACCATACCAGATTCGCCAAATTGTTGTTCCTGTAAAATTCTTTCGATCTCCTGTCGTTCAATAACCGAAAATTTACCAGATTTTACTAAAGCTGTTACTAACATATCTGCTACACCTTCGCCGAGTGAATGATAGCCGCTCCCTGTTCTATCTTCGAACCGCGATACAGCCACTCGTTTTTTCAACTGCGCATCGGACGCTATCGTTACAATTATTGTTATAATTAATTGTAGAATTAATAATCGTGATGTTTTCATTTGCTAGCCCTTTTTTTGGTGGATGAGAATTAATTATAAAACCTGCTCACAATATACACTTTAAAAATATAAAAAATATGATGTTTGTCAAATAACTAAAAAAAATTACATCCAGCAGGACATTTTACTATTAAGCCCATAGCTTGCTTTCCAATCCTCGGCTATCATTGAATAAACATTAAGATCAACGTAATGATTGTAAAGCAATTCTGCTTGTCTTGCGACACCTTCTTTGATAAAGCCAAGTCGTTCGATAATCGCGTTGCTTTTTTTATTGCCTGTAGCCGCTCGTATTTGAACTCTTTTTAGGTCATAATCATAGAAAGCAATATCAAGCAGAACTTTACAGCACTTGGTTATAATGCCATTTCCCTGAAATTTTTCGCCAAGCCAAAATCCAATTTCAACATTTCTATTCATCCAATCAATTTTATGAAATCCGATTATGCCAGCTATTTCGCCGCGAAACCATATACTGCATTGAAAGCCAAAATTTTGATTATGCTGATCGTCGGTCGATTTTATGAAAGTTCTTGTTTCTTCTATTGTTGTGTTGCTATCAACCCAGGGGAGCCATTCGCGGAGGTATTCTCGATTTTTATCAACCAAATTAAAAATTACTTCTGCATCTTCTTGATCGAGTCGCTTAAGAGCGATATCATCATCAACCTGAAGGAAAGCCATTTGACGTCCTATTCAGTTAATTAGTTGATTGCTTCTTAAATAAACTTATAAAATTGATTTGTTTATTACTTGTGTAAAATAAATAGATGCTTAAAATGGTTAATCCAATATTTTCTAAAATTTTTTGATAGCCGATCTTGCTCACGTTTGGATCTTGTGAAAAACAGCCGCAGGAAATATCTAAACCGCGTGCAAGAGCGGAAACTATCAATATTATAAAACAAATTAAAAGCGTTGTTATAATGCCCGCATTTGCTCGAGCGTAGAATCCAAAGACCAACCCGAGTCCGCATATCAATTCTAACCAAGGTAGTATTGTAGCGACAAGCATTGAAAGTGACTCGCCAATCACCCTATAATTTAGAATTGAAATTGCAAAAGCATTCGGATCAATTATTTTATCGAGTGAAGCAATTATAAATAACCCACCTAAGATAATTCGTGCGATTAGTGTTAGTATTTTATTTTCAAGTAATTGTATTATTTTTTGTTTTTCGAACATTTTATTTTTCAATATGGTAACCGGCGTTTTTCCATTCCTGCCAGCCGCCAAAAAAAACCTTCACGTTTTTAAATCCAAGTTCTGTTAACTTTTTCGCCATTAAAATACTAGAATTACAATCTGCGCCATCGCAATATGCGATAATAAATTTTTCTATTGGGAGCGAGTTGATCACTGGTGTATAATTATCTAATTCGTTAATAGGAATATTAAAAGCGTATTTTATATGCCCGTTTTTATAATCGCTATAATGACGGGTATCAAGAAAAATAACGCTGTCTGAATCTAAAAGCTCTTTAGCTTTGGCAAGCGGGATTAGTTCAAAATTATCTGTCGCAACAATTGCTGAGGATTTATTTTCTAAAAAAAATCCTTTCTTTGTAAATGAAGTATAAATGAAACCAAGTGAGGCAGATATTATGAATAAAAAAAAGCTTTGGCGTATCAATTGAACGTTCATTATTAATCTTTTTTGCCTATGAATGAAATTCTTGCTTCCATAGATGGTTGAAATTTACTATCGGTTTCAATTGTAACAGTTTCACTGGTATAACCTACTTTATCGGCTTTAAGAGTTATTTTAATATCTATCGTGTCATTAGGACGAACTGTATTCTTGATTAAATCAGTTTTAATAGAGGGGGATGAAGCGGATAATTTTTTTATTTTAATAGTACGTTCCGATGTATTTACCAAAACCAAACTTCTTTCAGAAATATCTCCAACAGCCATATTTCCAAACCACACTAAACTTGAACCATATATAGGTTTTAATTCTTCCTTAACTTCTGTAATAATTTTCATCGAAATATTTTGCGAAGCTGGATCGTTTGTAGCCATGCTAAGATGTTTTTCTACGTAGCCCCGATAACCAGCCGTATTAAATTCTACTTCGATGAAATCTGAGTCGTTAGGCGGCAGAATAAGTTTTGGTTGTTTTACAGCAGCGCATCCGCAAGATGTATGCACAGAGAAAATGCGCAATGTATCGTTGCCGATATTTTTAATAACTATTGCCCCTTTCTTTTTCATTCCAGCGTAAGTTATGCCGAGATTTATTTCTGATTTGTCAATCGATATTTTAGGTTGAGAAAACGAAAAAGTGGCGATAGTAATAATAGTAAGTAATGTTATAAAAATTTTCATAATCACCTCGCAGTAATCAATACACAATTATTCATCTCGAATCATCGAACGTCCAATTCCGCCAATTCCTATAGAAATATACATAGAAGAACCCGAAAAAGCAGTATTTGTTCCGCTATAAGAGTTATTAATAAATGCAATTCTAAATTTCATTGTCCAGTCGCTTTTTTCATTGTAGCTGAAGAAAAATGGATTTACCATTTTACCGACACGAAGATCAAAATTAACTCCGCTGATTAAGGAGGCGTCGGAATTTAATTTTACGCGACTGTTAGTTCTGCTTTTCTCGTTTTCAGGCGGTTCGATTAGAACACCGCAAACGCCTGCAAATGGCGCAATTCGGATAAAATTATTTTCTACAAGCATATATCCCGCCGTTAATTCTGGAATAAAGATTTGAACTCTTAAATCTTTATTCCATGTAACGCCTATTGGATGCTCAAAAGACTTTTTTATTTTATTTGCAATGCCCATCGTAAATCTTGGGTAAAATATAAAATGTTTGTAGGAAATATCAAAACCGATAGCAAGAGCTCCGGCATCGCTAAAGTATTGGGAAATATTTCCGCTAATGCCGGTATAGGCAAATGATAAATCGAAGCCATAACTCCAAGTTGATGGCTTATAGACGAAGCGGATGTGTTGCTTAACAAATTGCGTAAATCGAGAACGTGGATGTTCAAATAGAAAACGATCTGATAAAGTATTTAACGAATCCTGAGCTTTTTTTTGATTGCTTTTATCTACAACCCAAGTGGCAACGAGCAAATCAAGGAATTGCTTTTCATCTTCTGCAAGGTGTGAGCTTAATATTCCTGCGCGCAATTTAGTTTTTTCTCGAACGGCTTTTTGTTGTAATTCCAATGCAAGAAGATCACGAGGCGGAACAATCTTTTGGTGATAACCAACTTCTTTTTGCGGTGGCCCAAGATTTTCAGTATTAAGTAAAAAATCAAACTTCCGCGTCCAAAGAGATATAATTTCTCGCTCGCTTCTCCAAAAGGGTATTATTTGTGTCGATTGGAAGCGTGCATCGAGATAATCCGCTATCTCCGCGGCTTTCTGCAGACTATCTTGATTAATTTTTGTCAGAATTAATTTCCGGCCCTTGCTAAGTAATTCCAACTCTGTGTCATAGGTAGTTAAAATTTCATGTTCTAAATCTTTACTTCTATAAGTTGTATCCTGTGCAAAACCTACACCGCTAATTGAAAGAAAAAATATTATGTACAAATTAAATATTTTCATCTTTTCCACCATTCGCCTGTTAGCGATATTTGCTTAAGAAGCGGTGCAATTCTGTATCGCTCTTCCGGTAATTCGTTTTGAAGGGCTTTAAGAACAGAGTAAATTTGTTGAATACCGATTTTTTCTATCAACTCGATTGGACCGGAAGGAAAATTTAGTCCGCTTTTTGCAATATTGTCGATATCCTGCGGGGATGCTACATCTTCGTTAATTGCATATATAGCATCGTTTATTAGTTGGCAAATTATGCGCGGCATTATCATTCCGATTCGATCTTGCACAATTTCAATCTCTTTGCCAATAGAATTAAAAAATCTTTGGACAACTTCGACCGTTTCTTTCGGTGAATAGATCGTTGGTGCAACTTCTACAAGCGGTTTTTCTACAAACGCAGGCAAAGCTGAAATTCCAACAAGCCGATGTCTGCCAATTATCCAAGATGCTTGTTCGGTTGCAGTAACCGTAATTGAAGAGGATAAAATGGAAGTAGTTTCTGAAACTGCTTTGCTAATATTTTCGATGTTGATTCTCTTTTGCAGTAAATCTGTATTCGTTAATTCTACTGTAACAGAAATATTTTTTGGTATTACTTTTACAATTTTTATTTTATTCGATTTGAATACGAATTTATTTTCATGAGGTTTATTCCAACAAACATAAACATCGTAGCCGTGCCCAGCGCACAATTCCGCATATTGCTCAACCATTGGCGATTCGCCCATGATCATGACAATTGGAGGACTTTTTTTAGTCGATTCTTTAATATCTTTTACTGATACTTTTGCATGTTCTATCTCTTTTTTTGTATGCTTTGTGTTTAACTTTGTGATTTTCTTTTTCAATCCCAAAACTCCATTTCAATTTAGTCTAATTATTACTTATTTCATTTCATAAGCATAAAAACCATTGCCGGTTTTTTTTCCTATAATTCCCGATTCTAACATCTGCTTAAGAAGAAGATTTGGTTTAAATCGGGAATCGTAAAAGGACTGTTCAAATATTACTTTCGATTTATTAAAAATGGCGTCAATCCCAATTTGATCCATTGTCTCAAATGGTCCGGTTGTAAAACCGCCGATAGTTTTAACTATTCTATCAATTTGAGGCACCTGAGCTATATTATTATCTAACAATTGAAGTGCTTCGCTGAAAAATACGTTCAACATTCGATTTGAAATAAATCCGGGCACATCTTTTACTATTACAAAATTTTTGCCGAGCGAATTCATAAGGGCTTTTGTCTGCTCGATAGTTGCGGGGTTTGTTCTATGACCACTTATTATTTCCACAATAGACCTTGGCTCAAACGTATTTAAAAAATGTATTCCTATAGTTCGTTCGGGATTACGGATTGTCGATGCAATTGAAGTAATTGAAAATATTGTTGTTGCGCTTGCGATTATTGTTGAGCTTTTTGTATTTAAGTCGAGTTGTTTAAATAGGTCTTGTTTTACTTGTAAATCTTCAATTGTTGATTCAATAATGTAATCGCAATTGCTGAGGTCCGGTAGATTAGTTTTGGTTCGGATTCTTTCCATTATTTTGGAAAATTCTTCTTGAGGAATCTTGCCAAGGTTCACGGCTTTACGAATATCTGCTTTAATTTGTTCTATTGTACGGCGCAGGATAGTTTCGTTGACATCGTATAATGATACTGAAATTTTTGCAAGCGCCGCGTGTCGAGCGATTAGATATCCCAAATTACCCGCCCCTATGATGCCGAGATGTTTGATCATAATTATATTTATGCCCTTTAAAAATTTTTTTTGTGATGTGTAAATAGTAACGCTTCTATGCAGTAAAATGGTTGCACAATTACCGCGTTGCTATTAGTCAAATTGTTTATTCTTTCTATAATAGATTCCTTCAAATGTGATTTGCCGAGTTATTACGAATATTTTTAAATATGCTCAATTTTATTAACCAAAAAAATTCATTTTATTGATTATTGATATTTAAGAATTCTTTTTATCAATTCTCTGGGTAACTTTTTGATAAATTATCAAAGCGAAGCCGGCTATAAATCCAATTGAAGAAAAGTAATACCAGATATAATGCGCTTTGTCATATGCATTAACCAACTCGCTTGCAGATAATGTTAGTGGATCCGGGCAGTAAGCGGTTAGCAAATAACCAGAAATGCCAAATCCTAATATCGAAGATAAAAACGAATGCAAATGACTAAATCCGAGATATAATCCTTCTTCACCTTTTGGAGCCTGTAAGGAGAAGAATTCTAAATAGCGCGGGGATATGAAACATTCTGCAAGTCCTTGAATCATTATTCCCACAATCATCATTACGGTAATTGGATGAGCGGAAAATATTCCGAATGAAATCGAATTGCCGATTGATGATTGAATAAGCGCGCCAGCCGCCATGCATACAGCTGAAATTGGCATAAGAAACATACCAACCGACATCGATGTTATTGCCTTAGTATGTCTCATTAATTGCGTTACTAAAAGAACCAAACTCATAACTACCAATGGGTTCACATTGGAAATCCATTCTGGAGAAGCACCTTCGCCTACTGTGCGCAAAACGTACTTCGGCATTGTTGCATACATTTGATGTTGAATTATCCAAAAGCCAGTGGTGATAAAGATTAACACAACGAGACGAATATTTGAAACAACGCGGATAAAACTTGCCCATACTTCCTTTAGAGATTTTCCTTCGCCTTCTGTGTGTGTTGTTTTATAAAAGAGTAAAACTGTAACAAGGGCAATAAATGTCATTGCAGCGGCATAGTAGTTAATAGATTCCAATCCCCATTGAAGGCGAAGCGGGAAAGCAAAAGTTTTGCCGAGAAATGCACCGACATTTACCATGCCATAAAAAATAGAAAAGCCGCGGGCACGTGTTGCTTCGGTTGTATTTTTAGCTACGGTGCCGGTAATTACCGATTTGATAAATGATCCGCCAAACATAAGTATTACAAGCGCGGGAAGCACAGTTATTTTATACGGAAGTGCTCCGAGTGTAAAATATCCAATAGTGAGAAGCGCGAAAGCGAGAATGATTGCTTTCCTAAATCCGATCTTATCAGCAAAAGCGCCCGTAAAGGGAGGAAGGAAATACATTCCCGCCGAAAGCGCGCCGCCAATCCACGCCGCCCAAATGTCATTGAAGCCGACAACGCGTGAAAGGTAAAGCGTAATGGCTATGAAGACGGCGTAATAAGCTGAGCGCTCAAACAGCTCGACAATATTTGCAGTCCAAAATGCCTTAGGAAATTTCCAAGTTGTGTGGTGTTGTGATGACGTCATTTTTATCCTTATAATTAGTTATAATTTTTAGATCCGCCAATTATTAATCATTCGACGATATCAAAATAGTGTTTCAAAGATACAAAATGAAGCGCTATTATGCGAATAATAAATTAACCATGAAAGTTTAAATATCTTCAACTGAAATTTTGGAGATATTGTTATCCCTCTGTCGCACTTTTTGATGCTCACAGGGAATTATCATCGTGTGTATCAGATAACTTGTTATAATTTATTGTGGTTGTTCAACAAGAAGTCATTTCTCCTAACTAATTAAGCGTTAAGTTGAACCAGTATGAACAGGAAGTTATGTAAACGTATAACTATTGATTTCAAATACTAAAATTATATTTAATTTTTGGTATTCCTGTAAAAATCTTGAATTTTTTCATTAATATTAATTGTTTTACGATATATAAAATATTTATAAGCAACCTTAAGAATGAATGTTTTAGAAAGAAATAAAATCGCATCGTATATGGGGAGCGAAAATGCGATTGCTATTTTTGTATCAATCGTTGCATTTGTTAATTATCTATTAACAATGTCTCGCTCGGTTGGTGTTACTGATTCAGGAGAACTTGCCGCAGTTGCTTGCACGCTCGGTATAGCACACCCGACTGGTTATCCGCTTTTTACTTTGCTTGGAAGATCATGGATTTTAATTCCGATAAGATTAGAAGAGATAATTCGTTTGAATATATTTGCCTCTATACTAACAGCATCTGCCGTTGGGATTTTCTTTAAGACATCGCTTGCTATTAAAAATGCTCAGGCAATTTTTAGTTTTAAAAATCGAAAGAGTATAAATGATAAGCGGTTCAAATTAATTTCAGCCGGTGCAAGTCTTACGCTCGCTTTTTCCACTACATTCTGGATGCAATCAACGAATGTAGAAGTGTATGCGCTTCATTTAGTGCTGATTCTAATGACTTCCTTGCTATTTATTTCAGGATTAAATGATCTAATGATAAAGGAAAAGTATATTGCAAATAGGTTTATTCTTTTTACTTTTATTTTGGGTTTGAGTTTTTCAAATCATATGACTACTGTATTATTAGTACCAGCATTTCTGTGGTTGTATTTCAAATCGCTTGGTTGGAGCAAGAATTCATTCAAATTGATATTGAAGCTATCGCCATTTTTTCTACTCGGGCTTTCAATTTATTTTTATTTACCGATTCGGTCTGCGAGCAATCCAATGTTCAATTGGGGACACCCAGCAAGCTTAGAGAAATTCTTATGGCATATCAGCGGCAAGCAATATCAAGTCTGGTTGTTTGCTGGTTGGGATGTAGTGCAGAAACAACTCAATTATTATTTATCAAATTTTTCTTCTGAATTTTTCATTGTTAGTTGGATTTTTATTTTAGCCGGAATAGTATTTTTATGGAAACACTCACGAAATCTTTTAATATTCTTCTTAGGTCTCTTTACTACAGCAATTCTATATTCAATCAATTATGATATTTTTGATATAGATTCCTATTTTCTTCTATCGTATATAGTAACTGGTTGGCTTATTTTATATGGTTCATATTTTCTTATTGTCTGGAGCGATCAAAAAAAATTTTGGTTGAAAATTGTGGCAATAATTTTAATAGTTTTTACGATTGTTATCCAATTTGCAGTTAATTTTAAAAAATGCGATGAATCGAAAAGTAGAGCTCCGCAGGAATTTGTTGAAAAAGCTTTTGCTGATTTAGAACCGAACGCTGTTGTAATTGCTTCGATGTGGGATTATTTTATTTCGCCAGCTTGGTATTATCAATACATTCGGGGGGAGCGAAAAGATGTAATAATTATAGATAAAAGTTTATTGCAGAACAGAACCTGGTATTTTCATCAACTAAAAAGCCAAGCCCCATGGTTAATTGAAAGAATTTATCGAACCATGGATACATTCTTGATAGAATTATCAAAATTTGAGAAAAATCAGCCCTACAATTATAATAAAATTTATACTTGTTGGCAGAACTTGTTGTCAGATATAGTGGAAAAATCTTTGATTGATAGACCTGTTTACGTAGATTTACGAATAAATCAAGAATTTTCACCTTTGTATAAGCGAATTCCGACAGGTTTATTTTTACGAATTTCAAAAAATAATGAGACAAATTATAAAACTGCCTTGACAGCGTTTTCTAAGTGGAAAATAGCGAATCCTGCAATTGAAGACCTTCAGAAATATTATTTTTCTATATTAACAAACGAGGCAAATTGGCTTATAGGACAACATAGAAGGGAAGAGGCTAAGATGATTCTGAATGAACTAATGAAGATCGAAACGAACAAACCGTAGGCAAGTTGTTTGATGCAGAAAATTGGAGAAAAGCAATAATTTTTCTTCACGTTTCATTGACTATATGCAAAATTTTTCTATATTTATAGCTCGACAATTCGGCGGTTTGGACGATTAATCCGATTGTAAAAAAATAAACCACTGCGAATAAAGCGGAAAAAATTTCGCAGAAGGGATTAATTTCGCTTTTAGATTGTAACGCTGGCGTAGCTCAGCTGGTAGAGCAGCTGATTTGTAATCAGCAGGTCATCAGTTCAAGTCTGATCGCCAGCTCAAAAAAAGCGCTAGATTAAAAAAGCGCTTGTTCTTTAACAAATGGGTAGGTAGCGAAGCGGTCAAACGCATCAGACTGTAAATCTGACGGCACATGCCTTCGGAGGTTCGAATCCTTCCCTACCCACGATGATAATTTTTTATTTACACTCGATTATTGAAAATTATTGTTGCGGGAGTAACTCAGTTGGTAGAGTCACAGCCTTCCAAGCTGTTGGTCGCGGGTTCGAGTCCCGTCTCCCGCTCAGAATTGAAGATTGTGAATTGGAGATTTGTGGATGCATTTGAAATTGCGCAATGCAACGATTGGAGTTACTTGGATTGTATCATACAATCGACACTCAACAATCAGCAAAGAATTGCTTGCGTAGCTCAGTTGGTAGAGCACTTCCTTGGTAAGGAAGAGGTCACCGGTTCAATCCCGGTCGCAAGCTCGGAACGAAAATATAAAGGATTGATGATGAGAGATATAATAACATTAGAATGTACGACTTGTAAGCGGCGTAATTACTCAACGACAAAAAATAAGAAAAAACAAACGGGAAGAGTTGAGTATAAGAAGTATTGTCCTTGGTGTAATAAACGCACATCTCATAAAGAGACCAAGTAGATTTAAGGAAAAATTTTATACGTCAGTGGCTCAATTGGTAGAGCAGCGGTCTCCAAAACCGCAGGTTGGGGGTTCGAGTCCCTCCTGACGTGCGAAATGAGAACGGTCTAAAAGTAGATAAGAAAAAATTAGCGACAAAGACAGATAAAAGGAATGAATAAAAGATGAAAGAAAAAATTCTGAACTTTTTTAATGATGTTGTGAAAGAGATGGAAAAGGTAACTTGGCCCTCACGAGAAGAATTGATGGAATCAACTAAAATTGTGATAATAGTTACTCTTATTATAGCTGTGTTTGCATGGTTTGTAGACATTGCAGTTAGCGAAGTTCTAAAAGCGATATTATAGCGGAGAGATAACATTGGATAAACGGTGGTATGTAGTTCGAACTTTTTCAGGGCATGAGAGCCGAGTAAAGAATTATTTAGATACAGAAATTGCTCGCACTGGCATGAAAGAAAAAATTCCTAATGTGCTTATTCCGTCTGAAAAAGTTTTTGAAATAAAAGATGGAAAGAAAAAAGCGAAAATAAAAAACTTTTTTCCAGGTTATATTTTAGTTGAAACGACGCTGGATAAAGAAACAACTCATCTAATCCTCGAGACGCCATCAGTAATGGGATTTGTACCTGATAAAAATAATCCGGCCCCGTTACATCCAGAAGAAGTAAAACGATTAATCGGGAAGATGGAACAGAGAGATGATTCATTGCAGGTTGTGGACGTTCCCTTCCATATCGGAGAACCCGTTAAGGTTACCGATGGCCCGTTTAATAATTTTACCGGATTTGTGCAAGAAGTTAATTCTGAAAAAATGAAAGTAAAAGTTATGGTAAGCATCTTCGGGAGGAAAACTCCGGTTGAGCTTGATTTTTCACAAGTCGAAATTGAAAAGTAATAGTAATAAATAATTTAAGGCATTAAATATGGCTAAGAAAATTAGTGGATACATAAAACTTCAAATTCCAGCCGGAGCTGCAAATCCAGCGCCGCCAGTAGGTCCAGCTCTCGGTCAAAAGGGCGTTAATATTATGGAGTTTTGCAAACAATTCAACGCAAGAACAAAAGATCAGCAAGGGTTAATAATTCCTGTTGTCATTACAGTATATAGCGATAAATCTTTTTCATTTATTACTAAAACCCCCCCGGCGGCAATTTTATTGTTGAGAGCGTCGAAATTGGAAAAAGGTTCAGGTGAACCTAATCGAAATAAAGTCGGCAAAGTTACAAAAAAACAAGTCAAAGAAATTGCTGAATTAAAAATGGCTGATTTAAACGCTTCTGATATCGAATCAGCTATGAGTATGGTAGCTGGAACTGCACGTAGCATGGGTATTACAGTAGATGAATAAGTTTTTTAGACGGAGCTTAAAAAATGAAAAAACATAGTAAAAGATATAAAACAACAGAAAAAAAAGTACAACCAAAAAATTATACAATAGCTGAAGCTGTTGAAATAGTAAAAGAAACTGCAACGGCAAAATTTTCTGAAGCTGTAGATATTGCAGTGCGACTTGGATTGGATCCTAAAAAGGCAGATCAAGCATTAAGAGGGACAGTCGCGCTTCCGCACGGAATTGGAAAAGAAGTGCGAGTTCTCGTCATAGCTAAACCGCCGAAGGATGAAGAGGCAAAATCCGCAGGAGCAGACCATGTCGGTTACAAAGATTATTTAGAAAAGATACAGCAAGGTTGGGCGGATGTTGATGTGATAATTGCCACGCCAGATGTAATGGGCGATTTAGGCAAGCTTGGAAAAATTTTAGGACCACGCGGACTAATGCCAAATCCGAAAAGCGGAACTGTTACGCCAGACGTAGCGAAAGCAGTAAAAGAAGTTAAAGCCGGTAAAATTGAATTCAGGCTTGATAAAGCTGGAATCGTTCATGCGACAATAGGCAAGGCAAATTTTGAAAAAGAAAAATTGATAGATAATATTAATACATTTCTAAACACAATTATAAGATTAAAACCTGCAACAGCGAAGGGGCAATATGTAAAGAGCATTGCCATCTCTGCAACTATGGGACCTGGTGTACATATAGACCGAGCAGAAGCAGGAGTTCATTAGGAAATTACGCACTCACGTTATTTTATTTATTGAATGCTCCACGATATACGGAGGCTTCTCATTCAATAGAAGGATAATTAAAAAGGAAAACTATGAAACGTAGCGAAAAAGAGACGATTATAGCTGAAATTGCAGAAAAAGCAAGTCGTGCGGCGGCAATGTATTTTTCTGATTTTTCCAGATTGACAGTTGCAGAAGAGACTGAACTGCGGCGTGAATTTAGGAAAAATGGGGTCGAATACACAGTAGTCAAAAATACGCTTGCACGAAAAGCGCTTGAACAATTAACGGGTTATGATCGCGTATTCGACAAACTTGTTGGTCCAACTGGCATTGCGTATTCGTACGATGATCCATCGGTACCGGCAAAAATCATTAAAAAATTTTTCGAGAAGACAGGGAAGTTTCAATTAAAAGCGGCAATTATAGAAAAACAAGTATTTGACGCATCGAAATTGGAACAACTTGCCAATATGCCCACTCGAAAGGATATCATAGCGGCAATACTCGGAAGTATAAACTCCCCAGCGTCTGGTATTGTAGGAGCAATTAACGCAGTAATGCGCGATCTTGTCTATACAATTGATGCGATAGAAAAGAAAAAAGCCGCTTAATAAAAAATAGAAAACACTTATTAATAAGGAGAATAAAAAATGTCAGTAGTTTCAGAAATTGTTGAAAAAATAGAGAAGCTTACACTGCTCGAAGCAGTTGAATTAAAAAAAGCATTAGAGGAAAAATTTGGAGTTACTGCTGCCGCGCCAATAATGGTAGGCGCAGTAGCCGCCGCTGCACCAGCCACCTCGGCTGTTGCAGAAGAAAAAACGGAATTTAGCGTCGAATTGAAGAATGCTGGCTCGCAAAAGATTAATGTAATTAAGGTTGTTCGTGCGGCTACTGGACTTGGATTAAAAGAAGCTAAAGATCTTGTTGATGGCGTGCCAAAAATGGTAAAAGAAGGACTCTCGAAGGATGATGCAGAAAAATTGAAGAAGGAATTAGAGGAAGCTGGAGCGACTGTAGAACTTAAGTAAAACTTCAGTAACGTTTATTGCCACGATCTTTAGTAAAGTAAGGTCGTGGCAATTATAATAAGCTTATGGAACGAACTTCTTAAGTGAATTACTTGTTTAATAAATAATGTCATAAGGCGTTTAAGCCGAAGGTTCTATAAAAAAGATTAATGAACATTCGGCTTAAGTTGTCTAAAGACAAAGAAAAAAAATAAAAAATAAAATTAATTTTCAGTAGAAGCTGAAATAAATATCAAAAAAAATTAAGGAGTGGTTAAGTTGAAAAACCAATCCAATGGTGTAAGAGAACGTATATCGTTCGCAAAAATTCCGTCGGTGATTGAGACACCCGATTTATTAAATGTTCAAATAGATTCTTTTAACAATTTTTTACAATCGGGTACGCATCCGCATAGACGCAAAAAACTTGGGTTACAGCAAGTTTTTGAAATGAATTTTCCGATTAGCGATGCAAGGGAAAATTTTCTTCTGGAATTCATCGAATATTATGTTGAAAAACCGAAATATTCCGTTGTCGAATGTCAGGAAAGAGGTTTAACTTTTGCAGTTCCTTTGAAAGCTAAACTGCGTCTGTCATCAAAAAAAGAGGGGGGAAAAGAATATGTTGATACAATCGAACAGGAAGTATATTTAGGAAATCTTCCTGCAATGACGCGCCGCGGCACATTTATAATTAATGGCGCGGAGCGAGTGGTTGTTAGCCAATTACATCGTTCGCCTGGTGTTTTCTTTGGCGAATCTGTACATCCGAACGGCACAATGATGTATTCTGCAAGAATTATTCCATTCCGTGGTTCGTGGGTCGAATTTGCGACGGATATTAACAACGTAATGTACGCTTATATCGATAGGAAGAAGAAATTCCCTGTTACAACATTATTGCGCGCGCTTGGATATTCTACTGATGATGAAATACTTGATTTATTCGAGCTTGTTGAAGAAGTAGATATTTCAAAAGTTGACTTGAAAGATTATATCGAGCGGAAAGTTTGTAGTGATGTGTTTGACAAGAAAACAGGCGAAGTCTTTATTAATAAAGATACAAAGTTGACTGAAGAGCATATAAAGCAAATAAAGAAATCGAATGTAAAAAAGATAAGACTCCTAAAAACCGATGAAGCCGCATCAGGTTCGGTTATTGCAAACACGATGATGAAAGATGCGTCTCGTTCGTCCGAAGATGCGCTTGAGGCAATTTATACTCAACTGCGCGCGGGCCAAGCGCCTGATTTAGATACAGCAAAAAATTTGATTGACAGATTGTTCTTTAATCCAAAGCGCTACGACCTTGGTGATGTAGGCAGGCATCGGTTGAATATTAAATTAAATTTAGATATTTCAGAAGATATTACTACACTGACAAAAGACGATATAGTGTCAATCATTAAATATTTGATTGATTTACAACAAGGTAAACGCGCGGTAGATGATATTGATCATTTAGGTAACCGCCGCGTGCGAACGGTTGGTGAACAATTAGCACAGCAATTTAATGTCGGCCTTTCCCGCATGACACGTACGGTTCGTGAACGGATGAATTTGCGAGATGCTGAAACAATTACTCCACAGGATTTAGTAAATGCGCGTACAATAACTAGCGTTATTAATGCATTTTTCGGAACAAACCAATTATCGCAATTTTTGGATCAAACAAATCCATTGGCGGAAATGACTCATAAACGTCGTGTCTCTGCTTTAGGCCCAGGAGGTCTTACACGTGAAAGAGCTGGATTTGAAGTACGCGACGTGCATTATACACACTATGGACGTTTATGTCCAATTGAAACACCCGAAGGTCCGAACATCGGTTTGATTTCATCGTTGTGTATTCACGCCAGAATTAATGATTTTGGTTTTATTGAAACGCCATATAGAAAAGTAAAGAACGGCAAGATAATGGAGGAGATTGAATTTTTAACAGCCGAGCGTGAAGACTCAGTAACAATTGCGCAAGCTAATGCATTGTTAGACGAGCGCGGACGTTTTGCAGAAGAAAAAGTCAAAGCCCGTTATCAAAGCGATTATCCTGTTGCAGAGCCGGATAAAATACAATATATGGATGTGGCGCCTAATCAAATTGTTAGTGCGGCGGCGGCTCTTATTCCATTCCTCGAGCATGATGATGCAAACAGGGCGCTTATGGGTTCTAATATGCAACGTCAAGCAGTGCCATTGCTTCAGCCCGAAGCTCCAATCGTAGGAACCGGCTTGGAGGAAACTGTAGCTCGAGATTCAAGAACAATAATTACTGCAGAACGAAGCGGAACAGTTGAATCAGTTACAGGTGATAACATCGTCGTTCTATATGATATTGATGAAAACAGCGCCGAGGCAATTGTAAGCTTTGACGACAAACGACGCGTTGAATATAAATTGACGAAATTTATCAGAACAAATCAAGATACCTGTATTAATCAGAAGCCAGTTGTAAAAGAGGGTCAGCGATTTAAAAAGAACGATGTTTTAGTAGATGGAAGCGCAACTGATCAAGGCGAATTAGCATTAGGCAGAAACATATTAGTTGCTTTTATGCCATGGCGCGGATATAACTTTGAAGATGCAATAATTGTAAGCGAGCGCATAGTTGCTGATGACGTATTCACATCTGTACACATAGAAGAGTTTGAGCTTCAGGTGCGAGATACTAAACGCGGCGAAGAAGAATTAACGCGAGAAATTCCTAATGTGAGCGAAGAAGCCACTAAGGATTTAGATGAAAATGGAATTGTGCGTGTTGGTGCGGAAGTTAATGAAGGCGATATACTGATTGGTAAGATAACACCGAAAGGAGAGACTGATCCGACGCCGGAAGAAAAACTTCTTAAAGCCATATTTGGCGATAAGGCAGGCGATGTGAAAGATGCATCGCTTAAAGCTCCTCCGGGAATGAGAGGCATTGTAATAGCGACAAAATTATTTAGCAGGAAGAAAAAAGACACAGAGAGTAAAAAGGAAGATAAGAAGAAACTTGAAGCGCTCGATCGTGCGCGTCGTAAAGAAATAAAAGAATTGCAAGAAAAATTGGGCCGCAAGCTCGATCAAGTTCTTGAAGGCGAGAAGTCGGCTGGAATTCGTAATACAGATGGCGAAGTTGTAATTCGTACTGGTGTTGTCTTCAAAGAAAATACATTTGAAAAAATGGATGACCTTGATAAGCTCGATTATACTCAAGACTGGGTAGATGAAAAACGAAAGCATAATATAATAGTGCGTATCTACGAAAACTTCCGCCAGAAACTGAGTGAAATTGAAGAGCTGTATCGGCACGAAAAAAATAAAATTCAGCTCGGTGATGAACTTGCGCCCGGTATAGTGCAGCTTGCTAAAGTTTATGTTGCTAAGAAGAGAAAACTTCAAGTTGGAGATAAAATGGCTGGAAGGCACGGCAACAAAGGCGTTGTATCTACGATAGTTCCTATCGAAGATATGCCCTTTTTACAGGATGGACGACCAGTAGATATCGTTCTAAATCCCTTAGGCGTGCCGTCGAGAATGAATCTTGGCCAGTTATTTGAAGTAGCTCTCGGTTGGGCAGGAATAAAGTTGAGCACAAAATTTGCCTCGCCAATTTTTGATGGCGCAAAATGGGAGGAAGTGCAGGCGTGGTTAGAAAAAGCAGGTTTAAACAATACATCAAAAACTGTATTAATAGACGGACGCACAGGCGAGCCATTCGATCAAGAAGTATCAGTTGGTTATTTATATATGATGAAATTATCTCATATGGTAGATGATAAGATACATGCGCGTTCAATTGGACCATATTCTTTAATTACCCAACAACCATTAGGCGGAAAGGCGCAATTCGGCGGTCAGCGTTTTGGAGAAATGGAAGTCTGGGCGCTTGAAGGATACGGCGCATCGCACATCTTGCAAGAAATTCTTACAGTGAAATCGGACGATGTTTTAGGCCGTGCAAAAGTTTATGAATCAATTGTAAAAGGTGAAAATCTTTTAGAACCTAATATCCCTGAATCATTCAATGTACTTGTGCGTGAATTGCAGGGTTTAGGTCTTGAAATTAAAATTGAGTGATGAGAAGAAATAAATATGAATCGAATCATCACAAATAAAATTACGAACTTAGTTTAATGGAGGCATTATGCCTTATACAGAATTATCACAAAGAAAATCACTTTCGAAAATAATAATTAGTTTAGCCTCTCCTGATATGATACTTAGCCGTTCACATGGCGAAGTTACTAAACCGGAAACAATAAATTATCGTTCTTTTCGCCCGGAAAAGGACGGATTGTTTTGCGAAAAAATATTTGGACCTGTTCGAGATTGGGAATGCCATTGCGGAAAGTATAAACGAATACGTTACAAAGGCATTACTTGCGATCGATGCGGAGTTGAGGTAACTCAAAAAAGTGTTAGACGCGAAAGGCAGGGACATATTTCACTTGCAGTGCCAGTTGCGCATATTTGGTATTTTCGATCAGTGCCTAGCAAGATAGGCACAATTTTAGGCATAGCAGGAAAAGAACTTGAAAAAATTATTTATTATGAATCTTATATAGTGGTAAATCCAGGAACAACTGGACTTCAAAAACTTGATTTAATTTCAGAAGATCAATATTTAGAAATTTTATCTTCCTTACCCGAAGATAATCAAGAGCTTGACGACAGCGATCCAAAGAAGTTTATTGCAAAAATGGGGGGCGATGCAATAAAGGATTTGCTTAAACGAGTTGATACAGATGAACTTGCGGCAGAATTACGAGCGCAGCTTGTAAATGAAACATCGATGCAGAAGAAACAAGATGCGCTTAAACGTCTAAGAGTTGTCGAAGCATTCAGAAATGTATCGTCCGATATTCCCAATAAGCCCGAATGGATGGTGTTAGACGTGATTCCTGTAATACCTCCGGAATTAAGGCCTTTGGTGCCATTAGAAGGTGGAAGATTTGCTACATCCGATTTGAATGATTTGTACAGACGCGTAATAATTCGTAATAATCGATTAAAACGTTTGATAGAAATTAAAGCGCCGGAAGTAATATTGCGCAACGAAAAGCGGATGTTGCAAGAAGCGGTTGATTCATTATTCGACAATTCCCGCCGTGTTAATGCAGTACGTTCAGATAACAATCGAGCTTTAAAATCTCTTTCCGATATGCTTAAAGGTAAACAAGGCCGCTTTCGCCAAAATCTTCTCGGCAAAAGAGTCGATTACTCTGGGCGGTCTGTAATTGTGGTTGGCCCGGAGCTTCAATTACATCAATGCGGACTTCCGAAAGATATGGCGATTGAATTGTTCAAACCCCACATTATCCGCAAGTTGATTGAACGCGGATTGGTGAAGACAGTTAAAAGCGCAAAAAAGATGGTAGATAAAAAAGGTCCGGATGTATGGGATATTTTGGAGAATATAATTGATGGACATCCTGTGTTATTAAACCGCGCTCCAACATTACATAGACTCGGAATTCAAGCTTTCCAACCGGTTTTAGTTGAAGGAAAAGCAATTCGAATACATCCGATGGTATGTACAGCATTCAATGCCGATTTTGACGGCGATCAAATGGCAGTTCACGTTCCGCTTTCTTACGAAGCTCAACTCGAAGCTCGAATGTTGATGTTATCAAGTCATAATATATTATCTCCGGCAAGCGGCGCTCCTATTGTTACACCAACTCAAGATCAAGTTCTTGGTTGCTATTATTTGACAAAATCTAAAATAGACGATTTAGGCGAAGGAAGCATTTTTTCATCACCTAAAGAAGTTATAATAGCTTACAATCAAAGTAGAATAGGTTTGCATGCGCGTATTAAAGTACGAATTAATAATTCGTTAGTCGATACAACTACTGGTCGAGTGATTTTTAATCAGATTGTTCCTGCCGAAATTCCTTACGTCAATGAATTGCTTAATAAGAAACGACTCATTCAAATAATTTCAATTGTATTCCGTAATTGCGGAAACCTTGTAACCGCAAACTTTTTGGATAAATTGAAGAATCTTGGATTTTCATATGCGACTAAAGGTGGATTGTCTGTATCAATTGGGGATGTTGTTATCCCAAAAGAAAAAGTCGAGTTAGTTGCGAAAGCCCAAAAAGATGTCAAGAATGTCGAATCACAATACTTCCGTGGTTTTATTACCAATGGCGAACGCTATAACAAAGTTATTGATATTTGGACACGCGTTACAAGTAGAATCGCTGATCGGCTGTTTGAGTCGTTACAACGAGATCGTGATGGATTTAATTCTTTATTTATGATGGTTGACTCTGGCGCTCGTGGTTCAAAAGAACAAGTGCGTCAACTTGCAGGTATGCGTGGATTAATGGCAAAACCACAGAAAAGCATGTCTGGAGCGACTGGTGAATTAATTGAAAACCCGATCATTGCAAACTTCCGCGAAGGACTATCAATCCTTGAATACTTCATTTCAACTCACGGCGCGCGAAAAGGACTTGCAGATACAGCATTGAAAACAGCAGATGCGGGTTATTTAACACGCCGATTAATTGACGTCGCACAAGACGCCATAATTGGTGAAATTGACTGCGGCACAATAAAAGGTGTATCGACGAGCGCCTTAAAAGAAGCAGAAGATATAAAAGAACCTCTAGCGGAAAGAATACTAGGGCGCGTATCGTTAAATGATGTTATCGATCCATTAACTAATGAATTGATTGTCCACGCCGCTGAATTAATTAATGAAGAAAAAGCCACCCAAATTGGTGAGACATCAATCGAAACGGTAGTAATTCGTTCTGTCTTAACTTGCGATTCACGACGAGGAGTTTGCGCAAAATGTTATGGTAGAGATCTTACTACGGGAAATCTTGTAGAGCCGGGTATGGCAGTTGGCGTTATTGCCGCTCAATCTATTGGAGAGCCAGGCACTCAATTGACTCTAAGAACTTTTCATACTGGCGGTACAGCAAGTTTAATAGCGGCACAGTCTCAAATTGTTTCGAAATTTGATGGTCGCATAAAATATGATGGTATTAAATTCATCGAATTTATAAAAGATGAAGAAAAACGCTTAATGGTTTCAGGACGGAGCGGTGTCATAAATATTTTAGATGATGATAATCGCATTATGACGAAGTACGATGTCCCTTATGGTGCAACACTATTGGTTCGCAATAATGTTAAAGTTGCCAAAGGCGAACTTATCTATGAATGGGATCCGTATAATGCCGTAATCGTATCTGAACATAGCGGAACAGTGCAATATATCGATATGAGAGATAACGTTACATATCGTGAAGAGCCAGATGAACAAACCGGACACATACAGAAAGTTGTAATTGACAGCCGCGAGAAAAGTCTAATACCTGCATTAGCAATCAATAATAAAAAAGATCAGCGAATTGCACTATATCCAATACCTACAAGAGCACACTTAAATGTTGATGATGGAGAAGAAATTCAAGCCGGTGCAATTTTAGTTAAGATACCGAGAGATATTGGAAAAACCCGCGATATAACAGGCGGCTTACCGCGAGTTACGGAACTGTTCGAAGCAAGGCATCCGAACGATCCTGCTATAGTAGGTGAGATTGATGGTATTATATCAATTGGTCAACCTAAACGAGGGTCGCGTGAAGTATTTATTGAAAGTTTGGATCACAAAGATAAACGAACTTATTTAGTCCCCCTTGGAAAGCATCTTTTAGTTCAAGAAGGAGATTTGGTGCGGGCAGGCGAAAGATTATCAGCCGGCTCTATTGATCCGCATGATATTTTAAGAATAAAAGGGACGACCGCCGTACAAGAATATCTCGTTAATGAAATACAAGAAGTTTATAGAATGCAAGGCGTGAAAATTAACGATAAACATCTGGAAGTTATTGTACGGCAGATGATGCAAAAAGTACGTATTGTTGATACTGGTGATACAAAATACCTTGAAGGCGATCATGTTGATAAAAACCAATTACATGACGAGAATGAAAACCTTTCTGATAAAGTAGTAGTAGTAAGTAAAGGAGATTCAAAATTAAAGAACGGTCAAACGATTACTAAGAAAATGGCGCGTGAAATTAATAGTGATTTGAAAAAGAGATCAAAAAAAGTTATAGAATTTCGTGATGCGTTATTAGCAACGTCAGAACCAATATTACTTGGAATTACTCAAGCATCGTTGACTACGGATAGTTTCATTTCAGCGGCATCGTTCCAAGAAACAACTAAAGTTCTCACAGATGCATCTATTGAAGGGAAGGTGGATTATCTGCTCGGTTTAAAAGAAAATGTCATTATGGGTCGATTAATTCCGGCTGGAACAGGTCAAAAGAAATATAGAAATCTAATTATTTCAACGCCTGAGCCAGTTGTTGCGGATAAAGAAATAAATGAAATCGCTGAAGATGCTAACAGTATCGCTGAAGTTGAAACAAAAAAAGTGAAGCATAAAATTCGAGTTGAATGAATTAGAAATAACATTGACTTCTAGTGTAAAAATTATTATATTATAAAACTTTTAAATAATTAAAAAGTTTGAATTTGGAGAAAATATTTTGCCGACGGTAAATCAGTTAATAAGATATAGCCGTGAAAAAGTGCTATGGAAGAGTAAGTCGCCAGCATTAGTTGGCAATCCGCAGAAAAGGGGCGTATGTACAAGAGTGTACACAACAACGCCAAAAAAACCTAATTCTGCGTTAAGAAAAGTTGCGCGTGTGCGTCTTTCAAATGGAATAGAAGTAACAGCATATATTCCGGGAGAAGGGCACAATCTTCAGGAGCATTCAATAGTATTAATAAGAGGCGGCAGAGTAAAAGATTTACCTGGTGTGCGTTATCATATAATTCGCGGTACTTTAGATACCCAAGGCGTTCAAGATAGAAAACAAGGGCGGTCAAAGTACGGAGCTAAAAAACCAAAATAATATTTGTTAAATGAGAAAGAAAAGAGCAACACAAAGGCGTGTTACGCCAGACCCAAAATATAGCGATATGCTCATTTCCCGCTTTGTCAACAGCATTTTGAAAAAGGGGAAAAAAAATGTGGCGCGGAATATAGTTTATAAAGCATTTATACAGATTGAGCAAAAAACGCAGAAAAATCCTTTGGATGTTTTTAGAAAAGCGATTGATAATACTTCTCCATTAATAGAAGTCAGAGCAAGAAGAGTTGGCGGTGCAACCTATCAGGTGCCTACAGAAGTTCGTCACGAGCGACGAACCGCTCTAGCAATTCGTTGGCTAATCAACTACGCCAAGGAACGCTCGGATAAATCTATGTCGCAAAAACTTGCGGCTGAATTGATTGCAGCATCTGCTGGCGAAGGCGGTGCGGTAAAGAAAAAAGATGATGTTCACCGTATGGCTGAAGCTAATAAAGCATTTGCACATTTTAGGTGGTAGAAAATATTTTTTTAAAAAAATTTTCCAACCGATCAATATTTTGATTGCTAAGTTGGATTATGTGAAAATTTTATGTCGCGTGAGTATTCTTTAAATAAAATTCGAAATATCGGTATTATGGCGCATATTGATGCCGGTAAAACCACTACATCAGAACGTATTCTGTTTTATACGGGTCGTCTGCATAGGATTGGTGAAGTACATGATGGCGCAGCTACTATGGACTGGATGGAGCAGGAAAAAGAACGCGGGATTACGATTACTAGCGCGGCAACAACATGCTTTTGGAAAGATCATTTAATAAATATTATCGACACGCCAGGTCATGTCGATTTTACTATTGAAGTAGAGCGTTCGCTTAGAGTATTGGATGGCGCTGTAGCATTGTTTTGCTCTGTAGGTGGAGTTGAACCACAATCTGAAACTGTGTGGAGGCAAGCGGACAAGTATGGTGTTCCACGTATTGCGTTCGTTAACAAGATGGATCGTGCTGGAGCAGATTTTCTTAATGTCGTTGATATGATGCGTTCGCGTCTCAAAGCCAATGCTATACCTCTGCAATTGCCTGTTGGTGAAGGCGATATGTTTGCCGGAATTATCGATTTGATTTCTATGAAAGCGCGAATGTACCACGATGAGACTCAAGGGTCATCATGGGATGAAATTGAAATTCCAGAAAAACTTAAACCAAAAGCAAATGAATATCGAATCAAGATGCTCGAAGCGGTTGCAGATGAGGATGACACATTACTTGAAAAATATTTAGAAGGAAAAGAAATCTCGGCATCTGAAATAAAGCAAGTGATAAGGCGTTCTACGTTAAAAAGTGGTATTATTCCAGTGCTATGCGGTTCATCGTTTAAAAATAAAGGCGTACAAGATTTATTAGACGCCGTTACCGATTTTTTGCCTTCGCCCCTCGATATAAATAAAGGCGAGGTGCATGGCCATCACCCTCATCGCCATGATGATGTTGTTCGAAAAGTTGATGATGAAGAAAAGTTCACTGCTTTAGCATTTAAAATAATGAGCGATCCGTTTGTGGGCAGATTGACATATTTCCGTGTTTATACAGGGGTTTTATCTGCTGGTTCATATATTTATAACGCTATTACGGATAGAAAAGAACGAATTGCCCGTTTATTGCGAATGCACGCAAATCATCGTGAAGAAATTCAGGAAGCATATGCTGGAGATATAGTTGCCGCAATTGGACTAAAGAATACTCGAACGGGCGATACCTTGACTGTGGAAGATGATCCGATAGTGTTAGAAAGAATGGAGTTCCCAAGTCCGGTCATTGACGTGGCTATTGAACCTAAATCTAAAGCTGACCTCGAAAAATTGGGTGAAGCGATGCAACGACTTGCCGAAGAAGACCCTACTTTTCGTATATCGACAAATGAAGAAACAGGTCAAACAATTATAAGTGGGATGGGTGAATTGCATCTGGAAATTATCATTGACCGGATGAGGAGGGAGTTTAGAGTTGAAGCTAATGTCGGGAAACCGCAAGTTGCTTACAAAGAAACAATTACTAAGAAAGTTACTTCAGAAGGAAAATTTGTGCGGCAATCAGGCGGTAGGGGACAATTTGGACATGTTTGGATTGAAATAGAGCCGAATGAAAAAGGAAAAGGTTTTGAATTTGAAAATGCAATTATTGGCGGTGTAGTACCAAGGGAATACATTAAACCTATTGAACAGGGAATTATAGAAGCTATGCGCAACGGCGTTTATGCTGGATACCCTGTTGAGGATGTGAAGGTAAAGTTATTTGACGGTTCATATCATGCAGTCGATTCTTCGGAAATGGCATTTAAGATAGCGGGTTCAATCGCATTTCAAGATGGAGCAAAAAAAGCAAATCCAATAATCTTAGAACCGGTTATGGCAGTTGAAGTAGTTACGCCTGAAGAATATTTAGGCGATGTAATGGGAGATCTGAATTCTAGGCGTGGGAAGATTGAAGGAATGTCGTCTAGAAAAGACGCACAAGTGGTTACTGCTCATGTGCCGCTTTCAGAAATGTTCGGATATGCAACACAAGTCCGTTCGATGACACAGGGGCGAGCTTTATATACAATGCAATTTTCACATTACGAAGCCGTGCCAAAGAATATTGCAGATCAAATTGTTGAAAAAGTTCGTGGTAAAAGTTACGTAGCAGCATAAAAGTGTAATAATAAATGTAAATAAATTATTTATAGGAGAAAAAAACATGGCAAAGGAAAAATTTGATCGTAGTAAGCCGCATGTAAACGTAGGTACGATAGGCCACGTTGATCACGGAAAAACCACCTTGACGGCTGCAATAACAATGGTGCTTGCCAGAAAAGGGCTTTCAGAAATCCGAACATTTGATTCTATCGATAATGCACCTGAAGAAAAAGCGCGTGGTATAACGATTAATACAGCGCACGTGGAGTATTCAACTGAGAAGAGACACTATGCGCACGTTGATTGTCCAGGTCACGCTGATTATATCAAAAATATGATCACCGGTGCAGCGCAAATGGATGGAGCAATCCTTGTTGTCGCGGCAACTGATGGACCAATGCCGCAAACACGCGAACATATCTTGTTAGCGCACCAAGTTAATGTGCCAAGGATGGTCGTTTTTATGAATAAAGTTGATGCAGTCGATGATCCAGAGTTGCTTGATTTAGTCGAGCTCGAAGTGCGTGATTTATTAAAAAAATACGATTTCCCCGGCGATGAAATACCAATTATACGTGGTTCTGCTTTGAAAGCTATGGAAGCGGCGCTACATCCAGAAACAAAAGTTGACGATCCAAGATTCAAATGTATTATGGAATTAATGGATGCGGTAGATAGTTATATTCAATTACCGGCACGAAATATCGACAAACCATTCCTTATGCCTGTTGAGGATGTTTTCTCAATTACTGGACGTGGAACTGTTGGTACTGGTCGTGTCGAACGAGGCAGAGCTAAAGTTGGTGATGAGGTTGAAGTAATTGGACTTGGCGCCCATAAAAAGACAGTTATCACTGGCGCTGAAATGTTCCGAAAAGAATTAGATGAAGTAGTGGCTGGCGATAATGCCGGACTATTATTACGCGGTGTAGAAAAGACTGAACTTGAACGCGGAATGGTTATTGCAAAGACCGGTTCAATTACTCCGCATACAAAGTTCACAGCACAAATTTACGTGTTGAAAAAAGAAGAAGGTGGACGACATACGCCGTTTTTAACAGGTTATCGTCCGCAATTCTACTTCCGAACAACTGATGTTACAGGCGTTGCGGAATTGCCAGCAGGCGTTGAAATGGTAATGCCGGGTGATAACTTAGATGCTATTAACATCGAATTAATTTCCCCAATTGCAATGGAAGAAGGACAGCGCTTTGCAGTTCGCGAAGGTGGACGCACGGTTGGCGCTGGTGTTGTTGCTAAAGTTATTCAGTAATAAACTATTTTTTACAACCCGCTCTTGGCAAAACCGAGAGCGGATATTTGTCTGAGGAGTTTTCCTTGGCTGGACAAAAAATTAGAATAAAACTTAAATCTTTTGATCACAACTTGATTGACAAGTCAGCGGAAAAAATTATTAAAACAGTGAAGTCAACTGGCGCTGTTGTTTCCGGCCCAATTCCTTTGCCGACTAAACGTAGCATCTATACTGTTAATCGTTCTCCGCATGTTGATAAAAAATCGCGTGAGCAATTTGAAACTCGCTCGCATAAACGATTAATTGATATTCTGAATTCGACCAGCAGAACAGTAGATTCACTTATGAAACTTGAACTGCCGGCTGGCGTTGACGTTGAGATCAAGGTTTAGTTCTTTTATAAAGCATTGTGACTGAAGATAAGTCAGGAACAATTTACTCTAAACGTTCCTGTATAAGTTTATTGAGTTTAACTCTCATTGATATAATAGCTAATCATTGAGTAAATGACTCAAAGGAGTTAAAAAAAGTGAGTGGCATTTTAGGAAAAAAAATTGGTATGACAAGTCTGTTCGATGAGAATGGAGAAGCAATTCCCTGTACCGTCATCGAAGCAGGCCCTTGTTATGTTACCCAAGTTAAAACTAAGCAAAAGGATGGATATGAAGCCATTCAGCTTGGTTTTGATGAAAAAAAGGAAAGCACTGTCAACAAACCGTTAAAAGGACATTTTGCAAAAGCTAAAATTAAGGCATTACGACTTTTGCATGAGTTTAAAAATTTCAACGGTTTTAAATTGAAACAGGGTGATGAAATAAAAGTAGATATTTTTTCTCCTGGCGATGTTGTTGATGTCAGCGGTAAATCTAAAGGACGCGGATTCCAAGGCGTAGTTAAGCGGCATCATTTTGGCGGAGTAGGTATGACTACTCACGGCGCTTCGGATAGAGTTCGCGCTCCCGGATCTATTGGTGGCAGTTCATATCCCTCGCGTGTTTTTAAAGGTATGCGCATGGGCGGAAGAATGGGTTTCGAAAGAGTTACAATTAAAAATTTAAAAGTAGTTAAAGTTATACCGGAATCTAACATACTGATTATACGCGGTTCGGTTCCCGGTGCTATTAACGGATATTTAGAAATAGAAAAAAGGCATCATTAAAGAGTTTTCCTCTAAGGAAAAAATAAAATGCAGGTCGATGTATATACAATATATGGCACAGTAAGCGGCGAAAAAATAGAGTTAGATCCGAAAATTTTTGAGATCGAACCTAACGATCACGCAATTTATCAAGCAATCAGAAGCATCCAAGCAAACCAACGTCAAGGAACTCACAAAGTCAAAGGACGTAGTGAAGTTAGTGGCGGAGGTAAAAAGCCGTTCAGACAGAAGAAGACCGGACGCGCTCGGGCTGGTACGACTCGCTCTCCTTTGTGGGTAGGAGGCGGTTCTATATTCGGACCCACGCCTCATGATTATGTTGTCAAACTTCCTGCAAAAGTGCGTAAGCTTGCGCGAAAATCTGCGTTAAGCTATAAATTAAAAGATGGCGCAATAAAAATTGTAGAAGATTTTGAATTCAACGAAATCAGAACTAAAAAAATGATATCAGTGCTAAAAGCTTTTGAACTTGAAAAGAAAAAAACATTACTACTTACAAAAGCAACTGATAAAGTTTTGGTAAAATCCGGACGTAATATCGATAAATTACAAATTCGCGAAGCAGATAAAGCTTCCACTTTTGACATATTAAATAATAAAGTGTTGCTGATACAAAAAAGCGCTGTAGATGTTTTGCAACAATCTTTGAAAAATTAGGATAGTAACAATGGCAAGTATTTTACTTAGACCTATAATAACAGAAAAAATGACAGAGCTTGGCGATAAGCGCCAATATGCTTTTGAAGTGCCGACAAATGTAAATAAAATTGAAGTCGGTAAAGCCGTTGAAAAAAAATTCAATGTAAAAGTAACTAGTGTGCGCACTGTTATTGTAAAAGGTAAAAGAAAAAGCCAGATGACTCGCCGTGGACGCTTTGAAGGGCATACGAAAACTTGGAAAAAAGCTCTCGTTACCTTAAAAGAAGGCGATAAGATTGAATACTTCGGTAATGTTTGAGTGTAAAGGTTGATAGAGTATGGGAATTAGAAAATTAAAACCAATGACGCCGGCTACGAGGTTCTACTCGGTCTCTACTTTTGAAGAGATTTCGAAGACGAAACCAGAAAAGTCGCTCCTTGAGCCGTTAAAAAAATCTGGTGGTAGAAATAATTTAGGTAGAATTACTTCACGACACCGCGGCGGTGGACATAAACGTCAGTATAGAATTATCGATTTCAAGCGTCAGAAGCATGGTGTTATTGGCACAATAACCGCTATTGAATATGATCCAAATCGTTCTGCGCGTATTGCTTTAGTGCATTACCCAGACGGCGATAAGAGATATATTATTGCAGCCGATGGTATGAAAGTTGGCTCCAAAATTACTTCTGGTCCTAAAGCCGATATTGAAGTCGGAAATGCTTTGCCCTTAGGAAATATTCCTGCAGGTACGTTTGTGCATAATGTAGAACTGATTCCTGGAAAAGGTGGTCAAATAGGGCGAAGCGCAGGTAACTCTTTGCAAATAATGGCAAAAGAAGGTGATTGGGTTACTTTGAAATTACCTTCAGGTGAAATTAGAAAATTTCGCGCCGATTGTTATGCGACTATAGGTTCAGTTAGTAACGCAGATCATGAAAATATAAGTTTGGGAAAAGCAGGACGTTCACGATGGTTGGGCATCAGACCGCAATCACGTGGTATGGCTATGAATCCAGTGGATCATCCTATGGGTGGTGGCGAGGGCCGTTCAAAAAGCGGCGGCGGAAGACAACACCCAGAATCGCCTTGGGGCAAATATGCTAAAGGTTTAAAAACGAGAAAACGAAAAAAACAATCAAACAAATACATTGTTAAACGTCGGAAGTAATTGGTAGAAAACTATGAGTCGTTCGATAAAAAAAGGTCCTTATGTAGACCTAAAGTTGCAGAAAAAAGTGGAAGCGTTAAACAAATCGAATCAGAAGCGAGTTATTAAAACCTGGTCTCGGTCAAGTACAATAATTCCTGACTTCGTTGGGCATACATTTGCAGTGCACAACGGAAACAAATTTATTCCGGTTTATATTCATGAAGCGATGGTAGGTCATAAGCTTGGCGAATTTGCGCCGACAAGGATTTTCCGAGCTCATCCGGGAATAAAGAGCGAAAAATCAACATCTCCGGCTTAATAAAAGTGTGTGAAGAGTGAAAAATGGAAGCGAAAGCAATAAATAGATTTATCGGAACATCGCCGCGCAAAATGCGCTTAGTGATAGATTTAATACGTGGAAAAAATGTAGAAGAAGCATTGAACATTCTGCATTTTACGACCAAACATGCCGCAAAAACTGCGGAGAAAGTTCTTCGTTCAGCAATTTCAAACGCACAAAATAAAGAAGAAAGCGGACGTTTAGATACTTCCACTTTATATGTAAAAAACGCTTTCGTAGATGGCGGTCCATCTATGAAACGTATTATGCCGGCTCCTATGGGGCGCGCATTCCGTATAAGAAAGCGTTCGAATCATATTACAATTGTTGTTGCACAACGCGCGCAAAAAGCTGAAGCTAAAAAGAAATTAGCAAAAAACATTAAAACAACTGATACAATAAAAACTGAAACAGAAACAAAAGAAGTAACCGAAAGTTAATCGGAGGATCACTTGGGCCAAAAAACCAATCCAATAGGATTTCGTCTCGGAATAGTTCGTGCGTGGGACGCAAATTGGTATGATGAAAAGAGTTTCGGAAATAAACTGCAAGAAGATATTCTAATCCGAAACTATATTCGGAGCAGACTAAAAAAAGCTGGTATTTCTAAAATACAAATAGACAGAACGCCAAAACGAGCTGTAGTAACTATTCATACTTCCAGGCCTGGAATAGTGATTGGTAAAAGTGGAAAAGAAATTGCTCAATTAGAAGAGGAACTTAAAAAGGTTACATTCAAAGAAATAAAAATTCTTATTCACGAAATTAAACGCCCAGAATTGGATGCCTATCTTGTATCGGAAGCTATAGCATCGCAATTAGAAGGAAGAATTTCATTTCGCCGCGCTATGAAACAAGCAATTACAGCGGCAATGCGCATGGGCGCAGAGGGAATAAAAGTCATGTGCGCAGGTCGGCTTGGCGGCGCAGAAATAGCTCGCACCGAACATTATAAAGAAGGACGTATTCCTCTACAAACATTGCGTGCAGATATTGATTATGCTAATGCAACAGCGAATACTATTTACGGAATTATTGGAGTGAAAGTGTGGATTTGCAAAGGCGAAATAATTGGACCGCGGCAATAAGGAGTATTGATTTATGTTGATGCCTAAAAGAGTAAAATACAGAAAAACACAGCGTGGCAGAATGAAAGGCAAAGCTACACGCGGCGCAACAATAGCGTTTGGCGATTTTGGACTGAAAGCTATGGAGCCGGGTTGGGTAACGCAAAGACAAATTGAAGCATCGCGCGTTGCGCTAACCAGAATGATGAAACGTGAAGGGAAAGTATGGATAAGAATTTTTCCCGATAAACCTGTTACTAAAAAACCTGCCGAAACCCGTATGGGAAGCGGCAAAGGTTCTCCGGAATTTTGGGTAGCAGTTGTAAAACCTGGCCGCATTCTATTTGAATTAGGCGGCATTAACCGCGCAACAGCCGCCGAAGCATTAAATCTTGCGGCGCATAAACTTGCAATTAAAACAAAATTTGTAACCCGTATCGATTATCAGGGTGCATAAGAGGTAAAAAATGAAAGCACGTGAATTGCGGCAACTTTCAGACGCAGAATTAGTAAAGAGGATTCAGGAAGAAGAAGAAAATCTCGCGAATCTGAGATTCCAAAAAGTGATCGGTCAATTGGAAAACCCGATGAAATTGGGACATATCCGAAAAGATGTTGCCAGAATTAAAACAATTCTAAACGAAAGAAAATTAAAAAAATCGACCGAGCAAGTTCAAGTTGAACAATCTAAGTAATGAGAGATGGCAATGGTAGAAGAAAATAAAGATAAAACAGCACGAGCAAGACGTAAGATAAGAATAGGCAAAGTTGTTAGCAACAAAATGACAAAGAGTATTACTGTTGCCGTCGAAAGACAAGTTGCTCACACGATATACAAAAAGATTTTTAAACGCACGACAAAATTAATGGCGCACGATGAAAAGCAAGAAGCTGGTATCGGCGATACGGTAAAGATAATGGAAACTCGACCGATGAGCGCGCGTAAACGTTGGCGTCTTGTAGAAATAATTGAAAAAGCTAAGTAGGTCATTTATAGATTAGGCGATAAAAAATGATTCAAGAAGAAACCAATTTAGTTGTAGCTGATAATTCGGGCGCTAAAAAAGTGCGATGTATTCGCGTGCTTGGCGGCCATGATAAACGATATGCGGGTGTTGGAGACATTATAGTCGTATCCGTTAAAAGCGCAATACCAGGAGCTCCTGTTAAAAAAGGTGAAGTTTCGCGTGCTGTTATTGTGCGCACTAAGAAAGAAATTAGGCGGAAGGATGGCTCGTACATCCGATTTGATGAAAACGCCGCAGTATTGCTTAATCCGCAAGGCGAACCGCGAGGAACACGTATTTTTGGTCCGGTAGCGCGTGAATTACGCGAACGTCAATTTATGAAAATTATTTCATTAGCACCTGAGGTGCTCTAAAAAACTATGGCACAAAATTTACATATACATAAAAACGATACAGCTTACGTGATCTCTGGAGAATTTCGGAAAAAACAAGGCAAAGTATTAAAAGTTTTTCCCGATACGAAACGGGTGATAATCGAAAATGTGAACATTATAAAACGAGCAACGCGTCCATCGCAAAAAAGTCAGCAGGGTGGAATTGTTCAAAAAGAAGGAAGCATCCCTGCATCTAATGTTATGGTTATTTGTCCTAAGTGCAGTAAACCAACGAGAGTAGGCCATATGCATGTTAAGGATGCGATGAGCAATAAGAAAAAAACAATGAGAACCTGTAAACTGTGTAAAGAGATGTTTTAAGAGAGTTATCCATGGCGAAAGAAAAAACTCCGAAAAAAGAAAAAATTGAAAAAGCCGCTACCGCAAGTAAAGGCAAGCAAGAAACCGGAAGTCAAGAAAAAGGCGTTTCAGCACGGCTATTTGAACATTATCGCAAGGCAGTAGTTCCTGCATTGATAAAGAAATTCCAATATAAAAGCACAATGCAAGTGCCCAAATTAGAAAAAATTTCAATTAATATTGGAGTAGGACAAGCTACACAAGATCCAAAATTACTCGATGCGGCTGTTCATGAACTTGAAGCTATTACGGGTCAGAAAGTTGCTATTACAAAATCGAAGAAAGCTATTTCGAATTTCAAATTGCGCGAAAATATTCCAATCGGATGCAGAGTTACTTTGCGCCGAGCAAAGATGTATGAATTCATCGATCGCTTCATTAGTGTTGCCTTGCCGCGTGTTCGAGATTTTCGCGGTGTAAGCGATAAATCTTTTGACGGTCATGGAAATTACACAGTCGGAGTTAAAGAGCAAATCATTTTTCCTGAAATTGACGTCGATAAGGTAACGCGAGTAAATGGAATGGATATTACGTTCGTCACGACTGCCAAGAGTGATGTTGAAGCGTATGAATTATTGAAAGAACTTGGCATGCCGTTCGTAAAACGGCAAGAAATCGTTCAACAAGAAACTAAAAAAAAATAAGGAGTTTGCTTGGCACGCTTAGCAATGCGAGTAAAGGCGAAGAAAACGCCGAAACATAAAGTATCACAACATAACCGTTGCAGTATTTGCGGCAGACCGCGTGGTTATTATCGCAAATTTGGCATTTGCCGTTTATGCCTTCGTAAGCTTGCGCTCGAAGGTAAAATTCCAGGTGTTCGCAAAGCAAGCTGGTAAATTAATATAAGAGAGTTAAATCAATGTCTAAGACAGATCCTATAGCAGATTATCTGACAAGAATACGCAACGCGGCAAAAGCAAAACATCGCCGCGTAGATGTGCCGTCATCAAATTTAAAGAAGGCGATTTCTCAAATCCTTCTTGATAACAATTTTATATTGGGTTACACCGTGCTTGAAGATAAAAAGCAAAATATATTACGCATAAATCTAAAATATCACGAAGGTAGACCTGTAATTACTGGTTCGCGTCGAGTAAGTAAACCGGGTCTTCGAATATACAACGGCTCAAAAGAATTGCCGCGTGTGCTTGGCGGGCTTGGAATAGCCATTGTCTCGACATCAAAAGGTTTAATGACAGACGCTCAAGCAAGAAAAGAAAAAATTGGCGGCGAGGTTCTCGCATACATCTGGTAAGTGTTTGAAGAGGAGAATTTAAATTGTCACGTATTGGTAAAAAACCGGTTCAAATTCCTAACGGAGTAACAGTTACTTTGAAAGATGGAATTATTACCGTAAAAGGTCAAAAAGGCGAATTAGCCGAAAAAATAAATTCTAAAATCAGTATTGAAGTTAAGGATGCTCAGGTTTTAGTTGTTCGAAATTCTGATGAGACAAAAGAGCGCGCGCTTCATGGCCTTTGGCGAGCTCTTATTCAAAATATGATTGATGGAGTTACAAAAGGATATTCCAAGAAGCTTGAAATTGTTGGCGTTGGTTACCGTGCCGAAATGAAAGGAACGCGTCTAAATCTTCTAATCGGCTATAGTCATCCAATTCTTTTTGCGGCTCCGGAAGGAATAAAGATTGAAGCTCCGACTCAAACAAGTATTATTATAAGCGGCATTCACAAACAACTTGTTGGTTTAGTTGCGGCAAAAATTCGTTCTTTTCGTCCGCCTGAACCTTATAAAGGCAAAGGAATTAAGTACGAAGGCGAATATATACGCAGAAAAGCTGGTAAAGCCGCTGCAACAGCCGCCAAGTAGTTGGAAGTTTAGTATTTGAGGAAATGAAAATATGATTCGAAAAAATACAATTGAGCGACTTACAAAAAAACAAGCGCGTATAAGAAAAAAAGTAAAAGGCACGACTGAACGGCCGCGGTTTGCTGTATTTCGCAGTGCTAAACACGCATATGCGCAAATTATTGATGATACAACCGGAAAGACATTAGTATCCGTCTCGTCTTTATCGAAGGATATTCGCGAAGAAGTAAAAAAAGCTAAAACCCCGAAAGAGCTTTATAAAATGGTTGGTGTAGCGACAGCAAAAAAAGCATTAGAAAAAAATATTAAAGAAGTAGTCTTTGATAGAAGCGGATATTTATATCACGGGCGAGTTAAAGCTCTTGCAGAAGGCGCTCGCGAGGGCGGATTGAAATTTTAACAATTAAAAATTACGAGAGATATGGCAAAAGTAAAAGCAGGCGAACTTGAACTTAAAGAAAGATTGGTGAACGTTAACCGTGTTGCAAAAGTGGTTAAAGGCGGCCGTCGGTTTAGTTTTAACGCAATTGTTGTTGTAGGCGATGGAAATGGACACGTTGGCATCGGGCTTGGAAAGGCAAATGAAGTTCAGGATGCAATTTCTAAAGGCACAGACGATGCGAAGAAAAATCTGCGCCGAGTTCCAATTGTTAAAGGAACGATTCCCCACGCTATAACCGGAAAATATGGCGCCGGAAAAGTATTGCTTAAACCAGCATCGCCAGGAACCGGATTGATTGCCGGTGGCGGTGTTCGCGCTGTGTTAGAAATGGCAGGAGTGAAAGATGTTCTTACAAAACAAATGGGCTCGCCTAATGCACATAATGTTGTAAAAGCCACTATGCAGGCGTTGTTGAATCTTTCGGACGCAAGGATGATTGCATCGAAACGCGGCGTAACATTACAAAAACTGTTTCATTAAACGTTAGTGAATATTATGTCGGAACAGAAAAAAATAAAAATAACGCAAGTAAAAAGTATAATTGACCAACTGGAGAAAGCTAAGCTTACTATAAAAGCTCTTGGGCTTGGCAGGCCGAATTACTCTGTAATAAAAAAAGATACTCCGCAAATTCGAGGAATGATAAATAGAGTACGGCACCTTGTAAAAGTGGAAGAGGTAAAGTGATGGTAAAAGATATTCTAAGCAATCTAACGCCTGCGAAAGGTTCACGGAAAAAAACAAAACGCATCGGACGCGGTCAAGGATCTGGACACGGCGGCACAGCAACTAAAGGTCATAAAGGAGCTAAAGCTCGATCTGGGCATAAATTTAAATTGTGGTTCGAAGGCGGACAAATGCCTTTAACACGGCGTGTTCCAAAGTTTGGTTTTACACCGCACAATCGTGTTGAAATGCAAGTTGTTAATGTTGAAAAACTTAATTCATTAGTAGAAATGAATAAGGTTATCGATGGCATTGTAACACCTGAAGTTCTTTTTAAAATTGGTGTAACTTCAAAGAAAAATGTTCCAGTTAAAATCCTTGGCGTTGGAGAATTAAAAAGTAAGTTAGAAGTTACAGCGCATGCATTTAGCAAATCGGCGGTTACTAAAATCGAAGCTGCTGGCGGTAAAACAACTGTCCTTTCAAAATCTAATGTAAAATCATGAGTAAGCTGACAGATACATTTACGAATATTTTTAAAATACAAGAATTGCGCGAACGACTGCTCTTTACTGCGCTTTTATTAATTATTGTACGCATCGGTTCGCATATTACTCTCCCGGGTGTAGATGCAGTCCTATTAGCTGATACAATCAGGAAATCGTCCGAAAATACGTTGTTCGGACTTTATGATTTATTTGTAGGCGGCGCTTTTAGCAATGCCGCAGTTTTTGCGCTTGGCATTATGCCCTATATTAGCGCTTCAATTGTCATTCAATTGCTTGGAGCTGTTGTCCCATATTTTTCTAAACTTCAAAAAGAAGGCGAAGAAGGACGTAAAAAAATTACGCAATATACACGTTATGGCACTGTATTAATTTCTTTGCTTCAAGCAAGCGCCGTTGTCGCAAAGCTAATGAGCACAGCACCTGGCGGAGTTCCAATTGTTCCTCCTGAAGTTCAAGGAATGGGTTTTTATATCAGCACAACAATTATTCTAACCGCAGGCACAATTTTTATGATGTGGTTAGGCGAGCAAATTACAGAACGTGGAATTGGAAATGGAATTTCTTTAATAATATTTATCGGAATTGTAGCCCGTTTTCCGCATTCGGTATTTGATGAATTCCAGTTAGTTATTGGCGGAACAAGAAATCTTATTGTTGAACTTGTAATAATTATCGCTATGGGATTTATAGTTGCAGGTGTTGTATTGATTACACAAGGCACCCGCCGCATCCCAGTTCAATATGCCAAACGTGTTGTCGGAAGAAAAGTATATGGCGGTGTAACTCAATACATACCGTTGCGTGTAAATACAGCCGGTGTTATGCCGATTATTTTTGCTCAGGCAATTATGTTTGTTCCACAGATAGTTTTCTCTTTTTTCCCAGAAAGCGAATTCATGAATGAATTATCTATGGAATGGTTCGGCTATACTTCTTGGACTTATTCTTTTGTTTATGCTTTGATGATTATATTCTTTACTTATTTTTATACCGCTATAGCTTTTAATCCAAAAGATGTAGCGGATAATATGAAGAAACAGGGCGGATTTATTCCGGGTATTCGCCCCGGTCCGCATACTTCAGAGTTTGTTGATAATATATTAACGAAAATTACATTGCCGGGTTCGATTGCATTGGCAATTATTGCAATCCTGCCGACTATGATGATTAAGCTTGGCGTAACTCCAAATTTTGCGCAATTCTTTGGCGGCACAAGTTTGCTTATAATGGTTGGCGTTGCGTTAGATACGTTACAGCAAATTGAGTCGCATTTGTTAATGCGACACTATGATGGATTTATGAAAAGCGGCAGACTTAGGGGAAGACGTTAAATCTTTTTTTGTATGATTCCTCTAAAATCGCCGGAAGAAATTGAACTGATACGCGAAAGTTGTAAGATTGTAGCAGACGTTCTAAAGCTTGTAGGTACACAGGCAGAACCTGGTGTTACAACATTAGAATTAGATAAAATTGCCGAAGATTATATATGTTCTTTGAATAGTGAACCTGCGTTTAAGAGATATGGTTGGGATAAGAAAAACCTTTTCCCGGCTTCTTTATGCGTGTCGATTAATTCAGAAGTAGTTCATGGAATACCAAACAAACGCACATTGAAAGATGGCGATCTTTTATCCGTTGATGTTGGCGTGAAGAAAAACAAATATTATGGAGATGGCGCTTGGTCGTTTGCAATTGGCGAAGTTTCTGAAGAAAAAAGACGGTTGTTGGACGTAACTGAGAAATCGCTTTATAAAGGAATAGAGCAAGCTGTAGTTGGCAATAAAGTGCACGATATCTCGAATGCGATTCAGAAATTTGTTGAAGCAAATGGTTTTTCTGTTGTGCGAGATTTGGTTGGACATGGAATTGGAAAGAAACTTCACGAAGAACCGTCTGTTCCAAATTTCGGTGAACCGGGAACAGGAGCAGAATTAAAAAATGGAATGACACTCGCTATTGAACCAATGGTAAATGCTGGCACTTGGAGAGTAAAAGTAGCCGCCGATGGCTGGACAGTTTTGACGATAGATGGAAAGCCCTCGGCACATTTTGAACATACGATAGCAATTATAAACGGCAAAGCAGAGATATTAACTTTGTCTTAAAAATAAATATGGCAAAGCAAGGACCAATAAAAGTAGATGGAGTAATTACAGAAACATTGCCAAACGCATCGTTTCGTGTAAAACTTGATAATGGAGTCGAAATCCTTGCTCATATATCCGGCAAGATGAGAATGCATTATATAAAAATTCTTGTCGGAGATCGTGTAACAGTAGAAATGTCGCCATACGATTTAACGAAAGGTCGGATTACATATAGATATAAATAAATTTCGGATTACTTTTTAATTTCGAATTTATGTAAGGAAAAAAAATGAAAGTACGTTCATCTATAAAAAAAATATGCGAAAATTGCAAAATCATCCGTCGCAAAGGCGTTATTCGCGTTATTTGCAAAAATCCAAAACATAAACAACGACAAGGATAAAAGGAGTAAATAAGTGGCTCGAATAGCTGGGGTTGATTTACCAAAAAATAAATGCGCTGAAATAGGGCTTACCTACATATATGGCATAGGCCGTTCTACTGCTAAAGAGATTTGTGAAAAAGCCAATGTAAATGGCACGAAACGAGTTGCTGAACTTAATGATGAAGAAGTAGCGGCAATTCGCGCAATCATACAATCGGATCTCAAAGTTGAGGGCGCATTAAGAAGTGAAACACAACTCAATATTAAAAGATTAATGGATGTCGGTTCTTATCGAGGTTTAAGACACAGAAAAGGACTGCCAGGACGCGGACAGCGAACAAGAACAAACGCTCGAACGCGAAAAGGTAAGAGAAAGACTGTAGCTGGTAAAAAGAAAGCATTGGAAAAGAAGTAATTAAAATCTTTTTAGAAGGATAATTTCATTGGGAAAACAAACAGCACCAATAACAAAGAAAAAGAAAAGAGTTCACGTCGATACCAACGGTAAGGCGTTTATTAAAGCGACCTTCAATAATACGATAGTAACATTGACTGATACTTATGGAAATGTTATAGCATGGTCAACCGCAGGAAAAAACGGCTTTAAAGGATCGCGAAAAAGTACGCCATATGCCGCACAAGTAGCGGCAGAAGCTGCAGCTAAAGAAGCTTATACGCTCGGTCTTAGACGTGTGGAAGTTTTTATAAAAGGACCTGGCGGCGGACGCGAAGCGGCAGTAAGATCGTTGCAAACAGCCGGACTTGAAGTAACGCTGATACGAGACACAACGCCTATTCCGCATAATGGATGCAGACCACCGAAAAGAAGAAGAGTATAATAAAATTGACGATTAGGTGATTTTGGATTTGATAATTCAAATCGAAAATTGAAAATCGGAAATCGCAAATTAATTAGGAGAAATATGGCAAGGTATATTGATGCCAATTGTAAATTGTGCCGAAGAGAAAAACAGAAGCTGTTTTTAAAAGGGACAAAATGTTTAACTGAAAAATGTCCGATAGAAAAACGCAGTTACGCTCCCGGTCAACATGGACAATCGAGAAGGGCGCGCATTTCGGAATACGGAGTGCAGTTGCGTGAAAAACAAAAAGTGCGTCGTATGTATGGCATTCTTGAAGCGCAATTCCATAATTATTTTCAACGCGCAACAACACAAGCCGGCAAAACAGGAGACGCACTTGTCAAGCTGTTAGAGCGCCGACTCGATAATGTAATATATAGACTTGGGTTTGCCCCATCTAGAAAATCAGCGCGACAATTGATTACTCATCGGCATTTTATGGTTAATAATAAAATTGTTGATATCCCCTCATATCTTTTAAATCCTGGGGACATAATACAAGTGCGAGAAAACGCTAAGAAATTAACGTTAATACATGATGCGATGAAACGCGTAAAGGATACATCTTTGCTCCCTTGGTTGAACATCGATAAAGCGACTATGACAGGGACTTTTTTGAATATACCAGAACGGGCAGATATTCCATTAAATGCTAATGAACAACTAATTGTTGAATTATATTCTAAGTAATTGTAACAACTATTATTTGCCTCGATTAAATCGAGAAAAGGAAAAATATGAACACCCTGCAAATGCCAGAAAAAGTCGAACTTGATCAATCGACATATTCAAATAAAACAGGTTTATTTATACTGCAACCGCTCGAAAAAGGATTCGGTGTAACAATAGGCAATTCGATGAGGCGTGTACTGTTATCCTCACTGCCGGGAACTGCTATCACTGCTATTCGCGTAGAGGGGATTCAACATGAGTTTTCCACAATTAAAGGAATGGTGGAAGACGTTGCCGATTTTATTTTGAATCTGAAACAAGTGCGTATCAAACCAATTAATAAAAAAGCGGCAAAAGTAACTCTTCATGTAAAAGGTTCCGGTGTGCTAACCGCTCTCGATATTCAGAAAGCTTCTGATGAAATCGAAATTATGAATCCCGATTGCCATCTGGCTACTCTAAATAAAGATGCCGACTTTGAAATAGAGTTTAGACTTGGCCGTGGCAAAGGTTTTACTCCAGCCGAAGAAAATAAAGCATCTGATCAGCCATTGGGCACTATTGCTATCGATTCTATCTTTACGCCTATTGTAAATGTGAAATATACAGTTGAATCAACTCGTGTTGGCGGACAAATAGACTTCGAAAAACTTCTCCTCGATATTGAAACAGATGGAACGATTACTCCCGAAGAGGCAGTAACACATGCAGGAAAAATATTGAGAGATCATCTGCAATTATTCATCAATTTTGGCATAGAGCCGGAAGCCGATAAAGGTGAATCGGAACAAGAAGCTGAGACTGCGCGTTTGCGCAAAGTATTGCGCATGAATGTAGATGAGTTAGAGCTGTCAGTACGCTCGCATAATTGTTTGAGGTCTGCTAATATAAGAACGCTTGCCGATCTTGTTAACCGTAGCGAATCCGAACTTTTGAAATTTAGAAATTTCGGACGTAAATCGTTGGCAGAACTCTCCGAAATAATAGAACAACATGGACTGACTTTTGGGATGGATGTTGATAAATATCTAAAAGAAGGTAACGAATAAGCATTAAAAGGAATGTGTGAAGTATGCGTCATTTAAGATCAGGTAGAAAATTAAAACGCTCTGCAAGTCATCGCAAAGCTACTTTGAAAGCGTTATGCAATGCGATAATTATTTATAAACGGATTAAAACTACAGTTGCGAAAGCGAAAGAGACTCGTATGTTTGTCGAAAAGATAATAACTCGCGCAAAAAATGCTGTAGCATCCGAAAACGAGACAGGCAAAAAAGAAATTGCGGCAAGACGCACTGTATTTGCCGATTTACGCAATAAGGAAGCTGTCTCAATTTTATTTAAAGATATAGCGCCAAAAGTTGCAACGCGAGCTGGCGGTTATACTAGAGTCATAAAATTTGGACGACGCCTTGGAGACGGCGCAGAGCTTGCAATTCTTGAACTGGTCGATTTTAATACAGGGCAAGAAAAGTCCGCTGTGAAAACTACTAAAAAGACAGCAGGACAAAAAAGAAGTAAAACTAAAACGAAAAAAGATATTGTAAAAGCAAGTGAAAGCAAACTCGATAAACAACCAGAAAATTCGTCGGTTGCTGAACCGGAGTCAACTACTAAACAATCGGTTTAAATGCAAAACAGAGGATAGCAAAAAAGCTATCCTCTCTTGCTTATATATATAGGAGTTAAGTATGTTAAAAATAAATTCAGCAGATTTTTTACAGGGTGTAGTTGACTTAAGACAACTCCCGAAAAATGAATTACGTGAAATAGTGTACATCGGAAGGTCAAATGTCGGCAAATCCTCTCTACTGAATAAAATGTGCGGGAAGAAAAATCTTGCACGCACAAGCGCTATTCCCGGAAAAACTCGTGAAATAAATTATTACATAATTAATAATGCATTCTATTTTGTCGATTTGCCGGGATACGGCTACGCAAAAGTACCTGAACAGATGAAAGCTGGATGGAAAAAATTAATCGAAGATTTTCTAAAACGCAGTCAATCTGTTGCTTTGGCTATGCAGTTAATAGACTCGCGCCAAGAGCCCACTCCTCTTGACTTGATGATGATGGATTGGTTGGAATATTACGAAGTTCCTTATCTGCTAATACTTACAAAATCTGATAAACTTCCATTTAGCAAGCTATGCAAACAAATTGAAATATATAAAGAGAGATTCCAGTCTCAGCTTACAGAAGGATGCTGCCGAGGTATAGTTCCATTTTCAATCGTTAATGGAGATGGAAGGTCAGATCTGCTTAAATATATAGACTCACATCTTCACGTCTCTCCCAAGAAGAAAAAAGAAGCAGTTTGA
>JBBIII010000014.1:0-42124 GCA_037446575.1 Ignavibacteriales bacterium
TAACGATACTTGCATAAAATTTTCCTTGACAGTTATAGAATAAAATAATAGAATTACATTGTAATAGCCGATATTTTTCGGCTATTTATTTGTTTTTAAAGAAACCAGAAATACGATAATAGTTTCCTGAGGTATCTATGTTAGATGATAAACAGCGCATTTTGGAAAAAGCCGCAGAAAAATTTATGGAAACAGGCTTTTCGAAAGTTACAATTGAAGAGCTATCAAATGAATTAGGCGTCAGTAAGAAGACAATTTATAAATTTTATACAAGCAAAGATGAATTGTTACAAGCGATTGTACGAACAATGCTGAGCCGGGTTGAGCGAGAAGTAAATAAAATTGTAACAGCAGATGAAGTTTTTGAACACAAAGTTACAAAATTGTTAACGCTAATTGGCAAACAGATAAGAAAATTTGGAAAACAATTCCAATATGATATTCAAAGATTTGCGCCTGCGCTTTGGAAAGAAATTGAGAAATTCAGACAAGAGCGAATATTTTCTCAAGTTAAGTTAATATTTGAACAAGCTAAAAACGAAGGAGTCTTCCGGAACGATTTAGATGTGAATCTTTTTTATTTAATATTTATCAGCGCTGTTCAAGGAATTATGAATCCTAAAATTCTTACCGAGAATACTTTTTCGGCGGAAAACGCTTTTAAGGGGATCATTCGTATACTTTTTGAAGGCGCGTTAACTGATGATGCTAAGAAAAAAATACATTATTTCGATGTGAACTATGAGTAATAATTGAAGAGGTAAAAAATGAAAAATATTTATTGTTTATTTCTAAGCGTAATATTTTTATTCGGCTGTAGCGACAGAGATTCTAATATAATATCTGCCACCGGTACTATCGAAGCCACTGACGTCATTATTAGCGCACAAGTGAGTGGTGTTATAAAAAGAATTATTGTAGAAGAAGGAAATAAGGTAAAAGCAGGCGATACATTAGTAATTATAGACAATACTGAGTTGAAACTTCAATATGAACAAGCTAAAGCCGCTTATGAAATTACCGTAGCCCAATATCAATTAGCTGTAAAAGGTGCGCGCGAGGAAGATATTCTACAAGCAGAAGCAAATTATAAAAACGCCGAAAGCGACTTAAAGAGAATTGAAGAGCTATATCGAGAAAAAGTAGCAACTCCAAAGCAATTGGACGATGCCCGAACGCGTTTTACGATAAATAAACAATTATACGAAAAGATGCTAAAAGGCACACGTAAGGAGGAACTTGATGCCGCACTCGCAAAATTAAATCAAGCTAAAGCTCAAATGATGCTTCTACAAAAAAAATTAAACGACTGTAATGTAATAGCTCCAACAAATGGCATAGTAACAAAAAGATTTGCAGGAGTGGGCGAACTTGCCGCAATGGGAATGGCGTTGTATAAAATATCTGATTTAACAATGATGGATATTACGATTTATGTTTCGGAAGTAGATTTACCAAGAATTAAATTGAATCAGAATGCAATTGTAAATATTGATGCGTATCGGGATAAGAATTTTGAAGGAAAAGTGGTTTTTATTTCGCCTGTTGCAGAATTTACTCCAAAAAATATTCAGACAAAGGAAGAGCGAACAAAGTTAGTGTTTGCCGTCAAAGTTAAAGTGTCAAATCCACATGATATTTTAAAAGCAGGAATACCAGCCGATGTTAACTTGTTAGTAAATGAATAATGAATGCAATACAGCTAAATAATGTTGTGAAAATATTTTCGGGTGCGGATAAGCAGGAAGTAGTCGCAATTGACCGTATTTCGTTGAGCATTGAGAAGGGAGAAATATTAAGTTTGGTTGGACCAGACGGTTCTGGTAAAACTACATTAATTAGAATGATGTGCGGAGTGTTACCGTCAACAGAGGGGACTATAAAAGTATTTGGCCTTGATATTCAAGAATCTAAAGACGAAATAAAAAAACACATTGGTTATCTATCGCAAAGATTTAGTTTATACCACGACCTGACTATTGATGAAAATATAGATTTCTTTGCTGAAATTCATAAGGTAAAAGATTTTAACAAAAGGAAAGAGGAATTACTGGAATTTACCAGGCTTAATCAATATCGAAATAGATTAGCGGGGAAATTATCTGGAGGAATGAAGCAAAAATTAGCACTTGCCTGCACTTTAATACACACGCCGCAAATAATCTTTTTGGATGAGCCTACAACGGGAGTCGATCCGCTCTCGCGAAGAGATTTTTGGAAAATATTATCAAGTTTATTAAAACTTGAGATCACGATTGTAGTGAGCACTCCTTATTTAGATGAATCAGAAAGAAGTACGCGGGTGGCTATGATGAATCAGGGTAAGATTTTACTGTGCGATAAACCCGAAGTAATCAAGTCGTTAATGAATGCACAAATTATTGAAATAATCTGTTCTGAGGCAAGAAAAGCTTATTTTATTCTTCAAAATTTTTATAAGAAATCGGATATACAGCTCTTTGGCGATCGATTACATATATGTGTTAAGAATGCAGATAAAGAAAAATCAAAAATATTACGCTTACTAATTAATGAAAAAGTAGAGACGGTCAGCATTCGCTTAATTCCTCCGTCGTTAGAGGATGTTTTTATAGCAAAATTGGTTAACTAATGAAATGAGGTATTTATGAAAAAGTTTGTATTGTTAATTCAAGTGATCTATTTTTGTTTTGCCGTAAGTCAACCGCAACCATTAAAATTATCAGACTGCATACATCAAGCAACCGAGAAGAATCCATCTTTAGAAATCAGTAGAGCAAAAGTACGAGCGGCAGAAGCAAGATATTCGGAAGTGAATGCATCGCTATTGCCTCAGATAAAATTTTTAGGGCGCGTAACGGAGTTGAGCAGTGTTCCTGAATTTTCGCTTACATTACCTCCTCCCATTAATAAAAGAACACTATTTCCTTCCATAACAGAAAGCTATGCAATGAGATTTACTCTTCAACAGCCCCTGTTTATGGGTTTGAAGCTTATAAAGAATAAAGAGATGGCTGATTTTAACGCCGATGCTTCAAAAGAAGATTATTCTAGAGAGCGATCAGAACTTATTCTCAATATTATATCGACGTATTGGAATTTATATAGCGCAAAAAGGATTGAAGAGGCGCTTAAACAATCTGTGGAACAAATGAATGAGCATCTGAAGGATGTGAAAAGTCTTTTTCAACAAGGAATGGCGACGGATGCTGAAGTAATGAAAGTGCAAGTCCAACTATCGGATGTAAAAGTGAGACATATTGAATCTAAGAATTCAATTCGTATAGCTTCAATGTTGCTGAATAGTCTTATAGGTCAACCGCTTGAAACAGAAATCGAACCAATAGAGACGCCAGAGTTGCAGAATGAATCTATACATAAATATGATTTAGAAGATTTAAAAAATATAGCGAGAGAACGACGCCCCGATATTAAAGCAATGCGCTTTCGCTGTGATATGAATTACGCCGGTGTTACAGCCGCTAAAAGCGGATGGTATCCTCAAATATTTTTAGCGGCTAATTACGATTATGCAAATCCTAACCAAAGAATATTTCCACAAGAAGCAAAATGGAATAGCAGTTGGGATATTGGTTTAACAGTTCAATGGAATGTATGGGATTGGTTTGCAACAGAACATCAAACTACACAAGCCGAAGCCGTATTACGTCAATCGGAGGCTGGACTTGCACAAATTAATGATGCGATTTCATTAGACGTTGCGCGGCACTATTACAGCGCGCAAACATCATCAGAAAAAGTACAGGTTGCAAAGATAGGAGTTGAGGTGGCGGAGGAATCATTTCGCTTGGCATATCAAAAATTTAAAAATGGACTTTTGTCAAATTCAGATTTGTTAGATGCTGAAGTAGCGCTATTGCAGGCAAAATTAACTTATACGCAAGCAGTAATTGAATTCATTATATCTATTGCCCAATTGAAAAAAGCTGTTGGAGAATTATAATGAAGTTGAGAAGAGATAAATCTTTTAAATACTATTCAGAATATAATAGTTCAGAGTACGCAGTAGTAGTTAACGGATTAACGAAAAAGTTTGGCTCATTTACTGCTGTCGATCAAATCAGTTTTAAAGTAAAAAAAGGGGAAGTTTTCGGTTTCCTCGGTCCAAACGGAGCGGGAAAATCTACAACAATTCGGATGCTATGCGGATTGTTAAAACCTACTTTAGGTAATGCACACGTAGGCGGGTATGATATTGCCGAAAATCCTGATGAAGTCAAATCAAAAATCGGATATATGTCTCAACGTTTTTCTCTTTATGAAGATTTGTCAGTTGAGCAGAACATCAACTTTTATGGCGGCATTTACGGATTGGATAATGAATTACTTAAAATTCGAAAAGGTTGGGCAATCGAGATGGCTGGGCTAATTGGTAAAGAGCAAATCCTTGCGCAAGCGCTTTCTGGCGGATGGCGTCAGAGATTAGCGTTAGGATGTTCCATTCTTCATGAACCACCAATATTGTTTTTGGATGAACCTACTGGAGGCGTTGATCCTGTTTCAAGAAGAAAATTTTGGGATTTGATTTATGATTTATCAACTCGTGGAGTAACTATATTTGTTACGACTCATTATATGGATGAAGCTGAACATTGTAACACTGTTGGCTTGATATACAGCGGTAAATTGATTGCAATTGGTTCTCCAACAGAATTAAAGCATAATTTGGATAAATATTCTTTTTATGAAGTTATATGCAATAATCCTATTGATGCAATGGAATTGCTGAGGCAACAACCTTGGACTGTCGAGACATCGATTTTTGGCTCAGCATTTCACATAAGCACTTTGAATGATTTAAATATACAATCTAGAATAATAAATATTATGGAGCAGAGTGGAATGAGTGTAATTAAGATTGAAAATATTATTCCTTCATTAGAGGATGTGTTTATACATCTCATTGCGCATGAGGATGCGCGCCAAGCTGAAAAGGCGGCATAGTGCTTTTTGGTTTAAACATATTACCAATCGTGCGAAAAGAATTTCGGCAAATAAAACGAGATAAACGAATTCTCGGTATTCTGCTTTTTATTCCGGCTCTGATGCTTTTTATGTTTGGTTATGCGCTTAATTTTGACGTAAAACATACAAGAGTGGCAGTTTATGACGAGGATAAGAGTCGGACAAGTAGAGAATTTATTCAACAATTTTTTAGCTCAGAGTATTTAGATTATGTCTATGCGCTTCAAAGTAAATCGGAAATTAATAATCTGCTCGACGGCGAACATGTGCGCGCTGTAATTGTTATTCCTTCTGCATTTTCAAAAGATTTACAAAAGGGGAGGGCAACAAGCATTCAGATTATTGTAGATGGAACTAATTCAAACACTGCCGCCACAGTATTGGGTTATATAAATTCAATTGTTCAACAGTACTCTCTTAATGTAATAAGCCAATCATTTATGCGATTAGGGCAGAAACAATTAACTATGCCTATAAATTTTCAGCCGCGTATTTGGTATAATCCCGAATTGCGAAGCGCTAAGTTTCTAGTTCCCGGACTCATCGCATTCATTCTTATGGTTACTGCCGTCATCTCGACAACGCTTTCGGTAGTTCGCGAACGAGAGTTAGGCACTATCGAACAAATTATTGTTTCCCCAATCAAACCAATCGAATTGATACTCGGAAAAACTATTCCCTATGTTATTATTTCGCTTATTGCCACTGTTATGATTTTAATAATGGGATATTTTTTGTTTGATATTAGCGTAAAGGGAAACGTGCTATTGCTTTCGATGGTTACATTATTCTTCTTGTTGGGCGGTTTAGGTATGGGATTGCTGATATCAACCCTTGTTGAAACTCAACAGCTTGCGTTTATGATTGCGATAATTGTATCGATGCTGCCGACATTTATTTTATCGGGATTTGTTTTTCCAATTCGAAATATGCCGCTACTAATACAGGGTATTACATATTTATTGCCTGCACGTTATTTTTTATCATCGCTCCGAGCGATTATTCTAAAAGGCGTTGGCATTAGTGCTTTCTGGGAGCAAGCTCTTATCTTATTTATTTATGCAATTTTTATGATTGCTATTAGCTCTATACGGATGAAAAAAATATTGAAATAAAATCAACGAGATGAATACAATAGCGCACATTATTCGAAAAGAATTTATTCAGTTATTTCAAGATAAAAAGATGCTGAAAATAAGTATTTTGGCTCCAGTTATCCAATTAATCATTTTAGGTTATGCGGCAACCTTTGACGTAAGTAAAATACCGATGGTTGTTTGTGATTATGATCGATCCCCTGCGAGCAGAAAATTAATTGAATCTTTTATTTGTACAGAATATTTTGTTGTTGCCAAGTATTGTGAAAAGTCATCAGAGATAGATGCAGAATTAGATAATGGCTATGCTTCTGTGGCAATTGTAATTCCATGCGGTTTCGAAAAAGATATAAGCTCCGGAAGGACCTCATCAATACAATTTATTGTAGATGGAACCGAAACAAGTTCTGCTACTATTGGTTTAAATTATGCTTTTATCATTATATCGCGTTATTCACAAAACATTGTTTTAGAGTCTCTAATTAGACAAGGTTCTGTGATAATGCCGGCAAGAATATCATCTGAATTTCGTGTATGGTACAACCCCGAATTAAAAAGCAGAAACTTTATGGTGCCTGGTGTTCTCGGTCTTCTTTTAATGGTTATGACCATGATTTTAACATCACTCGCAATAGTGAAAGAAAAGGAGCTTGGGACATTAGAGCAAATAGTAGTTACACCAATACGCCCGCACCAACTAATAATTGGGAAATTAGCCCCTTTCTTTTTAATTGGTGTGATTGATGTAATTTTAGTAATATTTTTTACATCATTTCTTTTCGATTTGCCAGTAAAGGGGAGCGAGGCATTGCTTTTACTTTTGTGTTTAATATTTCTGATGACAACATTAGGTTTAGGATTGTTTATTTCAACAATATCACGCACACAACAGCAAGCAATGATGACGGCTATTTTTTTCTTTATGCTTCCGATGATATTCTTTTCTGGCTTTGTATTTCCAATTGAGAATATGCCGATAATTATTCAGTATATCTCTTATATATTACCGCTTCGGTACTTTTTTGTCATTGTGCGCGGATTGTTCCTTAAAGGTGTAGGAATTGATATTCTTTGGACTCAAGCCGCAGCATTGCTGATTTTTGGCAGTGTTATTTTAAGTTTAAGCGTAATGCGTTTTCAGAAAAGATTTGGATAAAGTATTTTTGATTAATCAATATTTATTGATTTCTGGAGTAAAGTTTCGTATTGTTCAAATACTATGGAAGATGAAACAAAAAAAATAAAAATATTGATTGTGGATGACAGCGACGCCATGAGGGCGCTTGTAAAACAATATTTAAGAAGTATAGATGCTATATTGGTAACAGGTGAAGCAAAGCATGGAGATGAATGCCTGAATAAAGTAAGAGAAAATAATCCGGATTTGGTTTTGATTGATATCAGCTTATCAGGTGAAAGCGGTATTGAAATAGCAAGAAAAATAAAGTTGATCAATCCTAACTTAAGAGTGTATTTGTATTCTGCCTATGAAGTAGAAGAATACCGAAAAATGGATTTAGATTCCCCTGCAGATGGTTTCATTCGAAAAACGAATTTAAAAAATGAACTGTTAGAGATGATTAAAAAAGAAGTTAAAAGAAATTATAATTGACCTAAACGTGCTTTTCACTTTCCCCAAGTTAAAAAGTATCCTTCCAATTTACATAAAGCGTGATTCGGGTTTGGTAATATCAATATCTTGATCTGGTTCTGGAGTCATTAAAAAATCTTGAGTAGGTATAAGGGAAGTTTGATCGAACCTAAGTCCGAGTGATTCTCTATAAAATCTTGCAGATGCAAGTTTTACTATTTCATCAAAATTGCTAAAGAGAGTTGCCACAGGCCTATCTGATTGAAAAAGTCCTTTGGCCATATTGGTTTTAATTTTATCTATTCGCTCTTTATCAGTTGGGTGTGATTCGAATAATTTTGTTTTTGAATGAAGAATGTTTGTTTTTGCATGAGCTATTTCTTCTTCAGACATTTCTTTTATTATTGCCGAGATTAGCTCAACAAAATTATTTGGTAGCGAAGTATCATTTCTATTTTTTAATTTCTTCATTTTCTGAAAAGCCCCATCCATAGCTTTTGTAATAATGTGTGTTTTATATAAAGCAGATTCAAAAGCTTCTTTGCCAGTCAGTTTAACGGCGTATTTATCTGCTTCAAATTCCATTTGTCGAACATAGTATCGGCTTATTATATGTCCTGCTACTAAAAAAACATATGCAATCTTTCTTGTTAACCACACAAAGAATCTAAGAATAGTAATTGGCAGACGAATGAAAAGTTTTGTTGCCGTCCCTTCTAAAATTGAAAGTTTATTATCTATTATATCTTCTGTATAGACAACTTTTGTGAACCAAGCATTTACATTAGTAATAACATAATATAATCTTGTTGTCATTTTCTCTGTGAAGTGGGCAAATTCGTGCGATAGCATTCCTGCAAATTCTCCAATGGTCATCTCTCCTATTATGGGAAGACCTATTGAAACTGTCAATTTGTCTTCTAAAAAGCTAATTACTCCATACTTGTATGAAGCGGTAGCGCCAATACTGAAATCTATTTCTATCTCAGATGGCGGTTTAGGACCGATAGACTGGCAAAGTTTTTCAATAAAAATAAAAAGCGTAGGCTCTCTTTTTCTAGATAGCGGGATGGAAAACTTTTTAATCGTTGGAGGCGCAAAGAATGGTTTAATCATAGCGCTTATAAAAAAAATACAAATAACGATAGGTAATAAGTAAGCAATAACGCCTAATCCATAAGGTATATCGTCAATAAAGGTTATATTGTCTATTAGATGATCGTATAAAGAACTAAGAAAAAACAAAATTATTAAAATGTATAAGCAATATAGGAACGCCATTCCTAAGGCAGAAAAAATCCAACCGGCAATGTAAAGTTTTGGGAATAATGTAGGGGCAATTTTTGATTTTAATGCTTCAATATTTTTAACGATTGATATTTTAGAATCTTGCTGTGTATTTTCTGATTTAGGTTCCTGAGAACTTATAGAAGTTCTTTCGGTTAAGGTTTGTTGCGCAGAGCGCTGTAGCGGCATTGGTTCGATGGTGCAAATAACTCCGGCTGTAAGCAACTCCGAAACATAATTTTGCGCGCTTATTTCGTCGAGGTTATTGTTAAGAGTCAGTTTTTTCCCCGAAAATAATTTTTCAATTTTATCAGGAGTTGTATTGAAAATTTTTATCAAATTTGCTTTAACTTCGCTGATATCTCTGTCGGGCTCGATATCGCCTTTGAACACAACTTTAAATTTTTGTATTTCGTTTTCTGCCATATTTATGAATTTATTAATGAACGAAGCACGTATTGCAATATGCCGCCATGTCTAAAATAATCAACTTCATTCGGAGTGTCAATTCTGCAAATTACATTGAATTCCTTTTTAATTCCGTCTTGAGTATTAGCAATAACTCTTACCTCTTTACCAGGTTTCAAATCCTCTGTTATTCCTAAAATATCATAAATTTCAAAACCTGTTAAATTTAAAGTCTTCCAGTTTTCACCATCGCGAAATTGCAAGGGGAGAATTCCCATGCCAACGAGATTGCTTCTGTGAATTCTCTCGAAGCTTTCAGCAATTACAGCGCGAACACCTATAAGTGCTGGTCCTTTTGCCGCCCAATCACGTGACGAACCTGAGCCATATTCCTTGCCGGCTATTATAATCAGAGGAGCATTTTCTGCTTTATACTTCATTGCCGCCTCATAAATTGATATAGGTTCTTTAGAGGAAGGATGAATTGTTACTCCGCCTTCAGTATCGGGAACAAGGTTGTTCTTTAAACGGATATTAGCAAAAGTACCTCGCATCATTATTTCGTGATTTCCTCGGCGAGCGCCATATTGATTAAAGTCCTTTTTAGTTATTCCAAGAGAAATTAAATATTTGCCGGCAGGCGATTTTTCATTTATAGAGCCGGCGGGTGAAATGTGATCAGTCGTAATCGAATCGCCAAATATTGCGAGAACTCTTGCGTTATTTATATCCGAAAGCGGCTTTGGTGTATGAGCCAAGTTATCAAAATATGGTGCGGCTTTAATATAGGTAGAATTTGTATCCCATTTATATTGCGCGCCCTGCGGAAATGCCAACTTCTTCCAATTTGAATCTCCTTCAAAAATATCTGAATATTGTTGCGCGAACATTTCGGAAATTATATTTTGTTGAATTGTTTGTTCGATCTCTTCTGTAGTAGGCCAAATATTCTTTAAATAAATTTTTTCGCCTCTGGTATTTTCACCTAATGGTTCGCTATAAAAATCAATATCCATATTGCCGGATAAAGCATAAGCAACAACTAACGGGGGGGAGGCAAGGTAATTGGCGCGAACGTGCGGATTAATTCGCCCTTCAAAATTGCGGTTGCCAGATAAAACAGAGGCAACAATCAAATCGTCATCTTGAATTGCTTTTATAATTTTATCAGCTAATGGTCCGCTGTTTCCAATACAAGTTAAGCAACCATAACCGACAAGATGAAAACCGAGCTGTTCTAAATATTCCATTAGTTGTGCTTTCTTTAAATATTCAGTAACTACTTTTGAACCGGGGGCAAGACTTGTTTTTACCCAAGGTTTAGTTCTCAATCCTTTTTCTACAGCTTTTTTAGCAAGCAATCCTGCGGCTACAAGAAGTGAAGGATTTGAAGTGTTTGCACAACTTGTTATAGAAGCAATTACTACAGAGCCATGTTGGATGTGGTACTTATTCCCATCATTTTCTAAAGAAATATTTTTAAGAAAATCGGGTTTATGATTTTTTTCTTTTTCATTTACCCGCGTTTCTGCACTTAATTTGTCTACTTGAACGTCTTTGCTTTTTAACATTTCAACTAATGAAGCTCTAAAAAATTGCTTTGATTTTGAAAGAGAGACTCTATCATGAGGTCTTTTCGGACCTGCAATGCAAGGTTCTACATCTTCGAGATTAAGCTCAATTATATCCGAAAATTCTGGTTCATTGGCGTCTTTTGCCTGAAATAAACCTTGTTCTTTAAGATAGCTTTCAATCAATAAAATTTGTTCTTCCTTCCGCGCAGTAAATCGTAGGTAGTTAATTGTTTCATCATCGACAGGGAAAAAGCCAATAGTTGCCCCATATTCGGGAGCCATATTAGCAATAGTAGCGCGATCAGCTAAAGGGAGCGATTGAAGTCCTGTGCCAAAAAATTCTACAAATTTTCCAACGACTCCTTTTTTTCTTAATATTTGTGTAATAGTAAGTACAAGGTCAGTAGCAGTAGCACCTGGTCGAAGTTTGCCGATAAGTTTAAAACCGATGACCTGCGGAATTAACATAGAAATAGGTTGTCCTAACATTGCCGCTTCAGCTTCAATTCCGCCAACGCCCCAACCAAGCACACCGAGCGCATTAACCATTGTTGTATGCGAATCGGTGCCAACAAGAGTATCAGGGTAAATTAGAGTCTCTTTTTCATTTTGCAAAGTAAAAACTACTCGTGCAAGGTATTCGAGATTGACTTGATGAATTATTCCAGTATCAGGCGGAACTACTCGGAAATTTTTAAATGCTTGTTGTCCCCAGCGTAAAAAAGCATATCGTTCGCGATTGCGTTCAAATTCCAATGACGCATTAATATGAAATGCGTCAGGCGTTCCGTATTCATCGACTTGGACAGAATGATCGATAACTAAATCGACAGGTTGTAAAGGATTAATTTTATTTGGGTCGCCGCCTATTTTTATCATAGCATCGCGCATTACAGCGAGGTCCACAATGCTGGGCACACCCGTAAAATCTTGTAGTATTACGCGCGCCGGCATAAATGCAATTTCCTTATTTGGAATTGCTTTTGGTTCCCAATGAATTAGACTTTCTATATCTTCTTTACAAATATTACGATCATCCTCGCGTCGTAAAAGATTTTCTAAGAGAATGCGCAACGAAACCGGCAATCTTGTTAATTTAGTGTTAGTTGATTTTTCTAATAAATCTAACGAGAAGAATGAATAAGATTCTGAGCCGACTTTTAATTCTTTTTTTGTTTTAAATGAATCGAGAGACATTAATTTTCCTATTAATCAATTGTTTGTTTTTAATGCAATTAATATACGAAATTAACTAAAAATTTCATTTACTATTATCTCGTAACAATTGGAAAAAATGTATAAAAGAAAGAAATATTCTGTTGTTTCATACATTAAAGTTAAATTTTTATATTGATTTGCTTTGTATATATAAACTTCCTTTTTAAATCGTAATTATTTTAACCAATTAGATATTTAGTATGCTTGGTGATGCATTGTGTGTTTCGTGCGCTTGACGTTTTTCTTTTACAGTCATCACTATACATTAATAAAAGGATAATTTATATTTTAAAATATTTAGTGACTGAAAATTGGAGCATAAAATATGTTGCAATTCTATTTTTTAATTGAATGGGATTAGAGTTATAACTATATTTAATAAAATTACGAGGAGATTTTAGGAAAAATTGCCCAAGCGGACAGATATTGATTCTATATTAATTATTGGTTCTGGACCAATTGTAATAGGACAAGCATGTGAATTTGATTATTCAGGAACGCAAGCATGCAGAGTATTACGCAAAGAGGGTTACCGTATTATATTGGTGAATAGCAATCCAGCCACAATAATGACCGATCCGGAATTTGCGGATGCAACATATATAGAGCCGATTACACCAGCATTTGTAGAAAAGATAATCGAACGTGAACGCCCAGATGTGATTCTTCCTACAATGGGGGGACAAACTGCGTTAAATGTAGCTGTTAATCTTGCCGAAAAAGGAATTTTAGAGAAATATAATGTCGAGTTAATTGGAGCAAAGTTAGAAGCTATAAAAAAAGCAGAAGATAGAGAGCTGTTCCGAGGAGCAATGGATCGGATAGGATTACAAAGCGCACGCGGCGGGTTTGTCCATTCAGTTGAGGAAGCTTTGAAAATTGCAGATGAAATTGGTTTTCCGCTGATAATTAGGCCTTCATTCACATTAGGAGGCACCGGTGGTGGAACAGTGTATAACATCGAAGAATTTCATGCAAAAGTTCAGCATGGACTTACATGCAGTCCGATTAATCAAGTTCTTGTCGAAGAGTCTGTAATCGGTTGGAAAGAGTATGAATTAGAAGTAATGCGTGATATGAAGGATAATGTAGTAATTATATGTTCAATAGAAAATTTCGACCCGATGGGTGTGCATACAGGAGATTCAATTACAGTTGCTCCGGCTCAAACATTAACCGACAAAGAATATCAGATAATGCGAGATGCATCGATAAAAATAATCAGAGAAATTGGCGTTGAGACAGGTGGATCGAACATACAATTTGCAGTTAATCCGAAAAATGGCAAGATGTTAGTTATTGAAATGAATCCGCGCGTCTCTCGTTCTTCTGCGCTTGCTTCCAAAGCAACTGGATTCCCAATAGCGAAAATAGCGGCAATGCTTGCTGTTGGTTACACATTGGACGAAATTCCGAATGATATTACTAAATTAACGCCGGCTTCTTTTGAGCCAACAATTGATTACTGCGTTGTGAAAATTCCAAGATGGGATTTTGAAAAATTTAAAGGTGTTGATGATTCGCTTGGCGTGCAAATGAAATCTATTGGCGAAGCGATGGCTATTGGTCGGACGTTCAAAGAAGCGTTTCAGAAAGCGCTTAGATCATTGGAGCAGGGAAGAGCGGGTCTTGGAGCCGACGGCAAGGATATAGTGGACATTCGAAGTCTATCTGAAGCAGAAAAAATTGAATGGAAAAAGAAAGTATTAGATAGGATAAAAATTCCACGTCCGCACAATGTCTTTTATCTTCGATATGGATTCCAGCTTGGTCTAACAATAGAAGAGCTTAATCAAGCTTCTAATATTGATCCATGGTTTCTTTACAATATAAAACAAATAGTTGATTTGGAAGAAGAGTTATATGCATATAAAGTATAAGCAAATGTGAAAGGAATTATTTTATGGGTAAGATTTTAATACTTACATTTCTTACTTTTTTTGTTTTATATACATCGGCAGCACAGACGCAAATTCCACCTGACAAAGAACAGCTATTAAAGGGTGAAAGTAAAGATGAAATTATCATAGCGGAAAATAATGGTTATGTATCGCCGCAAAAAGTACTTGAATTAAAAGAACAACTTGGGCTAACACGAGATCAGGTGCGAAAAATTACGGAAATGATGACAAATCATCCTATTTCGTTGACTGTAAAAGGCCAAGAGATAGTTGAAGCTGAAGAAGATTTAAACAATCTATTTGCAAGTGGAAATGTTAGCGAGAAGATGCTTCGTGTTAAATTAGAGAGAATTGGTAAATTACGAGCCGATTTAAAATTTATTCATCTACAGATTTACATAAAGGTTCGGCAAATTTTATCCGCTAACCAAATTAACCGTTTGGAAGAAATAAGAAGCAGTGAGAACAAATAAATCTAAATCAGAAATTCCAATAAAAGTAACGTCAGAGATTTTGCGGAAAGCAAAAGAATACGGTTTTTCAGATAAACAACTGGCGGAAATTTGGAATTTAAAAGAAACCACAGTTCGGATATTGCGGAAGAAACTGGGCGTTATTCCCGTCTATAAAACAGTGGATACCTGCGCGGCAGAATTTGCCGCGTCAACACCGTATCATTATTCTACTTACGAACGTGAAAACGAGTCTATTGTTAGCGCTAAGAAGAAAGTAATTATTCTTGGTAGCGGTCCTAATCGAATAGGGCAGGGGATAGAGTTCGATTATTGCTGTGTTCATAGCGTTATGGCGTTGCGTGAGGAGGGTTTCGAGACAATTATGGTAAATTGTAATCCCGAAACAGTTTCTACAGATTATGACATAACTGATAAGTTATACTTTGAGCCACTAACACTAGAAGATGTTTTAAATATATGCGATCATGAGCAACCGTACGGAGTTATAGTTAGTTTTGGCGGACAAACACCACTGAAAATTGCAAAAGCTTTAGAAGCAAATGGTGTAAAAATATTAGGCACTTCACCGGAAGGAATTGATTTAGCTGAAGACCGTGAAAGGTTCGGTGCGCTTTTACGGAAGTTAAATATTCCGCATCCCAAATATGGTACGGCATATACAGTAACAAACGCTGTTTTAGTTGCAGAACAGATTGGATTTCCAGTATTAGTACGTCCATCTTATGTTTTGGGGGGGCGTGCAATGGAAGTCTGTTACACAAAAGAAGCTCTCCGTGATTATATGAAGAAAGCTGTCGATGTTTCGCCCGATCATCCAGTGTTAATTGATTGCTTTTTAGAAGACGCATTCGAGTATGATGTTGACTGCGTATGCGATGGTAAGGATGTATTGGTAGGCGGTGTTATGCAGCACATTGAAGAGGCGGGCATTCATTCTGGCGATAGCGCTTGTATGTTGCCTCCGTTTATGATGTCTGAGAAAAATCTAAACGAGATAATATCCTATACAATTAAGTTAGCAAAAGCGCTTAAAGTAGTCGGGTTAATGAATGTACAATATGCAATGAAGGATGGAATCGTTTATGTTTTAGAAGTGAATCCGAGAGCCTCACGCACAGTCCCTTACGTAAGTAAAGCTACAAGCGTTCCTTTAGCGAAATTAGCCGCTAAGGTGATGGTAGGTAAAACTATAACTGAATTAGGTTATAAGGATTATGATTTTAGAAAGCTGAAGCACGTATCGGTAAAGGAGTCGGTTTTTCCATTTGCTAAATTTCCGCGAACAAGAATATTTCTCGGACCAGAAATGCGTTCAACGGGCGAAGTTATGGGAATATCTGATAGTTTTGGCGAGTCGTATGCGAAATCTCAAATTGCAGCGAATAACACATTGCCAAATGAAGGAACAGTCTTTTTTAGCGTGAATGATAATGATAAGAATGAAATTACGCTAAATATCGCAAGGGAATTATTAGAATTGGGCTTTTCACTTATAGCGACAGAAGGAACTGGAAAATTTTTTAGATCACATGGAATTCAATGCGGGAATGTATTCAAAGTGAACGAAAGCCGACCTAATTCTGTGGATTTGATAAAAAATGGAAAAATTCAGTTAATAATAAACACACCACTCGGTGAAACTTCACGCTATGATGAGTATGCAATTGGATGGGCGGCATTAGAACATAAGGTGGCTTACGTTACTACTCTCTCAGCGGCTTCTGCTTCTGTTAAAGCGATTCAAAAAGTTAAACAATGCGGTTTAACCATCAAAACAGTACAAGAATACTTGCGCGAAGGATATTAATATAATCTGATTTTCTAATTTCTTAGCTATCTAATTTCTTGATGATATTCCTGAATAGATTTTACCTTAAGCTCGCTATTGTGTCTTGCTTCTATGCCAATTGCCGCCGCAAGAGCGGCTGAAGTTGTCGTGAAATATTGAATCTTATATTTGATTGCATTCTTTCTTATATAAGAATCGTCATATTCGCTCTGCTTACCAGCCGGCGTATTTATTATAAGATTAATCTCACCGTTCTTTATTGCATCTACTATGTTTGGTCGTCCTTCGTGTACTTTCTGGATAAGTTTTGATTCGATACCGCTATCATTTAAAAATTTATTCGTTCCAACAGTAGCATATATTTTAAAACCTAATTTACTAAAGCGTTTTGCCGGTTCAATAATGCCTTGTTTATCTCTATCGGCAATTGTTATTAGTACGTTGCCGGAAGTTGGTAATGACAATTGAGTAGCTTCTTGAGATTTAAAGAACGCAAGTCCAAAAGAATCAGCCATTCCGAGTACTTCGCCAGTTGAGTGCATTTCGGGTCCAAGAACCGGATCAACTTCTGGAAACATATTGAATGGGAACACTGCCTCCTTAACACCAAAGTGTTTAATGAACTGTTCTTTTAGATTAAAGTCAGAAATTTTTGCTCCGAGTATAATTTTAGTTGCAATTTTTGCCATCGGAATATTGCAGATTTTCGATACTAACGGAACTGTCCGAGACGCTCTTGGGTTTGCTTCAAGTATATAAACTTTGTCATTGCAAATTGCGTATTGAATATTCATTAATCCTACAACTTTTAATTCTACAGCAATTCTTCGCGTATATTCTTTTATAGTTTTAATATGTTTTTCGGGAATATTAACTGGCGGTATAACACACGCCGAATCGCCAGAATGCACACCCGCATATTCAATATGTTCCATTATTGCAGGAACAAATGCATCAGCGCCGTCTGCAATTGCGTCTGCTTCAGATTCTATCGCGTTTTCTAAAAATTTATCTATAAGAATTGGACGTTCCGGAGAAATATCTACTGCGGCGGCTACGTATTGACGAAGCATTTTTTCATCTAGTACAATTTTCATTCCTCTTCCGCCTAACACATAAGATGGTCTGACCATCAAAGGATACCCGATCTCACTTGCAATTGCTAACGCTTCTCCTAATGTACTCGCCATTCCAGATTCGGGTTGTGGAATACCTAATTTTCTAATAATCTGCCTAAATCGATCTCTATCTTCTGCTAAATCAATTGTTTCTACGCTTGTTCCAAGTATATTGACTCCCGCCGCCGCTAATTCGCTTGCTATATTTAGCGGCGTTTGTCCGCCAAATTGAACAATAACACCCTCAGGTTTTTCTTTATTGTAGATACTCAGTACATCTTCAACGGTTAGTGGTTCGAAATATAATTTATCTGAGGTATCAAAGTCGGTCGATACAGTTTCTGGATTGCAATTGACCATAATAGATTCATATCCTGCTTCACGGATTGCAAAGGCGGCATGTACACAGCAATAATCAAATTCAATACCTTGTCCTATTCTATTTGGTCCGCCTCCTATTACCATTATTTTTTTCTTATTGCTCACCGAGATTTTGTTATTCCCGTTATAAGTTGAGTAATAATATTCCGCATTATTTACTCCGCTAACTGGTATGGATTCCCAAGTTTCTATTATATTCAGATTAATTCTTTGTTGCCTTATTTCTTTTTCGGGAATATCTAACAATTTCGATAAGTATTTATCAGCGAATCCATCTTTCTTAGCGGCTTTTAACAACTCATCTGGAATTTTATTCCCTTTGTGTAAGATTATTTTTTCTTCTAACTCAACTAATTCTTTCATTTGTTGAATGAACCAGGGCTTGATATAAGTTTTCTTATATAGCTCTTGTATATCGGCTCCTTTCCTTAATGCTTCATAAAGAATAAATTGTCGTTCGCTGGAAGGATGGTTAAGTAAATTCATCAAATCAGCTAATGATTTATTATAAAAATCTTTTGCGAAACCTAAACCATATCGTCCAGTTTCAAGCGAACGGATAGATTTTTGAAGCGCCTCTTTATAATTTTTACCGACACTCATAACTTCACCCACAGCTTTCATTTGAGTGCCGAGCTTATCTTCTAATCCTTCGAACTTTTCGAAAGCCCATTTGGGGAATTTTACCACGACATATTCTCCGGAAGGCGTATATTTTTCTAATGTTCCTTCGCGCCAATATGGGATTTCATCTAAAGTCAAACCGCCAGCAAGAAGCGCTGAAATATATGCAATGGGAAAACCGGTCGCCTTCGATGCAAGAGCGGAAGAGCGTGAAGTACGTGGATTAATTTCTATAACTACAACTTTATCCGTAATCGGGTTGTGAGCAAATTGAACGTTTGTTCCGCCAATTACTTCAATAGCTTCTACGATATTGTATGAATATTTTTGAAGGCGTTTTTGAAGTTCTGGACTTATTGTAAGCATCGGAGCCGTACAAAATGAATCGCCCGTATGTACACCCATCGCGTCAATATTTTCAATAAAGCAAACTGTAATCATTTGATTTTTTGAATCACGCACAATTTCTAATTCAAGTTCTTCCCATCCAAGGACAGATTCTTCAACTAGAATTTGATTGACTAAACTTGCCGAAAGTCCTCGCGCGGCAACTATATCTAATTCTTCTTTGTTATAGACTAAACCGCCGCCAGTTCCGCCAAGTGTATATGCAGGTCGAATTACAACAGGATATCCAAGTTCATTAGCAACTTTTTCTGCTTCTTCGATAGAATTCACCGCTTTACTTTTTGGTGTATCAATTCCTAAGCGAGTCATTGTCTCTTTGAATGCTGTCCGATCTTCTCCTCTTTCAATTGCATCAATATTTACGCCAATGACTTTAACGCCATATTTATTCAATATGCCTTTTTTTGCTAACATAGATGAAAGGTTTAGCCCTGTTTGTCCTCCGAGATTCGGCAAAAGCGCATCCGGACGTTCTTTCTCTATTATTCTTGTCAATGTACTTTCGTTAAGCGGCTCGATGTATGTTATATCTGCCATTTCCGGGTCTGTCATTATTGTTGCAGGGTTTGAATTAACAAGTACTATCTGGTAACCGAGAGAACGCAAAGCTTTACATGCTTGTGTTCCTGAATAATCGAACTCGCATGCTTGACCTATTATTATTGGTCCCGAACCAATTATCATTACCTTGTTGATATCATTACGTTTTGGCATATTATTTCCCTTCAATCTGTAATTTCTTTTAAACCTTGATATATTTGATGGTTTAGACGTTAAAACTTACTTTAATATATTAAAATATTTATAATTAAAATAAAGAAAAAGGTATATGTATGTTGAGAATAAAATTCTAATTGACTAATTTTCTTTTGAATTCTGATTAAGATGTATTTATAGTTAAACAATAATTGAACCAATTTTTAGGAGTTATAATGTTATACACATATGAACAACTGAGCAAAATGACCGTTGTAGAACTCAGAAAAATTGCCGATGGTATTGAGAACGAGATTTTGCACGGGCATAGTACAATGCACAAGGAAAAGCTTCTACCTTTATTATGCAAAGCTTTAAATATTGAATCTCATGCTCACCATCAAGTGGTAGGAATAAATAAAACTGCTATAAAGGCGGAAATAAAAAAATGGAAGAAACAAAGGGTAACCGCACTTGCAAGTAAAGATTATGAAAAGTTAAAAGATGCGCGTCAACATATACATGACCTAAAAGGGAAGCTCCGTCGTTCTATTATTTAATGATTCTTGTTATTGGACGATATTTTGGCATATCAGTTGAAAAAACGTTATTTTAATCGAGATATGAATACCGATAGCTAAAAAAGGTAAAGAGGTTTATACTTAAATTTTTGCTATAACTGGTTGAAAAGGTCTTGTCAATTGATTATTTTGCTTCTGGCATTATACTAAATCATATTCTTAGCTTAAATAGAAAAAATATATTTATTTTGATTTGTAATTATAAAATCATAAATTTCTAATGTAGTTTTAAACTGTCATATTTTTTTAATATTTTTTCATGTTCTAAAAAATAGAAGCTCCAATGAAATAAAACCCAAGCTTTTCATAAAAAGGAGGAATATTCAATGCCCGATTTAAATTTGATTGAAGAAGAAGAATTTGAAGAAAATATAGAGCAACCAGCAGTATCCACGCCAAAGAAAAAGCCAGTAAGTGGTAGAGGCAGAGGGGGAGGCGGTGGCGGTGGGAAGACAGTGATGCTTTTGTTTTTTATTATTATAATTGCGGCGGGGGGCGTTTATTTCTTAAATGATCGCGGAATAATTAAGCTATGGGAAAAAAAATCGCAACCGATCGTACATCAGGTGGAAGAAGATCCATTTGCTTTTGAACAAATGGAGCAAATGCAAAAACAAGCTGATACTGCAGAAGTTGCGCTTTTAGAAGCGCCATTAGAAGAAAAACAGGCAAGTTTAATAGAATCTAAAAAAACCGACGAAAAGAAAAAACCAGCACAAGCATTTGAACAGGAAATTTCATCTAAACTTAGTGAAATGGTGGGTGATTATACAATTCAAGTAATTGCATATCGCGAAAAGAAATCTGCTCTAGAAACAGCGAGTAATCTTGAATTTGCTGGTTACCCTTCTTTTGTTGAAAAAGTCCCGATGAAGGGGGGCGATTGGTATACAGTTCGTATTGGTAGGTATCCTTCACGTGATGAAGCAAAAAAAGCAGTAAAAACGTTTGCCGCACAATTACAAGCTCACTATGTTATTGATAAGGTGAGACAGAAATAGACTTGGTCATAAGTATCAAACTAAATATCTAACGTGCATATTTATATCTTGAACAAATATTTTATGGAAGTTAACAAGGAGGAGGTCGGGGGATACTAAGGTATATCTTTTTTGATTTCGTTAGAATTGTCTGTTTGCTGTTGAAGGTCTTTATCTGTTTTAAAAGGAAAGAAACGGAAGTAAAATATTATCTCTGCGAAGGTAAGAATTATTAGCGATATAGTATCTCTATTAAATTCTTTTCGTAATCTTATCCACACCCAAGAATCTAAAGGTTGCCAGTAAAAATTAGAAATATAGCTAATAGAAAATATTAGATTAGTCAGTATTGTTGAAATAGTCCAACCAACAGTAAAAACTATGCAAATAAAAACAACTGCTAAAAATCCTTCTCCAACTCCATCTTTTTTATGTGTTAAAAAAACGTAGCCTACTACGAACAAATGTAAAGCTAAAATAAATGCGGCAATCATTTTTGCAGAACTTTTGTTTTAAAATATAGTTGATTGAATCTAATAAGCGTCTTTACCAAATAAGACGGCGTAAGTTGTTCTAAGAATAATTTTAATGTCAAATATTAAAGACCAATTTTCGATGTAATAGATATCATATTTAGTTCTTTCGATAATTGAAGCATCGCCGCCACGCAAACCATTTACCTGCGCCCAACCGGTCATTCCAGTTTTCACTCTATGACGTTCTAGATAGCGGGGTATTTGACCTTTAAATTGTTCAACAAAAAAAGGGCGTTCTGGACGCGGACCTACAATACTCATCTCTCCTTTGAGGACATTTACAAGTTGTGGCAATTCATCAATGCTAAAACGTCGTAAAAATTTGCCAAGCTTTGTTGTTCTTGGATCATTTTTGTGCGACCAAACAGGACCTGTTTGCACCTCTGCATCTGTCCGCATCGAACGGAATTTTATTAACTTAAATTTTTCCCCATTTATGCCAACTCTTTCTTGGAGGTAAAAAATTGAACCTTTTGATTCTAATTTAATAAGTAATGCTATTAGTAAAAAGAAAGGGCTTATTATTAACAAGATTATAGATGTAAAAATCAAATCGAAAAGCCGTTTAATAATAAAATTCCACGTGCTTAAAGAGGGACTTTTAATACCTAAAAAGGGAATGCCTTCGATATGTTTTATTTTAACATGACTTGTCATTAGATCAAGAATATCGGGCACCATCATTATTTCAACATTTAATCCTTGGCAATTACGTACTAAATCTGATAGATAAGTATGTTCTCTTTCACTTAACGCAATTAATAAGACGTCGATATGATGTGATTTTATGATATCGGCAATTGGAACAGATGATAGTTGCCCAAGATATGGAACAGTTCCCATGTTATTATTTGTGTTACCATCTATTGTGCAATAACCTAGTGGTTTATATCCGAGTTTGCTATTTTTTGATATTGAGTCGTATATTTTTAGTGCGGTATCACTGCATCCGATAATGGCTATGCGTCGTAAGTCTTTTCCTTGTGCATACCACCATTGTTCAAATTTTATTACAATAAATCTACTAATTGATAAAAATACTATTAGTGTTATTCCGAGAATTCCAACAACAAGGCGCGAATATGAAAATGTTCGATAAAAGAATGCTCCCGTCATTAAAACTAAAAGACCTATTATTACAATCCGTACAATTAATACAAATTCGTCTGTAAATGTGTTACCGCGTCTGGGTTTATACAAATTACGTCTGTGAAGTAACCATAATAAAATCGGCATTATAATAAATGAAGTATAGATGTATTCTTCTATCGGTGGAATACCATAGATTACCTCAAAGTATTTTGTGAATGATGTGTAAAACCTGAACCAATATGAGAAGAGGAAAGAGAATTCTATTGCAATAATATCAAAGGTTACTGTGAGTAACGGAATTAACAAATCTTTCTTGTGTCTATCAGACATATTGGATGCTAATGGGAATTAGAGTAAATAAAATTTGTCTATCATTGACCGTATAATTCTTGTTCAACTTCCTGAAAAATTATGTGGCCTATAGTGATATGTCCCTCTTGGATTCGTTGTGTATCGTTAGAAGGAATTATAATTGCGAGATCAACTAATTTTTTTGCATTTCCGCCATCTTTTCCTAAGAAGCCGATTGTTTTGAGTCTCTTTTCTCGGGCTTTTATAAATGCACGATTTATACTTTCTGATTTACCGCTCGTAGATATACCTATTAATACATCGCCTTCTTTTCCGAGTGCTTCAATTGAGCGAGTAAAGACGTTATCGTAACCAAGGTCATTAGCGCCTGCCGTAAGCATTGAAGTGTCTGTAGTAAGCGCAATCGCTGGAATTCCCGGTCTTTGAATATCTGGATTTAGGCGAATTACAAATTCTGTTGCAAGGTGTTGCGCATCGGCGGCGCTACCTCCATTGCCGCATAGCAGGACTTTATTATTATTTTTGACAGCATCAACTAGTATGTCAATTGCTTGAGAAATATGTCCAGAACATTCTTTCAGAATTCGAATTTTTGTTTCACTGCTTGCTTGTAAAGATTCTGTAATAAATTTTTCGCGTGATGTCATATAGTCCTTTATTTATGATGCACAGCTTGAGCAAATTCTTTAATTAAATTTTTATCGCCATTTTCTTCGATAATGGTACCTGTAACTATAAAGGACGCACCGGCATTAACTTTTGCTTTGGCTTCATCTGGAGTTCTTATGCCTCCGCCTACAATTATTGGGAGTGAGCAATAGTAAGATATTATTCTTATCATTTCATTAGGCACTGATTTTTTTGCTCCACTGCCGGCTTCTAAGTAAAGCATTTTTAATCCGATATACTCTGCCGCCAATGCGTGCGCCACTGCAATATCATTTTTTTCGCGTGGTATAGGTTTAGTATTGCTCATAAATTCTGCCGAGGTTACATTACCTCCATTTATAAGCATATAACCGGTTGAAATTGCTTCTAATCCCATTCGTTTTATAATGGGAGACGCTTGAACGTGGTTTCCTATTAAATGGTCCGGATTTCTTCCGCTAATGAGTAAAATATATAAAATTGCATCTGCGACAGCAGAAATTTGAAATAAGCTTCCCGGGAATATTATTAAAGGAATATCTGTGTTCTCTTTTATCATTTTTAAAAGCTTGTCAAATTCATTTGAAAGTAAAAGACTTCCGCCAACTAAAAAAGCGTCCACACCCGATTTTGTAGCGTTATCTATAAACAGTGGCAATGTTCCAGCATCAAATTTATCAGGATCAAGTAATATGAGATAACCTGCTCCTTTAGTCTCTTTTATTTTCAATAATTTATCGTATGTCTTCATTATTATGTTTTCACCCTGTGTGAATAAATGATTCGACAATAGCTTTTGTCTGAATTATTGCTTCCTCTAATTTTGCGATATCTTTTCCTCCGGCTGTTGCTAAATGAGCTTTGCCTCCGCCTCCCCCGCCGACAATCTTTGCAACAGCTCCAACAATTTTCCCGGCTTCAAGTTTTTTTGATGTAATAACGTCATCTGTAACAACGCAAACAAACTGAACTTTTTCGTCAATTATGGATGCTAACAATCCTACTCCGCTTCCAATTTTTGATCGGAGAGTATCGCCTAATGATTTTAATTCGTCAATAGAACTTACGCTCACCTTTGCCGATACTAATTTAAAATCATCAACAGCAGAAGCTAAAGCAACAAGTTCATCAATCGAACTAGAAAGAGATTTCAAACGATAATGTGATAATTCTTTCTCTAAAGATTTTCTGACATCACCAAAGTGGATAATTAATTCATCGAGTAACCGATTGCGATTATTTAATTGTTCGTATGCTGAAGCTAATTCTGAAGAAGCGCGTTCAGGAATCGTAATAAAATGCTTCAAGTCCTCAATTCTTTTTTCGAAACCGCTTATTAAATTTTGTATTAAAAATGCCTTGCTTTTATTGAATGCTGAAAGCTCTTCTCTTAATTTTGAAAGCTCGCCTATTTGATTGTACACTTGATCCAAGCGGTCAAAGAAAGCTATATCCTGTAATTTTATACGCTGTAAAGCATAATCGTGAGTTACTGCCTCAATGCGCCGGATGCCGCTTGCTATACTGCTTTCACTTACAATTTTAAAAAAACCAATGTCGCCTGTCGATTTAACATGCGTTCCTCCGCAAAATTCCTTACTAAAATCACCAAATTGTACTACATTCACGTATTCGCCGTATTTTTCGCCAAAAATCATGTGTGCACCAAGTTTTTTAGCTCCTTCAATTTGAATATTACGATGATGTGTAAGAGGTATATCTTCTTTAATTTTTTCATTTACCAACGCTTCAACGCTTGCAAGCTCTTGGTCGGTTAGCTTAGAGTTGTATGAATAATCGAAGCGGAGGTATTCGTCTTCTACAAAAGAACCCGACTGATGGACTTCAGCGCCTAAAACTTGGCGCAACGCGTTATGTAATAAATGAGTTGCAGAGTGATTACGCATAATTGCATACCGGCGCAGTACATCGATCTGAGCGGTAACAGTTTGACCTACACTTAATACGTTAGGAACATCAACAACATGAACAATAACCTCATCCGATTTTTGCGTATGTATGACTTTTAAAGAATTATCGGTTGTATGCAAAGTGCCCCAATCTTCATCTTGTCCTCCAGATTCAGCATAGAAAGGCGTTTTTTCTAACCAAACAAGATAGTCTTGTACTGCAATAACTTTGGTTGCGTTCTCTAATTCGTCGTAACCAACAAATTCGCTATGTCCATCTGTTGGCATTGGTCCAAATTCCCGTGCTCGCTTTTTACTTTTTAGCCATTCAGGATCATCCGATTTTAATGTTTCTCCTTGTTGCGAATATTTAGCGCTGCGCGATCGGTCTTTTTGTTTTTCCATCAGCTCAATAAAAGTTGCTACATCAACTTTAAGTCCGCGCTCACTAACCATCAGTTCAGTTAAATCCAATGGAAATCCAAATGTGTCGTACAATTTAAAAGCATCTTCGCCCGGAAAAGTTTTTGAATGTCCAATTCTTCTGATCATATCTTCAAAAATCTCAAGTCCTCGGTCTAAAGTTGCATTGAAACTTTCTTCTTCGCTTTTAATAATTTTTTGAATTCGTTTCTGTTCGCTAATTATTTCTGGAAAAATCGAGCCCATGGTTTCTACGAGTGTTGGGACTAATTGAAATAGAAATGGTTCGCGCATTTCAAGATTTCGTCCAAAACGGGATGCGCGGCGCAATATTCTGCGTAGTACATAACCTCTGCCTTCGTTGCTTGGCGTTGCTCCATCGCCAATTGCAAATGTTAGTGTTCGTATGTGATCCGCAATAACACGCATTGCTGTATCAATATCGCTTTGTTGGTTTTGGTTTGTAGATTGTAGACTGCTTGAGTAAGGTTTATTAGATAGTTCGCTGATCTTATGAATGAGAGGCGTGAATATATCTGTATCGTAATTAGAATTTTTATTTTGAAGTACAGCGCATATTCTTTCGAAACCCATACCAGTATCTACATGTGTTGCCGGCAGGGGGGATAGCTTTCCGCTTTCATCTCGATTATATTGAATAAATACAAGATTCCAAATTTCTATAACATTCTGAGTTCCAGCATTTACCATTTCAGCAGTTGCATTTCCTTCTTGTGTTCGGTCAATGTGAATTTCCGAGCAAGGACCACATGGTCCCGTATCGCCCATTTCCCAAAAATTATCTTTTTCGCCAAATCTTAGAATATGGCTTGGATCGATGTCAGTTTCTATTCTCCAAAATTGTTCTGCCTCATCATCGGTTTTGTAGACCGTAACCCATAATCGATTTTTTGGCAACGCCCATACTTTGGTTAGCAATTCCCAAGCCCAAATAATTGCCTCCTTTTTATAATAATCGCCGAATGACCAATTACCGAGCATTTCGAAAAATGTGTGGTGATAAGTATCGCGTCCGACTTCTTCAAGATCGTTGTGCTTACCGCTAACGCGAATACATTTTTGCGTGTCCGCCGCTCGCACGTAAGGACGTCTGCCTGTGCCGAGAAACACATCTTTAAATTGATTCATTCCGGCATTAGTAAATAGGAGTGTAGGATCATCGTAAGGAACAACGGGCGAACTGGGAACTATTACATGTCCGCGTTCTTCAAAGAATTTTAGAAAACTATTTCTGATTTCTGAGGAGGTCAATTTAACTACCCGATGCGCTTTTATATAAAATCTTTTTTGATTCTTGAATTAATTGCTTCGAATTTTTTAAGAGTTCTTCCAATTCTTCTATTGACACAGAAGTCTTTTTAGTCTTTTGTTCAGTCTCTGCTAAAATCCTATTAATGATTTGGTTTGTTGTTAGCTTTTCTTTAACTCCATCATCAAGAATTTTTTTAATCCGTTTTTTATTCATGGAATTATTTACTCCTCATCTGAATCTTTTTATCTTCTAACATTGTTGCTATAACTCCTTACCCCCTTTATTACACTTCAATTTGAGTATGCAACGCTATTTCTTCCAGAACATGAGAAACTCTAAGGCATCCATCCATTGTTCCTTCATAAATTGAGGCTTTCCCGCAACTATGAACTTCCCAAGTCAAAGCTTCCGCTTTCGAATAATCATAACTAGTTGCCTTGATTATTTGACCAATTACTTCATCAAACGAATGAATTTCATCATTAAATAAAATTACTTTAGCTGGTTGCTCTACCAGCACGTCTGTTAAAATTTTTTCGCTCTGATTAGGTATTTGAATTGATGCTTTATTCATACTTTTTCTTTGATATTCTGTATTACTATACTGAAAAAAGAAGTGAGTTTCAAGAATGCTAATAAAACCGAAAAATCGACATAGAGAAGCTCATTAAAAGCGGTAAGTAGCAAGCAATTCGAGAGATAAGAAAAGTTATTTCCACAAATTATGCCAACACGAAGTGTTTTGCCAGTAAAACATAAACTCGCATTAGCGGGAATCTAGATACTGGATACTCGATTGAAGCTTTCAGTTATAACTTCCTTAATTTATCAATTGATTTTCTTATTGAGCAAAACAACAGTAAGTAAATAATATTAGAAATAAAATTTTTAGTTTGACTAAAACATTAATGTTATAATATAGAAATTGCGTAATTTGCAAGCATTATCAAACACATTAAAACAACAAAATAGCGTAAGTGTTGAGGATTAATACGTAGAAGAGAATGTGAACCAAGCCAAGCGCCAATAATTTGACCGCATATCATTATAAAGGCAATGAACCAAAATATTTTTCCCGCCGCAATAAAAATAATGGCAGATGCTATATTAGTTGCAAAATTTAAAGCTTTAGCCGTCGCTGTTGCATCAATAATGCCTTGTCCTTGTAATGCTACGCCGCCGAATGCAAAGAACGAACCTGTCCCGGGACCAAACATGCCGTCATAACAACCAATGATAGGAATTACGAATGACCTGAACTTCCATTTTTGAATTTTCAATACTTTTTTTGTTGCTAAAGATTTTGGAGAGAATAAAAAATAGACCGCAATTATAATTAGCACAATGGGAATAATGTAAGAGAGAACCTTTGTGTTAATGTATTGTACAGTAAGCGTTCCAATTGTTGAACCTAAAAACGCCGCAAGCATAGAATATTTTAAATCAATTAATTTTATCCTTTTCTTCCGCAACATCATAAGCGTAGCAGTGCCTGAGCCAGTACTGCTTTGAATTTTGTTTGTTCCTAAAGCAAATAATGGTGGAATTCCGCTCATTATTAGAGCGGGTATGGTAAGTAATCCGCCTCCGCCTGCTAATGTATCAATAAAACTTGCTACAAGCGCAATGCAAAACAGGAATATTAAAATTTCTAATGGAAAAACGCTTATGTTCATTTTATTTCAGAATTAAAATGTCTTCATATTATTAATAATCGCATTACCGAATTCTGAACATTTTACTTCTGTAGCGTTTTCCATAAGACGGGCAAAATCGTAAGTTACGGTTTTTGATTTGATTGTATTTTCTAAACCCTTAATTATTAAATCAGCGGCTTCTTTCCAACCCATATACCTCAACATCATTTCTCCAGAAAGTATAACGGAGCCAGGATTTACTTTATCTAAATTAGAGTATTTAGGAGCGGTACCATGAGTCGCTTCGAAAATAGCGTGGCCTGTTGCGTAATTGATATTTCCACCTGGGGCTATTCCAATTCCGCCAACCTGTGCCGCTAAAGCATCGGATAAATAATCGCCGTTTAAATTTAAGGTTGCAATTACATCAAAATCTTCGGGACGAGTAAGAACCTGCTGAAGCGTAATATCTGCGATTGCATCTTTAATTATTAAGCCGTTCGGAAGCTTTTGCCACGGGCCGCCATCAATTTCAACTCCGCCAAATTCCTTTTTTGCCAATTCGTAACCCCAATCACGGAATCCTCCTTCGGTAAATTTCTGTATATTGCCTTTGTGCACCATTGTAACTGATTTTCTGTTATTATCAATTGCATATTGAATTGCAGCACGCATCAGACGTTTGGAACCTTCTTCCGAAACCGGTTTTATTCCGATGCTCGATGTTTCTGGGAAACGGATTTTTTTCACACCCATTTCTTTTTGCAGCCATTCTATTACCTTTTGTGCTTCCTGCGTTCCCGCTTTCCATTCAATACCGGCGTAGATGTCTTCCGTATTCTCACGAAAGATTACCATATCGACTTTTTCTGGATGTTTAACGGGAGATGGCACACCAGTGAACCATTGCACAGGTCGCAGACAGACATAGAGATCGAGAATTTGCCGCAATGCAACATTAAGTGAGCGAATTCCACCGCCGACAGGCGTTGTTAATGGTCCTTTTATTCCTATCAGATATTCTTTAAATGCTTCAATAGTATCGTCGTGCAGCCAAGTGTTAGGTCCGTAGATTAAATTTGCTTTTTCTCCGGCAAATACTTCAAACCAAACAATTTTCTTTTTACCGTTGTATGCTTTTTCAACTGCGGCGTCAAGAACTCTTTGCGATGCTCGCCAAATGTCGGGTCCAGTTCCGTCTCCTTCGATAAAAGGGATGATGGGATTATCGGGCACATTTAATTTACCATTGTTGATACTTATTTTTTGTCCATCTCTTGGCGGTGATAGCTTAACAAATTTTGCCATCTATTTCGTCTCCTTTTTTATGATATTTTGAGATTACTTAACTTGATTGTAATAATGAATAACATAGAACACTCCTAATTGCATGCCTTCGATAAGATAACGCAGATGAAACAAAATTTACACTGTTTTGAATCTGTGTTAGTTATGGATTTTTTCGGAAGACGTCCCTTTGGAGTCATAAGTGTTCTATAATTTTATAATTGTATATTCTTTGCATTTAGAAAACTTTTTCAATAGTGATTTGCCGAGTAATTACGATTTTTGTTGAATAAATTGTCGAATCTTTTTTCCATATTCACTCATTTTATCGTCGGAATACTTTTTTAGTTCAAGAATGAACTGAATATTATCATTACTGTAACGCGGAGTTACATGGAGGTGAAAGTGAAAAACTGATTGTCCCGCAATTGCTCCGTTGTTGGAAAATAAATTATATCCGTGTAATTCAAAAGCGCGCACTAGAGCTTTCGTAACCACATTAGCCGCATCGAGTATAGAATGATAACAATTTTCCGGAAGTTCGGTAAATTCCGCACAGTGCATTTTTGGAATTACTAATGAATGCCCGTAGTGAATCGGATTTAAGTCCAAAATTGCAATAGCATTTTCGTTTTCGTAAAGAATTTCTGCGGGTATTTGTTTCTTAATAATTTTACAAAAGATACAAGTTTCCATTAAGAAAAATTTATCTAAATAAACTTGTAAAATCAAAGAAAAGAGGGGAGAAGTTAAAAAAAAACGAAGTTACTTTGTAGAAGATAATGGATTGCTGAGAAAAATGTCTGTTACATATAATTAGAAAGTGAAGGTAGAGTCCGACCACTATATACCGAGTATAACACCTTTCCCTAAGATCGACATGAAAAGGAGAGAGGCGCTAATGAATTTCAATTTAAGGATATCGTTCCCAAACAAAGTTGGGAACGATAGGATTACAAATAACACAAAAAAATTATTTCATTAAGACTAATTTCTTATACCGATCGTTAATTCTGCCCCAATGCAGGTTTGCTAGATAATTGTCTATAAATTTTGCACGCGCAGGTCCGTCTTTGTGATAATATGCATGCTCGAATACATCAAGAGAAATTAGAGGGATACCGCCCCAAATAGCTCCATATTGATGTTCATCAACAGTTATATTAAGCAGGCGGCCAGAATATAATTTATCGAAGACTAACAACCCCCAACCGCTTAGCTTTGCAGAGAGTGCAGTTGCTTTAAAATCGGCTTTCCACGCATCGAAAGAACCGAATTCTTTTTCGATAGACTCTTTTATTTCCGGTCCTTTATTCGGATCGCCATCACCGCCAAGAACTTCCCAATATATATCGTGCAATAAAGCTCCAGAATGATTCCAAGTAAATCGGCGCTTCAATTCTCCAATCTGACTGAAATTGCCATTAGCCGAAGAACGATCGGCGGTTTCTAATGCTTTTTCAATATTGTTCAGCGCGGTTACATATCCTTTTTGATGCGTGTTGTAATGCCAATCAGTTGTTTCAGGACTCATTACACCCGCTAAATTTATTTTTGCTTCTTCATCCGAATAAGGACGTGCTTTAAATTTCCATTCGTAAGCCATAATAATTTCCTTTTTTATCTTTTAATTAATGTTATTTTCAATTCAAAATATAAAACTATAATAATAGAAAAAGAGTTCCCAAAAACATAATTCGCAGTTGTGTATCTGAAAATCCTATGCTTTTAAATTTGTGTCAATACATATTTAACGTCAGCTTGGCTGCTTCTGACATCATAGATGGATTCCATATAGGATCAAAAACGAGTTCTACAAGCACATTCTTAACACCGTTAATTTGTTGGACGCGCCGTTTAACATCGGCAGCAATCATAGGTCCCATACTGCAGCCCGGCGCAGTCAGAGTCATCCTTATGTAGACATTTGTTTCGTCCGGTAATTCTTCAATGTTCACTTCATAAATCAATCCAAGATCAACGATATTAACCGGAATTTCCGGGTCGTAGCATTGACGGAGCGCATCCCATACAAGTTCTTCTTTAAGAATTTTTCCGCTTGTTTTTTTTGTCGTATCTTTTGATTCCATCGTTTCTACTGCTGATTCTATTTTATCGCGCGCAATCATTTTATTCGCTTTTATCCACAACAACCGTCATCACAATTGCACGATTTATCGTCATTCGGATTATCAAGTCTGAAACCACAACCCTGAGGTCCATTTACATATTCCAACGTAGCGCCTTTAAGCTGAGAAAGACTTTGCTGATCGACGTAAATTTTAATCCCCTCTGAATCAATTATAGTGTCTGTCTCTTCGGGTTTTTCATCAAATGCTAAAAAATATGATACGCCGCAACAACCACTATCCTTTAAACCGATCCGCAAAGCATGAGATTCAGGAATTTGATTCGTTTCGCGAATTTTATTAATCTCGATGGCGGCAGGAGGTGTTATTATAATTTTCTGTAATTCTTCGTTATTCATTTTATTTTTCCATGTTATTTGTTGAGATGATAACAATTATTCTGTCGATACAGTTTCCTTCTTTTCTTCGAGCGCATTCTTCATTGTGTGCCATGGAAGTATTGCGCATTTTACTCTTGCTGGGAATTCGCTTACGCCTGCAAATGCGGCAAGTCTACCGTATTCATCCATATTAATTTCGCCAATGACTTCGCCGCGCACTAAATGATGAAATTTATTAAACAATTCCTCCGCGTCAGAGCGCGTTTTTCCTTTAAGTATAGTACTCATAACAGAAGCTGATGCTTTCGAAATTGCACAACCGGTCCCTTCAAAAGCCACGTCCGATATTACTTCTCCATCCATCTTCAAATATACGATATAATGATCGCCGCAGAGCGGATTGTATCCTTCGACCGAACAATACGCATCTTCCATTTTTCTGAAATTGCGCGGATGTTTGTTATGATCTAAAATAATTTCTTGATATAACGCTTTTAAATTAGACATTTCCAAAAATATCCTTCACTTTTCTTAGACTTCGCAATAAAATATCGATCTCTTCTTTTGTGTTATAGAATGCGAATGAAGCGCGAGCTGTCGCTGGAATTCCAAATCGCTCCATCACCGGTTGCGCGCAGTGATGCCCGGCTCGTATTGCTATTCCTTCTTCGTCCATTATAGTTCCAATATCATGTGGATGTATTCCATCCAATACGAAGGAAACAACTCCTATCTTTTCAGCCGCCGTTCCAATAATTCTTAATCCATCAATTTCTTTTAATCTTTCTGTCGCATATTGAAGCAATTCATTTTCATGGTCCATTACCACTTGCCAATCAAAATTACTTAGATATTCAAACGCGCTTGCAAGTCCGATAGCTCCCTCAATATGCGGAGTGCCGGCTTCAAATTTGTGCGGAATATCGTTGAATATCGTCTTTTCAAATGTTACCGATTTTATCATATCGCCGCCGCCTTGATATGGAGACATAGATTCTAAGAAATTGCTCTTTCCGTACATTATACCTATACCGGTTGGACCAAAAACTTTATGAGAGGAAAAAACATAAAAATCTGCATCTATCTCACTTAAATCAATTCGTAAATGCGGAATAGCTTGCGCGCCATCAACTAATACAGCGGCGCCTTTAGAATGCGCTAATTCGATCATCTGCTTAATTGGATTTAGTGTGCCAAGAGCATTTGAAACATGACTTATTGCCGCAATCTTTACATTTTCCGTTAACAAGCGAGAATATTCTTCTAAATTCACCTCGCCTTTTTCATTAATAGGAGCCACGACTAATTTCGCTCCTTTTTCTTCGCAAAGCATTTGCCAAGGGACGATGTTCGAGTGATGCTCCATTCCTGTAATTAAAATTTTATCGCCGGCTTTTATATTTTGCCTGCCGTATGTCGAAGCGATGAGATTGATCCCTTCGGTAGTTCCGCGGACAAATACTATTTCCCGTTCAGATGAGGCATTTATGAATTTTTGAATTATTGAACGCGCAGTCTCGTATTTTTGAGTTGCAATTTCGCTAAGATAATGAACGCCTCTATGCACATTGGAATTTTCCGCAAAATAATATTTCCTTATCGCTTCGATTACTTGTTTTGGTTTTTGTGTTGTTGCCGCATTATCGAGATATACTAATTTTTTGCCCCGAACTCTTTTTGAAAGAATCGGGAAATCTTTGCGTATTTTATTGACCTGAAATTTTATCGACATTATTTTTGATTCTTTATAATTCGTTATTTCATAATTATCAAATGAGATTGCAATTCATTCTCCAACTTTTTTCTCAACTCAACTATAGAAATTCGGTTTATTATATCAGATGCAAATGCTGATGTGAGAATATCTCGAGCAAACGTTTCATCTATGCCGCGTGAGCGTAAATAAAACAACTGCTCAGAATCTAATTGCCCAATTGTCGCTCCATGTGTGCATTTTACATCGTCCGCAAAAATTTCTAATTGCGGTTTTGTATTCATTGTTGCCGTATCAGATAAAAGCAAAGTTTTATTTGTTTGTTTCGCGTCTGTTTTTTGAGCATCTTTACGAACAAGTATCTTGCCATTAAAAACACCTTTAGAATTTCCCGCAAGTATTGATTTGTATAATTCAAAACTGTTGCAATTCGGTTTAGCATGATCGATCGCTGTATGATTGTCAATCAATTGCGAGCCGCGCCCTAATGATAAGCCGTTAAGCGCGCTTTCGATTCTCTCTCCATTCATAACAACTGTTATGTTGTTTCTAACTAAAGCGCCGCTTAAAGAAATTGAATTTGATTGATAAAAACTTCCTGCGTCAATTAGCGTATAAGTTGTTCCAATATGAAAAGCTTGTAAGTTTTCATTTTGGATTTTGTTATGTTCAATTCTTGAATTCTTTCCGATGTAAATTTCGGTTACGGAATTTGTTAGATAATCTTTATCGCTTAAACTCATGTAATATTCTATCAACTTAAATTCACAATTATCGCCGGCGATAATCAAGTTACGCGGTTGAATCGCATATGGTTTTTCAATTTCAGTTGCAATATAAACTATCTGAATCGGCTCTTTTATCATGCCCCCGTTTGGCACATAAACGAATATTCCATCGGTTATAAATGCAGTATTTAAAGCAGAAAATGCGTTTTCATTGCCGCTGACTAATTTTGCGATTTTTGGTTCTATAAGTTCAGGATGTTTTTTTGATATTTCAGCAAGACTCCCAATTATTATTCCATCACTAAGGTCGCCGATATTAGACAGATTTTCTGAATAGAATCCATTAATGAAAACCACTTGAATCGCATTGTTCAAGAGATGGTTTATAAAATCGGTCCTTCGCGTGGTTACTTTCTCTTTTCTAAAGACGGGGTAGAATTCAATTTTTGAAATTGGTTGAGTATTAGTAAAACGCCATTCTTCCTGTTTCGTTGTTGGAAAACCGAGCGTAGTAAATTTGGAAATAGCGTCTTGTCTAATTTTATGAATAGTCGCCAATTTCTCGCCGTTCAAGCTGTGCTCGAATTCCATAAACTTTGATTTATACCACTCAATATTTTTATCAGCTGATTGCATCGCAAATTCTCCGGTTACATCAATTGTTATTCACGAACCCAGTCGTATCCGAGTTCTTCCAATTTCAGCGCTAAATCTTTTCTGCCGGATTTCACAATTTTTCCATCAACTAAAACATGGACAAAATCAGGTATAATGTAATTTAAAAGTCTTTGATAATGTGTTACAACTATAGTTGCATTGTTTTCAGAGCGAAGTTTATTAACCCCTTCGGCAACAATTCTAAGCGCATCAATATCCAACCCTGAATCTGTTTCATCTAAAATAGATAATGTTGGCTCAAGCACTGCCATCTGGAATATTTCATTTCGTTTTTTTTCACCGCCGGAAAATCCATCATTTACCGAGCGGTTCAAGAAGCTATCATCCATATCTACAAGCTTTATTTTATGCTTAATCAGCGATAGGAAATCGACAGCGTCAAGTTCTTCTAAACCGCGATGCTTCCGAATAGCATTTATCGCAGATTTTAAGAAGTAAGAATTATTCACTCCGGGTATTTCCACCGGATATTGAAAAGCGAGAAATAATCCTTCATGCGCGCGTTCTTCGGGCGCCATATCTAATAAATTTTGTCCTTTATATAAAACCTCGCCTTTTGCAACTGTAAATAGTTCTCTACCTGCAAGTACGCCTGCTAAAGTACTTTTCCCCGAACCGTTTGGGCCCATAATTGCATGAACTTCACCGGCATTAACTGTTAAATCAATTCCATTAAGTATGTTGGCGCCGTTTATACTGGCATGTAAATTTTTTATTTCCAATAAAGCCATTTAATAAATCCTTACGTGTAAAATATGATATTTTCAAATTAGAGACTTTCGATATTGATTTTTCAGCCAACGCTTCCTTCCAAACTAACGCCCAGGAGTTTTTGCGCTTCAACCGCAAACTCCATTGGCAGTTCGCGGAAAACTTCTTTACAAAATCCATTTACTATTAAACTGACAGCATCTTCAGTCGAAAGTCCGCGTTGCTTGCAATAAAAAATCTGTTCTTCTCCTATTTTTGAAGTTGTGGCTTCATGCTCTGCTTTTGAGGATGAATTTTTAACTTCGATGTAGGGGAAAGTATGCGCTCCGCATTTATCTCCAATCAATAAAGAATCGCATTGCGAAAAATTACGGGCGTTAACCGCGTTTTTCTTTATCTCAACTAAGCCGCGGTAAGAATTTTGTCCATATCCCGCAGAAATACCTTTCGATACAATTGTGCTTTTAGTATGCTTTCCAATATGAATCATTTTGGTGCCGGTATCTGCTTGCTGGTAATTGTTGACAACTGCAACAGAATAAAATTCGCCGACTGAATTATCGCCAATTAATAATACGCTTGGATATTTCCAAGTAATTGCGGAGCCGGTTTCTACCTGTGTCCAAGAAATTTTAGAATTAATTCCTTCACACTTACCTCGTTTAGTAACAAAATTATAAATACCGCCTTTTCCTTCCTTATCGCCGGGGTACCAATTCTGCACAGTTGAATACTTTATTTGCGCATTGTCTAATGCTACTAATTCTACAACAGCCGCATGAAGCTGGTTGTTATCGCGCATCGGAGCTGTGCATCCCTCTAAATAACTAACATAAGCTCCTTCTTCGGCAACAATTAATGTGCGTTCAAATTGTCCGGTATCGGCGGCATTAATTCGGAAGTAGGTAGAAAGCTCCATCGGACACCGAACGCCTTTGGGAATAAAACAAAATGAACCATCGCTGAAAACCGCCGAGTTTAACGCGGCAAAGAAATTATCGTTTTGCGGAACGACCGACCCTAAATATTTTCTAACAAGCTCCGGATGTTCGCGCACCGCTTCTGAAAAGGAACAGAATATTATTCCTAATTCTTTCAACTTTTCTTTAAATGTTGTTGCAACAGAAACGCTATCGAACACAGCGTCCACAGCAACGCCGGCAAGCCATTCTTGTTCGCGCAGAGGAATTCCTAACTTATCATAAGTTCTTAAAATTTCCGGATCGACTTCATCCAAACTTTTTAACATCTTTTTTTGCTTCGGCGCCGAGTAATATACAATGGCTTGGTAATCGATAGGAGGATATTTAACATTTTGCCATTTCGGTTCTTCCATAGTTTGCCAATGGCGAAAAGCTTTCAACCGCCAATCTAACAACCATTCTGGTTCTTGTTTCTTTTCAGAAATTAATCGAATAATTTTTTCATTTAAACCCGGAGGAGCTGAATCGGTTTCAATTTCTGTAACAAAACCGTATTTATATTCTTTAGACGCTAATTCTTCTATTGTATTAGTTTCAGTTGCCATAAATATTATTTTATCTAAACTATTTGCTCGAGTGTTGTTTTTTCCAAAATTGAATAAAGATTGTGTTGTATTTTTCCTAAAGGTTTTCGAATTGTGCACTCGTTAAAAATTGAACAATTATCTTTATGCCCTTCAGCGTAACACTCGGCAATTGTTGGTTTTCCTTCTTCTATAATGCCGTAAATTTGCGCTATTTGAACTTCGTTTGGTTTCTTTGCCAACATATATCCGCCGCGAACTCCTTGCATCGAAATAATAATTCCTGCTTTTGTCAGTTTTTGTAAAATCTTTGCTAAAAGCTCATAAGGAATATCATAGCGTGTGGCGATTTCCTTTGCAGTAAAAACTTTCCCGTAATTATGCATTGCCATATGACGCAAAGCAATCAATCCATATTCAACTTTTTTTGAAAACTGTAACATAAATACGACTATTATAGTCCTATATTCTGCCAAAAAATTAGAGTCAATTTGACTCTTGCACCCATAATATCACTCTTTTTTTTAAGAATTCAAAGCGTCCAATTTTTTTGAACAACTGCAATTTTTAATTAAATTATCTGCCGTATGGAAATAATACAAACTTACGAATTAACTAAATATTACCGCTCTGGTTTGTTCAATAGAAAGAACATTCAAGCGCTTGAAAAAGTTTCATTGACGATTAATGAAGGCGAAATATTCGGTCTATTAGGTCCTAACGGAGCAGGTAAAACCACATTTGTTAAACTGGTACTTTCAATTGCTTTGCCAACATCGGGTAAAGCTAAGGTGTTTGGTTTAGATATCGGAACAACGGCTTTGAAAGAAAATTGCGGCTATTTGCCTGAAAATCATCGGTATCCGAGTTTTCTTTCGGCGGCTAATACGTTGAAATTTTTTGGGCGATTGAACGGCATTCCGAACTCAGAACTAAATGGAAAAGTTAGTTCTCTTTTAGAGTTAGTCGGGTTAAAGGATTGGGCAAAAATAAAAACTAAGAAATTTTCTAAAGGCATGATGCAAAGGTTAGGTTTGGCTCAAGCTTTGATTAACGATCCGAAATTGCTTTTTTTAGATGAACCTACCGATGGAGTTGATCCGATTGGAAGAAAAGAAATAAGAGACCTTTTATTGGAGTTGAAAGCTAAGGGAGTTACAATTTTTTTAAATTCGCATCTTTTATCTGAAGTCGAAATGATTTGTGATCGGGTGGCAATTTTAAATAAAGGGAGAGTGGTTCGCATCGGAACGATTAACGAGCTTACCGCTCATAAATTAATTTATACTATTCAGTTATCAGCGCCGATATCAGATGTAATAAAGGAACGGCTGAGGAGTTCATTACTAAGAGCAGATTTTTATGACAATAAAGTAATTGTGGAATTGCGTGATACATCTGAACTCAATTTTATTATTGATTTGCTTCGTAATGATGGAATTGGCATAGAAAGCATGACACAGCAAAAGACCTCTCTTGAAGAATATTTTATTCAGCTTGTTAAAGGAGAAAAAGAGAATTGAGATTTTTTGGGATGTTTCGGTTTACAGTTGAAGAGGCGCTTCGCAAAGGTACGTTGGTTTTTTATTTTGCCGTTGCAAGTTTTATATTGGTGCTTTTTGCTTTAGGAATTGGACGTTTGCCTAATGATCCTAATATGGTTGCCTTATTTGGAAGTCCGCTAGCGCGCAAATCTTTGCACGATTTTAATGTAGTGGAATTTATATTAATTATGCTTCACCAGCAATCCGTAGGAGCGATTTTGCTTTTCGGAATTTTTGGAATTGCAGGACTTATTCCTTCGATGTTAGAAAAAGGCACTATAGATCTTTTTCTAAGCAAACCGCTTGCAAGAGCCGAATTACTTATGGCGCGTGCCTTAGGCGCAGTAACAGGAGTTGCTATCAATTTAATTTATTTTTTTATAGGCATTTGGATAATATTCGGGATTAAATTAGAAGTATGGCACTGGGGGTTTTTATCATCTGTTATCTATGTAGTGTTTGCTTTCTTCTGTTATTATTCTGTTGTTGCAATTGTGGGCTTGATTACGCGAAGCACTGGGTTTTCTATTTTATTAGCGTTTATGTTTTCTATTATTTCCTGGGGATTAGAATTAAGAGAAAAAGGATTATACAGGTTATGGGATAATATTGTTTATCATCGTCTGCTTGATGGATTATATTATCTTACTCCTCAATTAAATGCGATGATTGATAATTCTACTTTAGTGGTAGGGAGACATCCATTTATTCCGGGGCAAGCGGAATTCGTAATCACACCTTTTATTTGTTCATTTTTTTCAACCTGCCTTATTTACGCGCTTTCAATTTGGTATTTCTCACGACAGGACTATTAGAATACTTGTTTTCATTTTACATGCGCGGATATTTATAATTTTCCTATCCACAAAATCTGTTTGAATGTAAAACTATTTCTATCTACCTTTTGTTACAGAAGAGGATATAATGAAAATAGGAATTACTTGTTATCCCACTTATGGCGGCAGTGGAGTTGTTGCTACAGAACTTGGAAAAGCGCTCGCTAATCGAGGACACTCGGTGCATTTCATCAGTTATGCTGTTCCTATGCGATTAAGCGGCTACCAGGATAATGTAATTTATCACGAAGTTGAAACGTCGAGTTATCCGCTATTCGATTTTCCTTTATATACGCTTGCGCTAGCAAGTAAAATGGTCGAAGTTACAAGATATGAAAAACTTGACATTTTGCATTGTCATTATGCGATACCTCATGCAACAAGCGCTTATCTTGCAAAACAAATTTTACAGGAAACGGATATTAAAATCATTACGACATTGCATGGCACAGATATTACGCTTGTTGGCTTAGAGCCGAGTTTTTTGCCGATTATGAAATTCAGTATAGAGCAAAGCGATGGTGTAACAGCAGTTTCGCGGTTCTTAAAAGAAAAAACTTTGACAAATTACAATATCGATAAGGAAATCGAGGTTATTCCAAATTTTATTGATGTTGAAAAGTATAAAAGAATTCAAACCGAGGGTGTTTGTACTGCTTGCGCATCAAAAGGGGACAAGATACTTGTTCACACTTCAAATTTTCGCCCTGTAAAACGAGTTATTGATGTAATAAAAATTTTTAATGAAATTCAGAAGAAGGTACAAAGCACTTTGATACTTATTGGAGATGGACCAGACCGCTCGCAATGCGAAATATTATGCCGTGATTTAAGCATTGCTGATAAGGTTCGTTTCCTTGGTAAGCAAGCCGAGTTAGTTCCTATTCTTTCCACAGCGGATTTATTTCTGATGCCAAGTCAAACGGAAAGTTTCGGACTTTCTGCGCTGGAGGCAATGGCATGCAAAGTTCCGGTTATTTCTTCAAGCGTTGGAGGATTACCAGAGCTTCAAATTCATGGTGAAACTGGTTTTATCGCAGAAATCGGAGATATCGATAGAATGTCGCGCTATTCAATTGATCTGCTAACAAATCCATCAAAGCATAAACTTTTTTCAGAGGCGGCACGCAAGCGAGCTTTGGATTTTGAATCTTCAAAAATTGTTGCTTTATACGAACAATATTATGAAAGAATCCTTGCAAAATCTGCTGTTTCTATTAAGTAATTACTCTGTAAAACTATTATGCGCTCCGATGACGACCAGAAAAAGCATCAATCACTTGTTGGCGAGTTGGTTGAATTATTCGAACGAGAAGGATTTACAATAAGCGGGGCTGATGGGGTGGAGGGATTTTATCCGCCTATCGAACTTAAGAACGATGGTTACGGGGATCAAGAAGATAAAATGCCCGATGTTTATGCTTACGATGAAGTTGAAAAATGCTATGTTATTGGTGAAGCAAAAACAGGAAAAAATGATTTTGAGTGCGAACACGCTTTGACACAATACAATGTTTTTCTTGACCAAATAAATTTTATTACAAAGAAGAGAGCAAAAGTATATTTTATAGTTCCTTCACTTAAAATTGCAGAGTTCAATTCACTCCTAACTCACTACTTGCATCCAGAATTATGGGAATATATTGTTGTAGTACAATCCAAGAAATGGTTGGAGTAGGGTAGATGTCTGACACTTAAACAAAGGCAAACGTCAGTAAAGTGTC
>JBBIII010000015.1:0-40521 GCA_037446575.1 Ignavibacteriales bacterium
ATTATTTGGTATAAATGTAAAAAAATACACAATATCATTTAAAGCGCGTGCAAGCTCAGATGTAACAATTGTAGCAAAGATACAGGAAAATCATCCTGATTACAGAGATATTGCATCTTCTAATTTGAATCTGACCACCACAGCGCAGATTTTTACATTTTCCGCCAATAACCTTGAAGTTGGATATGATCCAAATGCAAAATTCACAATTGGGCTTGGTAATATACCAGTTGGCACAGAATTTTGGTTTGACGATATCTCTGTAATAGAAACCAAAGCAGATGGAGATATGGTCACAAACGGCGATTTTGAAGGCGAAGATGTATCTATGTGGATATTTCAGAATGGTGAATCAGGCGCCGCAACACTTGAACGCTCAACAGTAAGTCCAATGGCTGGCGCTGCAAGTTTAAAAGTTACAATTACAAATGCAGGCACTGCAGGCTGGCATATACAGCTTTGTCAATTATTTGGCTTTCAAAAAGATAAAAAATATACTGTAACATTGACAGCACGAGCAAACATAGCTACTACAATAGAAACAAAAATTCAGCAAAACCATTCTCCTTATGCAACTTTAGGATCATTCGATCAAATACTTGCTGATACAGCAAAAACTTTTTCGAAAGCATTCAATAATTATGATTTAGCAACAGATCCAGACGGTAAACTAACAATCTGGCTTGGAAACGGAACACTCATACCAACTGGAACTATAATATGGTTTGATAATATTTCGATTATTGAATCTGCCGCACCGCCAGTGCAAGCAGGACTTAAATATCCTGGTGTAGAAAAAATTGCTAACGGATTTTTTGAAGAAGGAACTACTGGTTGGGCTATAGAGACAGGCAGCACAGGAGCGGCTACTTATACAGTTAGCGCAGAAACGCCTATCCAAGGGGCGAAATCTGGTTTTGTACAAATAACAAGTCCCGGAACATCAGATTGGCATGTCCAACTTAAGCAAAATTTAAGTGTAAAAGCGGATAAAAGATACTATATATTGTACAAGGCAAAAGCCAGTGTCAATAATATTGTTTTCAAAGCAGGAATTCAGCAAACAAGTGGAAGTTATCCATTTTTGACGTCATTTAAAGCAGAAACTTTGATGACAACAGTTAAGACATTTTTTGATTCATCAGGATATATGGCAAGCGATGTTGGCGCAAAATTTACCTTGCTTCTTGGTAATTCCGGCACATATAATGTTTGGATTGATGAAGTTACGATTATCGAAAATACCATGGCGGCTCCGCTTGACTTTGTAATGGATGGCGAAAAAAACGATTGGTACAATCAACTAACTAATCCGGATGATGGTAAGATATTTTTGCCAGCAAGAGCACATTTAAGAGATGTCGGCACAGCAGCGACATGGCCCCAATCAAATGCCACTATATCGGCTACGATATGGACAGCATGGGATAGGAACTATTTATATTACTACGTAGATGTGAACGACGAATTTATCTTATGCAATAACGCTACTAACTGGAATAACGATAAGTTTGAGGTAAAATATAATCCCGATCCTACAATAATCTCTACATCGGGTGCGTTGCAAGTTGGTATGTCGGCATTGGGTGGTGACGACGTACAGGACCCTGGCGCGCTTGATAACCTCGATGCGGATAAGAATTTATATTTTGCAAACAAAACTTTGTGGAACCCAACATTTCAAGATTATGGACGGGCAGAAAAAGTTGGTGGTTATATACTCGAATTCCGTATCCCAATTGCCGCTATGAATAACTCCACCGGGACACAAAAACTTTATGCAGGTGTTGGCGGTAAATTTGGCGTAGCGATTAATCTTGCTGATAATGATGATACACAAAGAACTCGTATGCTACAGTGGTCAGCAGGTATGGCAGATAAAGCATGGGAAAATCCGCAAAAACATGGGACTGTGCACTTCTTAGCGGATAATAAATTAAAATGGGAGGCAAAAAACGCTCAAGACCCAACAGTGATAAATGATAGCGCGTCGATATGGTATTATGGAGCTTTAGGACCAATTACTAGTGTGCCTAAAAATGGTTATCTACCTGGCGTTTATACGTTAGGACAAAATTATCCTAATCCATTTAACCCGACAACAACAATCGAGTTTTCAGTTCCTAAGAAAGGCGAAGTACGGTTAGTGCTTGTGAACATCTTAGGCCAGGTTGTTAAGGAAATCGTTAAAGCAGATTACACTGCAGGCGTGCATAAAGTGGAATTAAACGCATCACAATTTGCATCTGGCGTTTATTTCTACAGAATGACGGCTGGATCATTCACAGATGTGAAAAAATTAGTTTTACTAAAATAGTGCATCATAATTAATGTGAATGTAATTATCTCATCTCAATCCCCCTCTTCTCATTGAAGAGGGGGATGATGGGATAAAACGGAATAAATAAACGTTTTTTTAGCAAGTTTATATGAAACAACGAAAAAATAAAATAAGAATCTTTTTAAACACCATTTTCCTTTTTTTAATTGCAATAAGCGGATATAGTCAATTAAAAGATAATATCATTGCTAAAGTCGGAAACAAAGAAATTACGACAGCTGAATTTAAAGGACGTTGCGAGTTTACAGTTAGACCAAATAATTATAAAGATAAATCAATAGCTTTAAATAACTTAATAATTGAAAAGGTATTAGCGATTGAAGCCGAAAAAGACAGTTTGCTTAAATCTAACATTGCTTTTCAGGCGCGGATAAGGGGAATAAAAGAGCAGACAATGCGGGAAAAATTATACGAAAAAACGGCTTATGGTAAGGCAAAAGTTGATACCACAACAATAAAAAGAATTTATAGATTATCTATTAGGGAGTATGAACTCGAATTCTATCGAATCCCGAAATCTTTAGCGCAAAAAGTGAATAAACAGCTTGATTCGATCCCAACAGATACCGATAAAATATTCAACGAGCTTTCGACTATAACCGGCAAAAAGCCGGTGCATAAAATCAAATATACTGATCCCGATGATTATGCTATTCACGATGTCATATATTCAAAACCATTAAATATTGGTGAAGTAATTAGACCAATTCAACTGGCAACTGGCGAATATATTATAATGAAGGTTATAAACTGGACAACTCAACCACTTATCACAGAAACCGAGCAACAAGAGCGATGGGATAAAGTAGTAGAAAAAGAACGAAAAAAATTGGCGGCAAAAATCTGGCATTTATATAGTAAAGAAATTATGCGCGGTAAAAAAATAGATTTTAACAACGATATATTTTATAAATTAGCAAATTGGGTTAGAGCAAAATATATTAACGAACAAGAGAAGAGTATAAAAACAAAAGAGCAAATACCCGAAATTCCATTAATCGGTGATGAAATTGACCTTAACGCCCCTTTCTTTAAATTTGATAATAGAATTTGGACGGTAAGCGACTTCAGAAATGAATTAATGTCGCGCCCGTTTTTGTTTAGAACAATAGACCCGGATAGTGCAAATTTTAACGAACAACTTAGAATCGCTATCGCCGATATAATGAAGGACCGCATACTTACACAGGAAGCATACAAACAATCGTTAGAGAAGACCGAGGATATAAAACGAACAGTTGCAATGTGGAAAGACGCGTACCTTGCAAACGATCAACAAAAAAATGTAGTGAACAAAGCGCTGAAAGAGGAAAAAATTAATAAAGGCGACGAATTAGGAATTTTAGCTTATTGGGAATCTTACTTAAACAATTTGCAGACAAAGTACAAACATTCCATAAGCATTAATGAATCGGTATATAAAAGCATTTCATTAACAAAGATTGACATGTATGCGATAAAATTCGGTATGCCGTATCCAAGCGTAGCGCCAGATTTCCCGACATTCAGCGCATCAAACAACTATTTTTTCCAGAACAGAAAAATTAATTGAAAGAAATAGTTTTATTCTATGATATGAAAATGTGATAATAACAACAATAAAGAAATTACAATACACTTAACAATAACTAACAATTAATTATAATAAGAAAGGCAATTAATATGAAAGAAAAAGTTTTACTCATTATTTTAATTGCTCTGCTTATAGTAATAGGCAGTAGTATTTCTGTTATAGCTGGCACAACAGGAAAAATTTCGGGTAAAATAACCGATGCATCGAATGGTGAACCTTTGATATCTGCTAATGTAGTTCTTAAAGGGACATCATTAGGCGCAGCGACCGATATCGATGGTTTATACACAATCACAAATATCCCGCCAGGCGTGTATACAGTTACAATCTCAATTATCGGTTACCAAACGCTTCAATATAATAATGTTAAAGTAAGCGTTGACCTGACAACAAATTTAGACGCCCAGCTTCACCAAGAAGCGATTAGTCTTGAAACAATGGTTATCACGGCGGAAAGACCGTTAGTAATTAAAGATAATACGGGTTCTCTTTCAACTGTTAGCGCTGAACAGATAAAGAATATGCCTGTTCAATCTATATCAGACATTCTAAGATTAGACGCTGGAATAGTTGAAGCAAGAGGCAGACTACACATACGAGGCGGAAGAGCCGGAGAAATATCGTATTGGGTCGATGGCATATCTACAACAGATGCATATGACGGTTCGAGTGGAGTTCGTGTCGAAAATTTAGCTGTGCAAGAACTTCAGGTCATAAGCGGAACATTCAACGCTGAATATGGGCAAGCGATGTCAGGTATTGTGAACACTATTACAAGAGAAGGCGAAGAAAAATATGCCGGTCAAATTAGAATATACGGGGGCGACTATATAAGCAGCGACAAGGTTTATAGTATGTATAAAAGACTCAAAACAGAAGAAGACCCGACAACTGGAGGGACAAAAATAGTCGATAGCGAGAGAGTTCAACCGTTAAAATTAAAAGATGCTGATATTAAGTCAATTCAGAACTTAGAATTTAACCTTAGCGGTCCAATTCCTTTATTTAACAATCTTCGATTCTTTTTATTAGGACGATATTATTATGATGACGGGTACTATTACGGCGTCAATTGGTTTAAACCTAACGGCGCGCCCGGGGATAGCACTGTTGTTTCAATGAATCCATATAAGTCGTTATCAGCGCAAGGAAAAATAAATTACCAGCTTACAAACTCAATTAAACTCGGTTATAGTGTGTTCTGGAATAAAACTCAACGCGATAGAAATTATTTTAACGGAAATATAACATCGCACGATTATCTTTATAATCCCTACGGTCTTCCGCAGAACTTTGGCGAAGGATTAACACAAACCTTCTCGCTCAATCATGTGTTATCTTCAAAGACATTCTATGAAGCACGCATAAGCCGATACTTTTCGGAAACTAAACAATATAAGTATAATGACCCAACTCAAAAAATAAATTATCTAGTCCGAAGGGCGGACGGCACGACATTTAATCCATTTACCCCAGCGGGAATAGATACGCTTAGCGTAATAAAAGCACGTAATGAAACATTTACATACATAGCAGACCCGGATGGACCAGAGGGATATATAGATCCGACCACGTTAGGTCAACCCACAAATTGGAGTTATGTTGCAAAAGGTATGGATCCTAATCATTTTAATCGCAGTACATCTTTCTGGGCAGGAAAATTTGATATGTCCAGCCAAATTAACAAAACAAACGAAATAAAACTTGGAGCTGAAGTAAGGTTGCATGAACTCGAACTCCACAGTTTTCGAATTACATCGAAGAAAGACGCTATAGGCAATGTAATAATTCCGTTTGAGCCGGCAGTACCTGAGGTAGGAAGCTTAAATCGAGACGATTATATTCGAAAGCCGATAGAAATATCTGCATATATACAAGATAAACTTGAATTTCAATCAATCATTTTAAATATAGGATTGCGTTTCGACTACTTCGATGCAAATTCAGTTGTGCCAGTAGATCCGAACGATCCGAATATTTATGATCCATTTAAAAATAAACATATCTACGCAAACTGGATTCCGAAACCAGCAAACTATAGAGGAACAGATGGACAATATATCGATTCATTGTTGCGTAATGAAATTATAGAGAAATATACGCCTGATGAAAGAAGAGCATTTATGCATAAAAAAGTTAATGCAAAGATGTCTCTAAGTCCTCGATTAGGTTTTTCATTTCCAATTACAGATAAAGGCATAATGCACTTTTCTTATGGACACTTCTCTCAAATTCCTCAATTCCAATATATTTATGCTAATCCCGATTTTAAAGTATCCAGTAGTTCCGGAAGCGTGTTGATGGGAAATGCAGATTTAGAGCCACAAAGAACGGTGATGTACGAAATAGGGCTTCAACAGCAACTTACCGACGCTATAAGCGTAAATGCAACTCTTTTCTATAGAGATGTGCGCGGCTGGGTTGGTACAAGTCCGCTGATAGACCTTATGCGCGATGGAAACAGAAAAACAGGATCAGATTACTCCAAATATGAAAACAAAGATTACGAAAATGTAAAAGGGATTACATTAAAGATAGAAAAGCGGTTTAGTGAGAATTATTCATTCAGAGCAGATTATACATTGCAATCTGCTGAAGGAACATATTCCGATGCAACCGATGCATACAATGATATGCAAAATAACCGTGCGCCAGTCATAGCGCTTCTTCCGCTTAATTTCGATCAACGGCATACGCTTAACTTACAATTTATGTATAGTATATCCGATTGGATGTTCTCACTAATCGGCAGGTATTGGTCAGGTTTACCTTATACGCCATCGGCAGTATCAGGAAGCACTGGTTCATCTGCCGCCACTGGATTTACAATAAACAGTGCACGGCTTCCTGAACAAAAAATTATCGATCTAACAATTAGCAGAATGATACAGTTAACTTCAAAATTAAATATACAGTTATTCCTTAACGTATATAATCTACTTGACCAAAGAGACGCTACGAGTGTCTATACCGACACAGGATCTCCAGAATATACAACAACAAATACAGTTGCGCGCGTTTATAATCCTTTGCGTATTGGCACGGTTGAGGATTTCACTAATCAATGGAGTTGGTATACTGCGCCTCGTCAAGTTCAAATCGGATTAGCATTAGGTTTCTAAATAAAACTTAGGAGAAAATAGGATGAAAAAGATTTTATACTTAACAATAGCAATGCTTACAATGGCGTTTATATTCTCATCATTATCCAATGCACAGATGGCAAGACTATATGGGACAGATGATGAATATAAGATGGGAGTTCATGATGGAAATAATTTCAGAACTTCTTTCTTTAATGACGGCACATGGGGTGGAAGAAGAGAAAGGACAGATCACTATCCAGGTGAATGGCCTATCAACTCAGGACACTTATATTTGCTTGATGGGAATCCTTTTGTCATTTCAGAAGTTAACGACAACTATAACCCAATCACAAAGCAATTTTTAAAAACTAGAGGAACATTACGACGTATTCAGGCAACTGTAAAATCAGCTGATATTCAATCATCAACCGGAGATAAAGGACCGGATCAAACAACAGGTAAATGGTGGACATTCCTGCCATTGCCGGGATTTACTAATCCACAAAACAATAAAATAGCAATGGCTAAAGGGGGACGTCAATGGTTCGCGCCAGCTGATTTAGGAAGCTGGCCCAGTTACTGGCCAGATATAGCCGACCCTACGGAACCCGTTTATAGTGCCGATGGCTGGGCGGGAGATTGGAACGGTTATTTTGGTCGGAATAAATTTAATGCAGACCAAGAGAGCTACTTTGTTTCGGACGATTATCAAAAACAGGAATTCCCCGGTTTTAGATGCGATACAAATGATGTAAGTAGAGGGGGAATTGGAATACGTATGTATACAAGGGGCTTTCAATGGTCGAAAGGGCTTGTCCAAGACGCAGTTTTTGTTGTTATGGATTTGAAAAATATTGGCACTTATTTACACAATAAAGTTGTCTTTGGTTATAAAATTGGAAACAACGTCGGTGATACAAGACAAGGAAGCGAAGGAGGCGATGGCGGCAGTTACAACGTAGAGCATAACCTTGCTTGGACGTGGGATGAAGATGGTATAGGACATTCAACTTGGGGAACAACATACGGCGCCTATACTGGAATTTTTGGAGGATGCTTTTTAGAAAGTCCAGGCAATCCATTCGATGGTATAGATAACGACAATGATGGAAAAAATGGAGCTGGACCGATTATAGATCTGGCAATGTTTCAAAAAAGAACTCTTACTTCAGGTGAACAAATCGTATTAATCGATTATGATACCCCTACCTTCACGCGTATTGTTACCACGCTTGCAGATACATTGACCAAACTTGGAAAGAATTCAACCGATACTCTCGAAGTAAAATTCGGAAGTCGAATTTTTAAATATACCGTAGGTGATACTTTAAGTGAAATTGGTGACAACTTGTTTGATGATAATCTCAATGGAATAATTGATGAAAACAGAGGATTTACAAGAAATCTTGTAACTAACTATCTTTATATAGGTCATAAATATATTGACTATAAAACAGGACTTGGATTAACCAACCTATTAATAGACGAACGTCGAGATGATGGAATAGACAATAATGGTAATTGGAACATTTTAAAAGATGATGTCGGCTTTGACGGTTTAGGTCCCAATGATCGCGGATATCCCGGTCCTGATGCCGGCGAGGGGGATGGAAAACCATCACCGGGTGAAAGAAATTTCGATAAAACTGACATCAACGAAAGCGACATGATTGGATTGACAAGCTTCAATCTTTATCCTTGGGGAAACGATTACTCGCAATTTGACGATGAAAAAATGTGGCAAATTTTCACGCCGGGTTCTTTTATTACTTCTCCAGTCGGAAACGTCGAGTTAAGTTTTGGCTCCGGATATTTCCCATTACCCCCTCGAGTAACAGAAAGATTTTCAATGGGATTAATTACCGCTGAGGCTGGAACTACCGGACGTGATACTGTTCAATTATTCAGATCAAAATATAATGTAGCAAAAGCTTATGAGCTTAATTACAATTTTGCAAAAGCGCCAGATATCCCCAAAGTTACAGCAGTTGCAGGCAGTAATAGAGTAACATTATTCTGGGATAGCGGTGCAGAGGAATCTATTGACGAAATGAGTAATTCGCCCGGAGGAAAAGATTTTGAGGGATATAAAATCTATCGCTCAACTGATCCTAATTGGCTCGATTGCGAACCCATAACTGATGGTTACGGAAGAGTCGCATTTCGCAAGCCATTAGCTCAATTTGATCTTAAAAATGACATAAAAGGATTCATGCCAGTAGATTATTTTGGCGTAAAATTCTTTCTTGGAGACGATACGGGATTAAAGCATACTTGGGTAGATTCGACGGCTAAAAATGGGACGACTTACTACTACGCTGTTACATCCTACGACCACGGCGATCCTATAGCTCTAATAGACCCGTCAGAATGCACCAAATTCGTAGCTGTTCAGCAATCGGGTGAAGTCTTAAAAGGTGATAATGTGGTAATTGTAAGACCTGAAGCTCCTACAGCTGGCTATATTCCTCCGCAAATTAAAGATTCAAGATTTATTAGCGGACCTAATAATACAACCACTGGGTTACTCGATTATAAAGTGATGATGCCTGATTTTATCAAAGGAAATAATAAATACCAAATTACTTTTAAAGATGCGAAAGTTCAAAGTGCAATAGAAACAGGTGATAGCACATTAGTTACCCAGAGTTTCACTTTAACAAACCTAACATCTAATGAAGTTCTTTTACTAGACCATCCCGCAAAACCGAGTGGCATTGATGGGTTCCCGATTACAGAAGGTTTCCAACTTTCATTAGATAAAAACCCTCCTGAATTAAGACTTGACACCATAAAATCTGCATGGAATAGAGTTGGAATTATGAAATTCGATTTTCGGAATTATAGATTAACCGAACCTCCACTTCCGCGAACAAAATTGGAACCGACTGATTATAAAATAATCTTTGGTCCTGTAGGTATAGATACTTCAAAAAGGTATAGACGAGGAACTAGTTGGCTCCCAAAAATTGCTGTTAACTTTAAAATCATAAATCAGCTAACAAACCAAAAGGTTAACTTTGCTTTTCGAGAGCGAGACACTAGAGGAGGTCCCGGCAGATTTACCTGTGACCAACGTGGTTCAACTCCGGATATGATTATATTCTTGACCGAAGATACTACAGTAGCAAGTTGGCAGCTAAGGTTATCAACAACTTTAACGGCTGTAGATTCACTATTGCCAGATGCTGGCGACACTCTGAATATCTTTATCAATCGTCCATTTCTATCAAATGATACTTTTGAGTTCACAATGTTGCCTGCAGGCACAGATAAAGAATTAGCAAAAAAGGAGATGGATAAAATAAAGGTAGTTCCCAATCCTTATATTGTTACAAATCCTTGGGAACCTAGAAGCACATACAGTAGCGGTCGCGGCGATAGGATACTGCACTTTACTCACCTACCGGCAAATGCTGTAATAAGCATTTTCACAATCAACGGACAACTTGTTAATACCCTCTATCATAACTCACCTATTAATGATGGGACCGTGGTTTGGAATATGTTATCTAAAGACAACTTAGATATATCATACGGTGTCTACATCTATCATGTTAAAGCCGAGGGCATTGGTGAAAAAATCGGCAAATTCTTGGTGCTTAAATAGGAGGAAACGTATATGAATGCAAATTATATTTTATGTATGTTAATCCCAAAATCGTTTCATTCATTAATTGGAATAACGAAAATGAAAAAAAACATATTAATAATTATTGGAATTGTTTGCTTGTGCATCTCTAACCTAAACGCACAAGGCGGAGTAACAAAAGTTGGCACTACAGCCGCAAAATTTTTGTCTATAGATGTAGGACCTAGAGCTAATGCGATGGGAAGCGCTTACGTTTCACTTGCCAATGATGTAAGCGCTATGTATTGGAATCCTGCCGGTATTACTCAAAGCACCGGTTTTAGCGCATCATTCACTAATGCAAAATGGATTGCAGATATTTCCTTCAATTATGCGGGAGCTGTTTTGCAAGTCGGTGATTTTGGAACGCTTGGACTTAATGCCACATTTGTTACAATGGATCCTATTGAAAGAACAACAACTGATTTCCCTGAGGGCACTGGAGAATTAGTTGATGCGGGGAGTTACGCATTCGGCTTAACTTATGCGCGTAAGCTAACAGATCTATTTTCAATCGGATTTAATGTCAAATTCATAAACGAAAAGCTATACCAAAGCAATGCCTATGGATTTGCACTTGACGTCGGAACAATTTTTGACACGCAATTAGAAGGAATAAAACTTGGGATGAGCATTTCTAACTACGGAACAAAAATGAAACTAAGCGGTCAATCATTCTTAGTCCAGCACGATACATATCCCGCTGTTAGCGGAAACAATGAAATAATCAACGCAGAACTATCAACCGATCCTTTTGATTTGCCGTTAACATTTCGCTTAGGAATTTCTATGGATATTTTAAAAGGATGGGCAAACAGCAACTTAACAGTTTCGGTCGATGCTTTACATCCAAGCGATGACGTCGAATATATGAACGTTGGCGCCGAGTACGTCTTTGATAATCTGATTGCTTTGAGAATCGGATACAAGGGGCTATTCGCAAAAGACTTGGAACAAGGTCTTAACTACGGCGTTGGTATTATGTATGGAATCGGCGGTACCAACCTACAGGTTGATTACTCTTATATTTCATTCGGTATGTTGAAAAACGTACATATGTTCAGTGTAGGTTTCGGATTATAGAAAGTTCATTATTTCAAAAATGGGATGGATTGAATAAAAAACAATCCATTCCATTTTGATAAAACACCAAATAATTATCCCCCCGTTAATTCATCAGTGTCACCAATATAAATCAGCTCTCTAAAATATTTTTACCGATATGTCTATTACCTTACGGTATCTTTTTTTTCTATTATAAATGCAGCATCTATTTCAAATAATAATTCATCTCGGCAAATATCTGCGCTTAGGTTCACAGAGGAGATATCAGAAATCCCAAGCTCCTCGATTACTTTCTGAAATGTTGAATATTCTTGCCCCCGTTTTAAAAATATCGTCGCCTCGCAAATATCTTTAAGTGTTGCATTCTCGACAGCGATTAGTAAAGATATTACATTAAAAGTATTCCGAATTTGAGATTCTAAATCGCCAATAAAAACGCTTTTACCTTTTTCGTCTATAGACGCAGTGCCAGATACTAAAATCAATTTACTGTTGGGCTCTTCAATTACCATAGCGCGGGAGAATGCAGAACCGTACCGAAAAGGGGAACGCTGTTTAACTCCATATATCGGTCTAATTTTTATTGAATTGTTAGAATTCTTTTTTACTGCAAACACATCCATAGTAGAGGGCAAACCAGATGGATTATTACCCTCTATACCTGTGCTTGCCGGAAGATATATTTCTTCGGCTTTTTCGGAACCAATGCTTGTAAGAAAACCGTACTCAGAATAACAAGTATTTCTAACTTCGTTAAATTCATGATACCAATCCAAAATATCTGATAAATAAATCCACGTACGAACAACATCTTTATAAGAAGCGTTTTCCGATTTCAAAATTCTTTCGGCATTTTGAAACATTGCTTTTGATTTTGTCTTTCTATCTGCAGGCGTCTTGTTGCTTAGTTGTCCGCTATTAATATCTTGAAGCATATAAAAACTAGAACCATTAACATTCCAAACGCGCCCTTTTGGGACTCCATTATCTAATATTGTGCGCACCGTAGTTTCTCTATTGTTCTTAATTGCTCTGATCTGAACACCCGCAAATTTGCTTCCTGAACAAGACTCCCCTTCTATATAGGTTAGAGGAGTGTTAGTGTCAATATTTCTACTACGAAATGCTCTTCTACGCGCTTCAATTACTTGATTGTATAAATCAATACTACCAAAACACCTTTCATGTATAATTTGACTCGAAGAAGAATTTAATAGCTCACTTATTCTATCATAGATTAATTCAATAGTATCTTCAACGGTAGTTACGTTATTTATGACTGAAGCGCAAATAAATTTTTGATTTTGTATTGATGTTACAAAAAGCTTATAATTGTTCAACCTTTCAATAACTCTTTCAATCATTCTTTTCCTTTGTGCTAGTTCTATTTTCTACTATCCATATTTAATAAGACCATAGGGTCGAGTTTCGCTTTAATTGTTTCTGTAGTTGAAAGAGCCGCTTTTGCTAATACTTGCGGATTTATCGTAATACGTTCTTTAGTAAATTCAGGAACGTTGTATATTTCTAAATATGTATCATAAAATGAAGGATCTTTTTGCGGCAGAATAAACTGCTTAGTTACATTTCCTAAAGAATCAATACTGCTAAAATACAGTCTTGTAAATAATCCATCCTCACGTTTACTGGCGAAGACAAACCAGCGCCCATTACTCGACCATGAATGAAATGAATCAACTTTATCGCTGTTCACTTCTAATTTTTTCCACTTATTTGTTTTTAAATCTAATAAATATAGATCGGCGCTTTGAATATAGCTTGGAAATTGGCTGTACTCTGCCGCCGTGAACATCAGAAAACGCCCATCGGGTGAAACCCGCGGCTCAGTTATACTTAATCCTAATTTTGCTGATTGTATTACAACCTCAACCTTACCCCAAGTTCTATTTATTGGATCGTAAGTAATGCGCATCAAGTCATATTTTATTTCATCATACGCAAGCTCCCCTTGCTTTTTTAGATTTTCAAATTCTTCTATTTTAGGCGCGCTACAAAAGTATAAAGTTTTACCATCTGGCGACCATTCTGGCCATATCTCAAGTCGGCCTGGACTGGAAATTTGCGGGGCTGTTACGATCGTGTTCATGTGAATATCATAAACGACTATATCTGAATATTGGTCTAACACATCTCGGCATTCACCCACCTGATGAAAGAACAAAATCAATTTGCTTACAGAAAATGCTATTAAATCTCCACTAGGATGCCACGCGGGATACGCAACAGGTCCGTTGAACTTAGTTTTTGTATCAATTTTCTGAACCTTCTCGTCTGTAACTAATAACATAGAAGTAGTTACACCTCCACGCATATGAAGAAGCCAGCGATCTACTCCATTCTTCCAAAAATTATGGCAGTTAACACAATTTTCTTCAGCAAGCCGATTATGATATACCGTATGTTCGTCAAAGCTTCCTAAATGACGCTGAAAAATTCCCATATTTTTATAGATGTTAAACAACGGCTTAAATCTTCGATAAACTATATAACTATCAATAGGGTCGTTTGCTATTTGATTAACAATCGATTTATATCGAGTCCAACGTCCATCCTGACTTTTTACAAAAACATCAATTATTAATTCTGCGCCAATATTTTCTTTTAACAAACTCTCCCATTTCCCTTGTGGAATTTGAATAATACCTGACTTGCTATTTACTTTTATTTCATCCCCACGTTTTGATTTGATACAAACAAAAAATTCTTCTCCAGATTCCTTAACACGAAAATTCATAGGGGCAATGTTATATGGAATTACTATACCGGAATAATCAGGTACTATTGATGCGCTTCGATCGGCTGAGAGGATATCTGTTCTATTTTCTGGTGAAATTGAACAGCCAAAAAATAAAATCACTAACCATACAAGCAATGGAAATAATTTTTTTCTGGATAGACTACTGATATCCATGTTGAACCTCCGATTGGAGCGTGGATCTGCCTATATACATAAAATAATACCAATATGTATCGCCAAATTGTGACTGCAATTCCGGTTTTGCATTATTCAGATTTTGTTGGCGATTTTGAAGTATCTGTTGAAATTTGATAAAGCGATTATAAATATACGGTTGAATATATTTTTTCAACTCGTTATAACTAATACTTACATCTATTACTCCCATAATGAGCAATGCCTCTTGAACATGAATTGGAAGATGAGTATAGTTTAATTCATAAAATCTTGGAATGTTTGCCGCAATTCCCTTCAAATTGCCATTCATCAGATGAGAAACAATTAAAAATTCAAAAGCCAATTTGTTTTTTGGATTTTTTTCCAGTAATAATTCCATTTTTTTCATAAACGATTTTTCCAGTAATACCGCATCCTCTACAGGCATACACGATAAGATGTGCTTATTTGAACTATCGCGCGTAAGTTCATTCGGGTTTTGATTAAGCCAGAGTAGCTCTTCGGCATTTTTTTTCTGGAAAGGAATTTTCTTCAGATTCAAAAAAAACCGTTTAGCCGCTTCATAATCGCCTTTCAATAAATAAACCATTCCAAGACGTTTTAAAATCCATGGAGTATAACCTCTTAATTCAAATGCTTCGTGCGCCCAATGAAGCGATTCATTTATCATGCCTAGATTCCAATATATCTCGCTTGTTTGTTCGGGCCATGTGGCGCTCCATTCATAATTCATTATCAATCCTTTTACTCCAAAAGCTTGATAATATGAAAATGCTTTATTAAGCAACTCGCCAGTTTTAAAAAGTGCAAAATTAGCTTGGCTCAACATCAAAGGATTTACATAAGAATATTCGTTAACTAACTTAAGCGTTTCCTTCCAATTGTTTTCTTTCGAATATCTATTTACTAGCAAATTTATCTTTATGACTTTATCGTGAGTTTTCTGTGCTATAAAAAATGTTCCACTAAATATAAAAATTGTTCCCCCTATCCAAGCAAGATAATAAACATACTTACCGCCTTTCAGCTTTTTTGCTAGTTTATTATTTAGGTTTTGTACTCTATTTAATCTTGCCAGATAAATAAACATAAGCGCTAAAGTGTAAAAAACAACAATTGAATATGTTACAAATCTGAGCTTTGCGAAATATTCAAAAATGGAATTGTGCAGATAAGAGTACTCAACTGTAACTAAAAATACTTGCATCGACGCTATATACGGCATTACAAACGCAACTATTACAATTAATAATCCGGTTATATATTTTTTTCTGATAAGCAGTTCAGTTAAACTGCATAAAAGTGCAAACAATAGAAATGCGCCCCCTGTCAGCCAGAACAATATGATCGACGCCACTATAATTAAAACAAGCCGAATTGCAAGCGAATTAGGAGCTGTTCTTATTATTAAATTCAAAAAAAGCAGGTTAACAATAAGAGCTACAATAATACTTAATCGAAAATCATATTGACTATATAAAACTAACAGCAATCCGGCTGGAATAATATGTATGGTATGAATTGAATTAACTCCGGTAAGCGTTTGCATCCATGTTCGTGTCAATAACGCAACTAACCATAAACAGATAGCAATTATTATTGCAGCATAGAAATCGGAAAACCATAATAGCATTAAAAGCGCCGAAAGCCAATCAACCAATCCGCCAGGCATTGATAAAAATTCGAGAAAGAATTTCTTATCCATCAAAAAATTAGACGGCTGTAATTCTAAAATAAGAGTTGGATGAATTTGAAAAGTCAAAAACAAAATCGAAGTAATTAATAAAATTCCTTCTTGTATCCAAACGCCAGCTTTTTTAATGCTAAGTTTTTCTTTTGACTCAGGCATACTTTATTTGATTAGAATAAATTTTTTAACAGATGAATAATTACCGGCAATCAATCTATAAAAATACACTCCGCCAGCAAGATGTGAAGCATTATAATTTATCTGGTAAACACCGGCTGGTTTTATCTCATTAACCAACGTTGCCACTTCTCTGCCAAGCACATCATACACTTTTAATTGAACATTATTTGTTGTTGACAGTTGAAAACTGATAACAGTCGTTGGGTTAAATGGATTGGGATAATTTTGGCTAAGCGAGTTTTCAATCGGAATATTTGCTTGAGAATTCTCAGAAGAAAGAGGTATATCATCTCTTCCTGGCGAACCATGAATATCGAGCGATGCGCGCCAAGCGGTAGGATCGTTTTGGTTACCGATAGGATTGATCTCTGTAGGAACGAGAGAATACCCGCCGCCATCGGGAGTAGTGGGCCAAGGCGCTGTATCATAGTATCTTATAGTAAAGATTGTTTCACCATTTACAGCGCATAAGGTTACGCGTTCGCCGCTGTTATCAAGCTGACCTGCATATACATCAAAAGGATAAAATCCATATCGCCTATTGAATTCATCTCGATTAGAAGCAAGTACTATAAAACCTCCCGCTTCAAGAATTGTCCCGAATGGAAAAGTATAAGTAATGCCATTTATAAAATTAGCTTGCGAAAGATTAATCGGATTTGTGCTTGTATTTTTTAATTCCAAAAACTCATAAGCTTTATGATCTGCAAATTCAGTTCCAAACGGATGATAATGAATTTCTGTTACTTTGAGGTTTTGCGTGCCGCCGGGAGTGCATAAAATTATTTCATGTAAAGCGCTCCAGAATGTTCCGATAAGAATTCGGGCTTTAATAAGAGATGTTGAATTAATAACAACATCAACAGCGCTACCTCCATCTATAGCTGAAGCGCTTATGCTTCCTCCAATTGCCCGTGGATCAGTTCCGTCTAATGTGTAGTATATTTTACCGCTTCCTGATGGTCTCTGGATACGCAATACAAAGCCGGCGTTAACATCGAGTACATCTGTAAAGATAGTATCATTCATGCTTTTAAAAATCGGCGGATTGACAGTAGGGTATAAATTTTCATCTCTTAACTGATTAATTACAATATTAGTGCGCAGTGGAAAATAATTTTTTACAATATCATTTATTGCCGGCAGCCAGTCGTTGTCTTTTGTTGCCGCAGGATTAAGGTAAGTATTTCCCCATCGAGCGGATTCTCCGATAATAGCCATATCAATTTCTTTTGCGCGAGATTGAAAAAGCTCGATAGCTTTTTTAGGCGTCATACATCCATTATTGAATAGATGTTTATAAGCTCGGTCTGCAAAACGCAAACGATATTCTGTATTAAAAGAAAGTTTATAGTGGAGCCACTGCGGGTGAAATTTTGAAAAACTCGCAACATCCATTATGCCAAACCTGCCAATATTCACCCTGTTTTCGTAAAGACCAACTCCAGGTCCTTCGCCCGCTGTAGTTCTTAATGTGTGCTCTGCGTCATGGATAAAGAATTTGAAACCATCTTTTCTATTTCTATTATAAATGCAATAGATATTATTTGGCTCTTTATCGCCTCTAAATTTACTTGACGGACAATCAAAATTCCCTGCATAGAAAATTATTAGCATGTAGTCAATTAAGTTATCTATATCAACCAAATTTTTAAAATTTAGATTTCGTGTTCCATCTGGATTTAACCCTTGCACTTTGAAATATGCGTCGTTAGTCTGAAATCCTATAGTGCAGTAATCCCACAATTCCCTGTAAGCGTCGGTATTGCCGTCTGTTGCTTCTATTGAATAATAATCTCCAACCTTAATTACGTCATAGTCGTCAGAATTTCCGCCAAAATAGCTTTCTGCATACCGAGCTTCGGAGCGTTCTTGCGTTTGGAACAATCCCCAATAGACTCCATTGATGTAAAGATGGTAAAACCGGCTTCGCGTATAAGGGCGTTTCATTTCTCTCTGAAGATCGCGAGAGAATACTTCACTAATCATAGTGTTGTATCGTCCGAGATGACCTGGATAACTCCATGCATAATTCTGCCCTGTACGTAAATCTACCTTATCGAATTTAGCAACGCCTTCATTTTCAAATAAAGGATATTCCAATTTAGCTTTACCATACTCGCTTCTAAAGAACAACCTAAAAGCATGCTTAGGATTATCTCCGTGTCTGCTCCAACCGCCGCGTATGCGAATGCCTGCGTTAATTTGGAATCCTTCAATGCCATCTCGCCGTAAAAGTTCAACAGATGTTGGTCGTTCCCAATCTCTGCCATCTTGCATAGCATTCATATAAATTCCGCTATCCAATGCGAACAGATGTTTCAAATCCGTCGCAATCGAAATCGAAGGAATAGCAAGCAACGCACTATCAATCAAATTTCTATATCGCGAATCATTTAAAATATTTGGGTCCATTCCGTAATCAATTGCTTGCGGATTAGGATTTGTAGTCGGATTGGGCCACCCTGTACCTGGTCTGACGTTTTCTGGAGATAATGTTTTGACTCTTTGGACAAATAAATATGTATGCGAAACGCTTATGCCTACAGAATCGACCCTTTTAATACATGCGCGTAAAATTACAGCCGGCGCAGTTGGTCTACCCCCTGTTGAGCTTTCCGGGTCTATTCTTACGGTAACTGGCGCCAATCGTCTGATAGCTGTTTTTGATGTGCGTGGATCTGAGCCGTCTAAACTGTAATAAATTGAATCGCCGCTTGCTAATCCGCTTACTACAACGTCAAAACTGGATTGGTAAAATCCGCGCTTTGCAGAAAATACCGGTTCGAATGCTATAACTGTGTTGGGAGTTATTAAAACAATCCAGCAAATGGAATATCTTAAATATTTCGAGATAAGATTCTTCATTATAAAATTCCTAAAGTTACTTATTAAAAATAACACTTTAACAGATAAAAAAAAACACAGATAAAAGATATTTAAAAATAGCAATTACACGGATTTACAGTGGAGTTACAATTTCCATTTATACGAAGATGCAATAAAAATTTTATCAATTTATGAATAACCATCATTTAATTCTTCTTCTCCAATTCATTCCAGATCAGAGCGGCGGCGCCTAATATTGCGGCGCTACTTTCCGGCAATTTAGATGGCAATAGTTTTACTTTATTACGGAAGATATTGAGAAGAAATTGTTCCAAATATTTTTTTGTAGGTACGAAAATAAAATCGCCAGCCGCCGCCAAGCCACCGAATAAAATAATCGCTTCGGGACTTGTATGAGCGATAGAATCAGAAAGTTTCATACCAAGATAACGTCCCGTAATATCAAATGCTTCGAGGGCAAGTTTATCGCCGTTCTGTGCGGCGATAAAGATTTGTTTAGAAGTAAGATTATCAGCTTTAATATTGCGAAGTTCGCTTGTCGTATTTGTATTTTGCAATAGTTCTTCGACTGTTCGGCATATTCCTGTGGCTGAGGCATAAGTCTCCAAACAACCGCGCCTTCCACAGCCGCATAAGCGACCGTTTGGTTCAACAATAGTATGTCCGATCTCACCCGCAAAACCGTCGTGTCCATAAATCAATTGCCCGTTTGCCACAATGCCGCTGCCGAGTCCGGTGCCAAGTGTAATGAGAATAAAATCTTTCATTCCTTTTGCGGCGCCGAATTGCATCTCGCCTATTGTTGCGGCATTTGCATCATTTGTTAATACTATCGGAACCGTGTGCCATTTTTTAAGTTCTGCAACTACATCAACAAAACCCCAGCTTAAATTTGGCGGTTGCTCAATTGTTCCTTTGTAATAATTTGCATTAGGCGCTCCTAAGCCGATTCCGACAAGTCTGTAACTTACTTTTAACGAATCGAATAATTCGTTTGCTTTATTGTGTAATCGTGTAAAAAATTTTTCTGCAGGTAAATGCGCTTGAGTCTCAATCACTGCATCGGTCAGTATTTTCCCCTCTCTATTCACAAATCCGAGTTTTGTATTTGTGCCGCCTATATCTACGCCAAGAACTATTTCGTTAGAATTCATCATCATTCCTTATAATCGAATTTATTTTACTCACACTGAATATTGGAAGCCATTATCTAAGATGCAATATGTTAACATGATTTTATTATTGGCGAGACTTGTATCTACCTCTAAGCACACGTTCCGAAGGTGATGAGACAACCTGAAAGACCTTCGGAAGGTCAAGAGAAGTGTCAGATATCTATACTTTGCGTGCCTCTGTGTCTTCGCGGTTTATATCTTAGAAGATGTCAGACACTTTCAATTAAAATAACATAGGGAAGTGTCAGACATCTATTTGCCGAAAAGTTCTTCGCCAAATTTGAAGCTGAATTTCACAAACGGTCCGGAAGACCACATGTTATTATCAACTAAATCGCGGTCTTTGTAACCTTTGAAGTTGTAGCCGACCATCAGCTTGAGATTTGTCATTACGACATAACCGACATCAACACTATAGCCGTGGAGAATGTCGTTGGCTTCGGATTGAATTAACGCACGATACTCGGCGCCGACATCGAATTTATCTGTAATATCATAAGTTCCGCGCAACAGGTAGAAGCTTGTGTGCGTAGTAACAGAAAATTGATCGGAGCTTTCCGATGCAACTTTGTATGCTAATTTTACGCCAAGCTCGAAGCGGCGAACCGGTTCGATATAAGTATGAATTGAACCGATAATCGCGCTATAATCTATAAACGGAGCAAGGTAGTGATTATTATCTCCCTTCATCTCGAACTTACCAATGGCGTTAATATTGTTTGACTCTGTTGGACGATAAGCCACGCCAAGAATTAAATGCGATAAATCTCTGAAACTACTTGTTGCAATGGATTTTTCTTTAGCTAAATTATATTTCACAATAAAGCTGAAGTCGCGCTGGAAGCGATAATCACCGGCAAAATAGAAATTAGTTTTCTTATTTGTATTATTCTCGCCGAACTCAATCTTGGTTGCGGCTTTAACCGGATCTTTCGGCAAATATTCTAATCCGGCTGAATAAGCAACGTGGTCATCTGTCGGTGTTTGATCAACGCGTTGCGACAAATCTTTTGCTTTTTCATATCCCAGACTCATAGTCAAATCATAGGGGAATTTTACGGAATTGCGAATTCCTATACTAATCATATTTCTACGTCCAGCAATTGAATTTCCAATTTCATATTTACTATAAACCTGCGTTCCTTCGGTAACCATCGAATTTACACCAAGGGTTGACATGTTACCGCCACCTTCGTAGAAACGTTCTTCTGCAGAAATCGAAGTACTCTGCATTAAGCGATACTCACCTATTATTGCTGTTGCGTTCGGTTTTGTTATATCGTCATAAGGACCAAAATTTCTTTCGTGCTGTGCAGTAAGTTTCAATTTTTCGGCGGCTACATAGGATGCACCGGCAACACCGAGTGTTGAATGACGAACCGGCGCGCCAGCAGTATCAATTGAATATCTTAAATCTTCAACGCGTAGGTTGCCTATTAATCTGTCAGAGAAGCGGTGCTCAACTCCGCCTGTGAATGAAGCAAGTTTCGATTGACCGCGCTCTAAATTTTGCATTGATTCGTAATACTCAGATGTAATCTTTGATTTAGATGAAAGCGCATAACTGCCATTCACGCCATAGCGAGCAGAACCACGATCTTTGCGTCCACCTGATTCGCGAATATTATAGAAGCCCTCTTCCATCTTTCTATAATAACTGCGTAAAGAGAGATTAGGCAGAGGTGAGCCGATTACTTCGAGCTTGTAAGCATTGCCTGAACTCTTTTCATTAGGTGTTGAGGCAAAATCAGAAGAACGGGCAATTTCACCGCTGACATTGAACTTGCCACCGAGCTGGTATTTTGTATTCGCACCAAAGAGATTGTAATTCTTTGGCGATTGCTCTTCAGTAATTCCTGTAACACCTACCATCAAATCTTCTGTGATAGCATGTTCAACACTTACGCCTGCAATGTATGTAGTTGCTTTATCAGTTATTGCTTCGTATGTAACCGCAATCCATACAGGATTTCCATCGCCGTCGAAAGCCGGAACCGGCTGTTTGAAGAATATTGTCCCCTGATCATAATCAATTTCAAAATCGGAGAAGCGGAATTTTGCTTCTGAACGAATAATAATTTCCGGATGACGCTTATCGCGAGTTTCAATATGCAATCTTTCAGAACCCGGAGTAATATGCGATGAGCTAAGATGATAATAACCGGATAAACCTTCACCGCGAATTTCATCATGCTTCACCTGACGATCTGTAAGCGTTCCGAATCCTTTAATCTTCCATTTTGAATCCTGATGCGATACTTTAATTCCATTTAAAGCGCGATCGTATCTTGTAAATTCCTGACTATTTATTTCGCTTGTGTAATCACCGATAATAGCATAAGATTGATTTTTTTCAATTTTTGCAAATAACGGACTTTGAGTCTGCACATCGTAATAGAGCAAGCTGTTATCGCCGTACATAGAATATAGATAATCGGGATCGAGATCTCTGAAGAGCCGTGCACGATTTCTTCGATCTGAATCGTAAGAAGCCGTAAGCAAATAATCATCGCCAATTGTTCCACGAGCATAAGCGGCAAGTCGGCCATCTGTTGTTAATCCATCTGGGAAAGAATTTTTATCCGCAAGTCGTGTTAAATCGCCGCTTGCTTTCATCGAAGCTAACGAGCCATCTGCAAGTCCTACGAGTGTGAATGGTTCGAGTGGAGTCAACATTCTGATTTCGACAGAAGATTTTACTTGCTCTGCCTGTGCGGTGATAATTGCGATGCCAGCGTTCTTTCCGGCTATGTACTCAAATTCACCGATACTATTCACAAGACGAATTTGCGTGCCGAATGTATTCGGATCAAGATCTCTTGCAGTAATACTGCCGCTATCTGCACTAAGAGTTACGATGTAATCTTTCAAGGCGTAACCCCAGTAATCTAAAACCTGAATTTTTCCTTTCAAAGAACCGTTAGCGCGAACTTCTCCATCGCTCATCTCTATTTTAACAGCCGCCGGTTCGCCGAGAACATGAATTTTTATCGAATCCGATCCGATTGGAGAACCATCCGGATTTACCAGACGAGCTTCAAGAACCACCTCGCCGTTTGGAACCTGAACGTTCACAAAATCAATAACGCCATCGGTACGAATTGCACCGCGCTTTGCCTGTACTCCATTGACCCAAAGTTCTGCATCGAAACCTACCCAGCCCTTTGCAACAACCGCCTGACTGCGCAGACTGCTTATTGTTCCATCTTCCGGATAAGTAATCTTTATCAACTGTCCGAAAGCTGAAGTAGAAAGCACGAACAGCAAACTTATAACTATGCCAAGTTTTTTGAAAGCAGTTATAAGATTCCCGCTTAATATCTGCGGGAATGACAGAATCTTGCTACTGTTTTCGAAAAATTCTAATGGGTAATATGTTTGTTCTTTAACTTTCAATTTCGATAATTCTTATCAACAACTTCAATCTTTATCGGCTTAATCTTTTCAATTAAAACTTCGCCGCTCTTTTCGCGTCTTACTATATAAAATTGATGTTCGATTATTTCGCCAACTTTAGCTTCATCAGTAATTTCTACTCTAAAGCACAATGAAGATTGTGGTTCTTTAACCGAACATTTCGCAATAATAATTTTACCGTGTGTTAATGATTCTATTCCGGAAATAGATTTTGGTGAATCTTCAATCAATCGTAATCCGTTTGGCAAAGAATCGACAACAGTTACTTCTACTGTCTTAGGCGATATCGGGCGTTTCAATTTTAGATGAACCATAAACTGATCGCCAACACGACCTGTTTTAGTTGTATCAAATTTATCTTCCTCGATACGCGAAACAAATCTTTGTATTTCTGTATTTGATGTATCGGCAAATCCTTCTTGAATTACACTTTGAGTAAATGATTTTGTGAAAATTCGCATTTCGACTCGGCGGTTCTGTTGTCTTCCTTCAGAAGACTTATTTGTAGCGATAGGACGATATTCACCATACCCTATCCAGCGTAGACGAGTAGGTGAGATTCCAAAATCTGTAACCAGTTTCATAGCAACTTTTTTAGCGCGGGCAGTTGAAAGCTCACGATTGGACGGAAATTCTTTAGTGCGTATCGGACTGGAATCGGTATGTCCTTCAATAAGCACTGTTGCGGTTGTATCTTTCTTAAGAACTTCCACTACACTACTTAAAGCGGATGCAGCCGCAGAGCGCAAACTTGCTTTCGCAACATCAAATAAAACACCCGATAAAATGTAATTGACAGCTTTTCCACGAACTGCAACCGCTGCTTCATTGGTCGTCTGCAATAATGAATCGCTCGTAATTACCGTATCGCTAAATTGATAATTAAAACCTGTTGTAAAGGAATTAAGCGTAATTTGTTTTTCAGTCGGTTTATTGATGGTTGCCCGATATGTAATCGAACTGTTACAATTATTTCCTATGCTATCAATTGTCCAGTGAAGTTTATTTCCTTCAACACGCGGGCTGATTGCGATACTATCATTTAACAGAGCACTCCCTTCATCAAAGATTAGACGTTCATCGAGCACATCGGTGAATTCAAGTTTCTTTATCAATTGATCTCCGTTGTAGCAAATTGGAATCTTAAACTCAATTGTGCTTGCTGTGCGTTGTGGCATTTCGATAAACTCGCCAAAGTAGAACTCTACACGTCGGTTTTGAGCTTTACCTTCTTTTGATTTATTTGTAGCAATAGGTTTAAATTCGCCATAACCAAGTGTTTTAATTCTGGTTGTATCAATTCCTTCTTTATCAGCCAAGTATTTTTTAACTGCAAAGGCGCGGGCATTTGATAGAACCGTATTATTCGGAAATTCTTTTGTTTTAATCGGACTCGAATCTGTATGTCCGACTATTGTTCCTGTTATATCAGGATAATCATAAAGAATCTGAGCAAGCTGTTTCAATGTCGGGAATGCTTCTTGACGCAGTGTAGCTTTACCTACATCGAAATTGAGACCCGATAATTTCATCGGAATCATCTTTTCATCTTCGATGAATACGACATTGCGCGGCTGTGCAATTCTTTGAATTACAATATTTCCCACCTTCGCAATTGATTGACTTATATCAAACGTATCTGGAGTAATTTTAGATAGATAGAAATCAGCGCGTGCAATGCCGGCTGGTGTGAGATTAACAAATCGTGATGTAGGATCTCCTGCAAAATCATTATATCCGGTAATCAGCTCAGCGTTTTTTGGAAGAGTATGCTTACGTACCTTAATAACATGCTTACCCGGCAACACATCGGGCAATGAGAACTTGCCATCATCGCCGGTTACGATGCGTGTGCCGTCTTCCATAATTAATTCGATATCTTTTACGCCTTCTTCGAATTCATCTTGATAAGCATTGCGATTATTATCGTAGAATATTTTTCCGATGATAACGCCATGATCTGTGAAAATTCCCTTGCGAACTTCTATTCGTTCTGAAACTAAAATCGAACGAATCCACACTCCGCTTGGCGTTTGTCCATATGCACGTGCGCTGTTAACGCCATTGCCTTCAGCAGAACCTGCGCCGGCAACAAGACGATAAACAAATTCAATTGACGCGCCTGGATAAAGCGTATCCGCAATTGTCCATACAATTTCTTTTCCGATTTGAGGATCGCTGATTTTTCTGCTTCCAATAAATGTAGAACCGGCAACGTATTTGAATCCGAGCGGAATATAATCCGATACTCTGATGTTCTTTAACCACATCGAGGGTGAGTTGTTAGTAACCTTAATCTTATAAGTCGCAACATCGCCGATGTGAACAATCTTGAGCATCGCCTGCTTTGTTATCTTCAATTCAGGATTTATTACTAAAGTTGTGCAACTTGTATTCATCCTTGTAGTTTTATCGGATGTCATATACACGGAGTTTGTAAGCGAGCTGGACTGCGTTGACAATGTATCTGAGAACCTCACTCTAATCCAGAGCGAATCACTTCCACCGACTGAATCTATTCTTCCTACTTGCCAGACAACTTTACCAGAAGAATAATTATGACTTGCACCGCTCCTTGCGCCTGCTGAAACAAAAATCATGCTTGCATCGAGCGAATCGGTTACAACTGTTGAGTCAATTGAAATATTTCCATTGTTTCTTACAATAATTGTGTATGTGATTGTATCCTGTGCATATACAGGAGACGGACCGGTTTTTGTAAATGTGATATTCGGATTCAACACTATCGGTATGTTTGCGTTGATTATATATTTGCCTTTTGTCATTTCGGCGATATTGACCTCGCCTTTTATATAAGGATCTGAGGTGGCAACTTGATACTTTCCGGGTTTTACATTTCGGAAAATATAAGTTCCTGTAGAATCAGTTATGGATGTGTTTACAGTTGTTTTGGAAATATTGCCGGAGGAAGATTTCGGCAATGAACCTGAAAAACCGAGACTATCGAGCTGAATCGCAACCCGTCTTGCAACTATCGGTTTGTTAGAAACATAGAAATAAACCTTACCGGAAATTGAGTTTTCATTTTTAACTCTTTCCGGAACATTTACTTGAATTGTAGTTTCAGAATTTACATTCTCGCCAAAATTATCTACAACCGTAATTTTGATTCGATATAAATCTGATTTTGGAACCGGAATCAGATAATAACCATCTGATTTTGTTATATAAGAACTGTAATAAGGATTGTTAGAGCTTGTGCCGAAGACTTCGACCAATGCATTTTCAACCGGATTATGCGGCGGACGATTGTCAATTACAACACCTTCGATAGCGCCGGGATAGAATAAAATTCTGACAGAATCTATCGCAAAACAAACATCAACATCTCTTGCACTGACTTTTGCAAACGTATTGACAATTCCGATTCCAGTAACATCTGCTGAGAGCGAATCAATTGCCCAACCGTTCACTGTCGGCACTATAATAGAATCGAGACCGTTTGAGAATTGTCCTATCGGACTTCTGAACAATACCGGCGTTCCGTCCGGCTTTGCGTTCCCGAGTGTATCGCTTAAATATGCTTTTATTAATGCAAATTCTTTTCCATCCCCAAGAAGTTCATTTGGATTTGCAGTTAAATGAATTCGGCACGATTTACTTGCAACATTTACTCGCGTGATAATTCTAACAGTCGTATCCTGAACCTTCGGTGTTTCATCAGATTTACCATAAACCCTGTTAACAATATTTTCTTTGTTCGGACGATTTTGCGGAATCTTCGCTTTGACTATTATTGAATCTGACTGCGATACTACGAGCGAATCAAACAAGCGCGTTACAACACGATTGTTCATTGTTGCATTAACAACGCTAACTGGCATTAGCGACTGGGGTAATGTGTCGGTTATTGCGATATTCCGAAGAGTTACATTTCCTACGTTCTTAATACGAATTGTGTAAGTTACCGTATCGCCGACAGCAACAGTATCCGATGAAGAAATCTTTGCTATAAATAGATTTGGCTTGGGCGTTGGATTTGCAGAATTCCTTACATGTATAATTGCTTGAGATTTAAATATAGTAGAAGTCGTTTCGTTTGAACCGGCATAAGCAATATTCAATATCTGTTGTTCATCAGGGATATCGGCATTCACTTTGACTTCAATTCTGACAGAATCAACTTCATTTGTATCCAATACTGCTTTTGTCCAATTGACGATGTTATTAGAAACCGTTTGACCATTCACGCTAATGATTGTCAGATATTTTGTATCTATTGTATCTTTAAGCCATGCATCTGTTAGGGGTTTATTGCCTTCGTTATTAATTTGCAGTGTGTAGATAAATTGTCCGCCAGCTTCTATGGTATCAATCGATGCTGACTTTGTAATCGAGAGCAATGGATTTGCTTTGACGACCTGTGTATGCGCTTCGGCATTTTTTGGATAGATTTCATCACCTGTCAATACAACCTTATTAACAGCAAAATAATTTGCGAGAATAGAATCTCTCAAACTCACATCAACCATAAAGTTTTTAGATGACAGTGAATCAAATTTTCCAATTGTCCATAAAACACGATGACCAGAAGCATCATAAACTCCGCCGTTTGAAGCGTAGATGAAATTCATTGCTTGACTTAAAGTATCAATCAGTTGTGAATTAGAAAGTGGAAGCGTTCCTGTATTCTGTGCAGTAATTGAATAAGTAATTGTATCCGTAGCGTAAGCTTTAGATGGCCCGCTCTTTGTCAAAATTAAATTCGGATCGACAACAACCGGACTGTTTGAATTGATAATATAGACACCGGCAGAATCAGGAACGTGCATAATTCGAGATGTTCGGATTGTTGGATCTGCTGGAACAATCTCATAGGTTCCTTTTTTAGGTGACAAGAATTGGTACATACCCTGAGAGTTTGTGAATGTAGAATCAATCGGTAATTCTGCTTTTACAGATGTAGTTTTAAGATTTAACCTACCATCGTTAGTATTCTGCCTGAACATGTAGAGCTTCAAACCAGCAATTGGAATCGGTTTTCGATTCAGATAGTAATACATAGTGCCAGTTGCTAAGTTCGGTTGATACACCGGAGGCAAGCCGCCAATACTGGGAACATTCACCGGTACGTTAGCTGATACATTAATCATTTGACCTAAAGTATCTTTAGCGCTGATTCGAATAGTATAAACATCCGTACTCGGAACCGGAATAAGATAACGTCCATCGCGTTTTGTTGTCAAATTCTGAATAACTCTTCCATTAGATGCGGTAAGAATAATGCGGGCATTTTCAACCGGCTCATCGGTATCATCATTGAATACTATGCCAGTAATTGCGCCAGGATAGAATACAACTTCGAGTGTGTCTAATTTAGAACATACATTCGATTCTGAAATAGAGACCGTTACTTTTGCTGTGAATATCTGACCGCCAGAAATCAATGCGCGGAGCGAATCTTTTACCCATCCATTTTGAGTGTAAATAACAATTGAATCTTTTCCGTTCGAGAAGAAACTCGAACCGAGCGATGATTTGAGATAAACAGGTGTGCCATCTGGTTTTGGATTTCCGAGTGTATCTGAAATAAAAGCTGTAATGACTGATGCAGATGTTCCGTTGCCGATAACGAGTTTGGGTTCTATTGTAATTCCCATCTCACAGGAATAATCAACAACAGTCTGAGCAACAATTCGAACCGAATCTTTTACTTCATTACCCTGACCATCAAACGCATAAGCGTAATTTGTAATGTAAGTGTTGTTTGGAACATCAGAATTTACACGCGCAATAATTTCAGCGGTGTCTATTGCGCCGGCTGAGAGTGATGTAATATTCCACGCAAATACTCCATTTACTACTTCACCTCGATTCCAATTTAACGGTGTGACTTTCAGTGGAAGCGAATCAATTACCGATCCTGTTGTTATAGTAGATGAACCAGTATTTCTAATAATTAATCTATACGAAACAATATCCCCTATAACTACATTACTTAGAGACGCTGTTTTAGATAGAGCTAAACTACTGAGTTGATCTATATTAACAGAGGCAGTGCTAATAACCGAATCCTGCTGTCCGTCCGCAAAATTGAAATAACCTTTAACCGTATTATCAATCTGACTTGCGGATGATTGCGCTTGTAGGCGTATCACTCCGGTTACGCTGAGCAACAGAGCAAGAGTTAAAAGTTTAATATGTAATTCTAATTTTTTCATTTCTAAAAACCGCTTTGGGCTTCGCCCTGCTTCCGCAGGACGAAACCCGAGCGATTAAAACAACTACTTAATTATTGATTTAAATCTTATCCAACCTTCTTTTGGAGTTGTTGCATTACCCCAACCATATACTGTATTAGCATTGTATTGAAGTGTTGGACTGCTCCAGCTTACACCACCGGAACCAACTGCCTGCGGCGTCCAGCTTGTGCCATCAGGTGATAATTCAACAGAACCGGTCAGGAATGTAACCTGTTCTGGCATTACATCCGACAGAACTACTGTGTTGGCATTTCCGGAACCAGAATTCCAGTAACGAATTGTGTAAGTTAAAGTATCACCAGGTCTGCTGAGTCCATTTGCGCCTTTTGCGACTGTTTTGTTTAGCATCAATTTTGGTGATTTAACTAAAGTGTACGTGTAACCGTAAGTTGAATCTGGTGCAGTTAGATTAGATTTAGATTTGAAACTATAATATGCTGTATCAATCTTACGATCCTGAATTGAATTTGCCGGTGTTGCTGTAACTAAGAACCAAACGCTATCATCTTTCGCAACCGAAATTGTATCGTATGCAGTCCAAACTACATCACCGCCATCAAACGCCATATTTTTATTGAGATCTTTATAAATTGTCCATGTAAGCGGTAAGCTTGTGGTTTTGAAAATCTGAGCGGTATCCAATCTGTTTCCGCGATTATAAAGTTTCAATCCGAACCATTGAGCTGTGCTTACATCAACAGAGTCGTCCTGATCATTTGTCGGGAAGGAACCGCCAAGCAAATCAACTTTTAACATCCATCCGAGTAACTCGGACACGGTTATAGATTTACCAGTTGAATCTTTTCTACCCGGTTTGTTAGTACTGACGCTGTCTATATAGGAGATACTAACATAGTTTTGGATTATCGTGCCAGCATACACTCCGGAATTGATTGTAACCTTAAATCTGAAACCGACGCCTTTACCCGGCAAAACATCTCCTGGATTCCACGTAACTGTAGAACCAGCAACAGGTGAACCGCCGCCAACGCCAGCGCTATCTACCTGGAAGTCTGCCGGTCCAGCATATCCGCCGGTCTTGAAGGTTAGGTTATTTGGAAGAATATCTCTGATTGTAACATTCTTCGCCGTTGAAGAACCGGTGTTCACGAATTTGATTTCATATTCTACAACATCGCCCGGTTTTGTTGTGCCTGTCGCTTCTTTACTTTTTACCCACTCAACCTTACGAACCTCTAAAGTATCGCGACTATATGCAACGGCAGAGCCGTAAGCTGGATTTGCTATTGCATACTGCGACTCAGCTTTGAGTTGAACTGTATCTATTGTACCATTCGCAGTTCCTAACGGAACGAATACGCGCATCACAAATCCAGTGTCGCGAGACATCGGAAGATTGGTTATTGATGTTATCGGAGAACCAGTGTTATCAGGAACTCCATCTTTATCTGCATCTAAATAGAATGCAAGTGACCAACCGGACGATCCATTATGTTGCCATAATGTCGTTAGGTCATACGAATCGGTACCATTACCGGTATTGGTAAGCACAAATGCATAATCTACATTTACGCTGTCACCGACAATTTTGTAATAACTTGTCGGAGTCAGATCAATACCAGGCATCTGGTCAACCGTCGTATAAGCAGTATCCGATACTACTCCAGGCATATCGGTACCACCAATGTCTTTATACGTTGCAGTTGCAACGGTTTTTATGACTGTCCCGGCAGGTGTCAATTGAGCTTGTAAACTTACCGGAACTAGTAAGACTACAATAAAGACAGCCGCCAGGAGCGCAAACAAGTTGCGTTTCATGGTTAACCCTTTCTTTAGGTTTGTTTGTTTATTTATTTGATTTATTTTTTTCATAATTACTTATTTTCTTATTTTTAACTTCTTACTTTTTACTTCATACTTCATACTTCTTACTCCACACTTCTCATCCAAGCCCGATTCATATATCGGGAGGAGATTTTCCCGGTTCACGTGCCCTCCTTTCATGAATTAATCGCATTATCAATTCTCCTCTTGGAACAATTAGCGCACTACTACTTTGTATCGCACCCATCGCTCTTCTCCTGATTTAATTTCTTGTTTATCATTCCATTTCAAACTTATTACCTCTCCAATAGCTGGAGGTTTAACTTCTTTTCTTTCAAAGCTGATTGACACTTCTTTAAATTCTGCTTCAGCGCTTCCTTCTAAATATGAAGTGCCGCCCGGTATCTGTCCATTAATATTTACATCTGTGGCTGGAGCAGTGCCGATATTGTGATAGTAAATCACATACGTCATTGTATCTTTTGGCGTGGTTGACGGTTTTTCAGAGACAGTCACAATTGCAACACTAGGCGTTGTCTTTCTTCCTGCATAGTAATTTTTAACATTCTCAATTTGCTGAGGAATATATTTGGCAAAAGATATTGTTGAGCCAACTATATCGAACGACAACACTTTCGTCTTCTGATTTGGTTCAAGTGACACACTATTGCTTGTGAGTATAAAGCTTTGCTGTTTTTCTTTCTTTATATCTAATTTTATTGGCACGCCGACAATTGCCTGAAAAAGAAGGGCCGGCTTCAATTGAGTCAAGGGTTCATTGTTTGTAATAACAAAACCATTTGGCGATTGAGAAATTGTACCCTCAACTTTTCCATAAAGACGTACTTTTACTTTTAAAGCTGAGGTTGATTGCAGTGCAAAAGATAGCTGTATCTTTTTACTACCGGGTAATGCTTCGTCTTCGGCAACACTTATATCCTTTATAAACTTGAGGTCGTTTTCTTTTGGATTATAGTATTCATCCAAACTGATTTTCCGGATTACCTTATTTGTTGCCGCGTCTAAAATTTCTAACAAAGTTACAGTTGAAAGATTTTTTGCATCATCCCTGAATAATATTCCGAATCTGCTTTGCTCTGCTTTCTTAGGTAAAGAATCTACTTTTGCAGAAACAAAAGGGGCAAATTCTGCATCTCCGTATCCTTCCAAATTTTGAGGGACTGTAAGCACATATCCCGGATATTTAATCGACATGACATTTGCTGTCTGTCCGATTACAATAATACTTATCAGTGCAATCAGTATTAAAACCATTAGTATTCTATTCATTATTTATTCTCCTTAAAAATTTCTATTGTATTCTTACTTTAAACGATATCGTTCCTGTATCGCCTGGCGAAACAATACCGACATTTATTTGTAAGTTTGGCGCTACATATTCTACCTCATCGGGTGTCGGCGCTTCAACTCCGTCACCTTTCGGCACACCATTAAGAATTACCGAATTAGGCACATAAGTCGTATTCATCGGATTTGCATCAAAAACATTTACCGACATAGCATTAGAAGTTCCGATATTGCGGTACGTAATTGTGTATGTAAGTGTATCGCTCGGTTTGGCATTTGCTTTATCAACTGACTTGCTCAACGTCAATAAAGGCAGGTTCACAGGCGTAAATGAAGCGGTAATTTTTTGATCAACCCCATTTGCAATTATGTGAACAATATTAACAGCAGGCGCTCCATTCTGAATCGATGAATCAATGCGAACAGAATATTGCAGCGAATCCTGATTTCCAGCTGGCAGGTCGAACGTCGCAAATGTAATTACTCGATCATTAACTGTTGCTCCGGAAGGTAAAGTACCGGTCAATATCGTAACTCCGCCTGGAACAGTATCAATTACTGCAACCGCGGTCGCTCTGCCCCCTGTATTTATCACTTTTATTGTATAAGCGATTGTATCCGGCGGCATCGGGTTGCCATAATTTAAATCTTTCCAGATTTTCTGCGATACGGAAAAATCCGGTGTGCTTACTAATACATTTGCGCTGTTTGTTGCAGTGCCGCCTTTTACAGTCAACGAATCTAAATATGTTACTCTGATTGTATCACCCGGAACCACCAACAATGTATCGTTTCCACTTGCGCCGGGTCCAATTCCATATTTTGTCCAGATAAATGTTTTGAAAATCCCTGTATTTACACCCGTCTCAATAAATGTCTTGGTTTCAGCTTCACCTGCTGACGTAACTATTTGTAGATTGTATGACTCCACAGATAAAACATTATAATTGAGATCCATGTCTGTGAGTGTGAATTCTACCGAATCGCCAGCAACAACTACAGACGGAATTCCAACGATTGTTCCATTTATTCCGCCTAAAATTAATGTGCTCACATAAATATCTACTGTCAGGTAAGAAGCATTCATCTCATCCGTATAAGTTGTCTTGATTGTATCGCCTGCTTGAACATTAAAGAATCCATTATAGTCTGTTCCTTTTACGGTATCGAAACTGGTTGAAATGTTGCCAATAAATATTCCTGAGCCAGAGAAGGTTTCATATAATCCCACGAGCTCCAATTCATCTGTTTTTGTGTTTTTACTTGTTACAAATATTACACCTTCATTCTTCAGGTCAGCATCGGTTACCGTAATAGTAATTGTCTGCCCTGGATACCGCGTTGGTGTTTGATCAATTGAGCCATCATGCGGAGCCGAGATAACTGTTATTACAGTGTTGCTTGTATTCTCTGCATCAACGGTTGGTTTTTGTTTTGAAGTAATCGTAGCAGAATCTCTATACGTTCCTGCCGCATCTGTCCAAACTGTTACACTAACCTGCCCTGATGTGCCTGGATTCTTCGTTCCCAAATTCCATTTTACTAATCCATTATTATCCAATCCCGGATTTATATCAGCGGATGGCAAGCTTGATATGTATCTCATATTTGGCGGCAATGGTTCATTGATATATATACTGTCAGATGAAGACGAACCACCAACATTCCAGGATATCAAATAAGTTATTGTATCCCTTCCATCGCGTAGATTAGATGAAGTAGGACCACTCTTATATATACCAAGATGAGATTCCCCTGTAACATTCGTCATAGCACTTCCAGATGAAGAGCTCGCATTAGCAGAACTTGCTGTTGCTGTATTAGTAATTGTGTTCCCACCATAAGGTAAAATAGAATTTATCGCTACACGGAATTTTACTGAATCAATAGTACCGGCCTTTAATGTATCAACAGTAACTACTATCTTATTTGTAAGCGGATTATATGACGCACTCGAACCAACTCTCGATGGCTGTATAATAGAGCTTATTACAAACGATGTATTCCCCGGTATCGGATCCAACAATTGATAACCAGCCGCATTTGAATTGCCTGTATTTCTATAAACAATCGTATATCTGATTGTATCGCCTGCCGATGCCGTTGCCTTATCAACTGATTTTGTGATACTTAGAACCGGTGCAGAATTTATTGTTGTGCTTACAGAATTACTCATAACAACAGTATTTGTCATATCTGTTGTCAATGAAGCAGTATTATTGATTTTGGTACTATTATCTAACGGAGAATTTGCTTTTACTTTAAGCGTAATAGTAGCAGAACTATTTGCAGATAAATTTCCAATAGACCACTTTACGGTTCCAGTTCCTCCAACAGAAGGAGCGCTTGCAAGTGAACCAACCGTTCCTGTAGCAGAGACAAAAGTCGAATGTGTTGGAATTACATCCGTTAAAGTATCTGCAGTAACTGTAACTAACGAGTTGTTTGTTACTATAATAATGTAAGTGAGCGTGTCACCCGGTACGGCAGTTCCCTTATCTACAGATTTGCTTACCGTTTGTTGTGGATATGTTAATGTCGTTATAACTGTGTTCGAAGTTGTATTTGGAATTTGTGCAGATCTATTCCATGCAAAATTTGAAATTGATTCTACACTTCCGATCGCTAACGGTTTTTTTATTCTAACTTTTAGTGTGCAAACATAAGAACTGTTCGCATTCAGCGTATTCACAAACCATTTAACTGCGCCAGTACTATCGCCAACATTTGGAGGTGTTAATGCCGATGGAGTAGTTGATACTAATAATGTATTAGTTGGAATCGAATCAAAAAGCGTATCAATCGTTGCGGCTGTTGTAGATGAGCTGTTTTGTAATGTTATTATATATGTAAGCGTATCACCAGGAGCTGCAAGAGTTTTATCAACACTCTTTGTTAATGATAAAATCGGCGCCGCCGCGATTGTCGTAGTAACTGTTGAGACTCTATTCTTTAATTCATTATTATAGAGCCGTGCAGTATTATTAACCGATCCGGTTGCTCCACTATTAATGTAGACCTGGAAACTAACCGAGCCGGAAACTCCTGCATCTACTTTTCCTAAATTCCATACAATCCTCTTCGCAGTCGCATTTGAGTCGAATGCACCTCCATTAGTTGCAGAGCCCTGTTTATACCAAACATTAGTCGGTAATGTATCTATTATAATAGTATTAGTTGATGGTCCTGCTGTAGATGCATTACTATAACTCAAAGTGTATGTAAGCATCGTATTCGCAGGAGCGCTTGTCTGACTTACAGATTTTGTAAATGTAATATTCGGCGCGGCATAGCTTACCGTAGATACAGTGTTTGAAGTTCTGATAATTGCCCCACCAGACGTGTATGATCCGGATGCACTATTAGATAATGTCGTAAGATTGGGTGTACCGATACTATCTATTGCGACAATTCTTATTACAGAATTATTGCCAGAGCTGTATGGATTCGACATTTGGAATCTTAATGAATCTCTGCTGGGTGAGCTTCCAACTTTTGGTGGCGGAGCCGGCGATAAAGTTCCAGTCGTTCCAGTAATCGTATGTGATATATAACGAACATAAGGCGGCAATACATCATATAGTACTAATTGGGGCAACCCTTTTGTACTATCATTTCTAAATGAGATAAAATAAATAAGTGTATCTCCTTGCAACGCGGATATTTTATCTACACTCTTATAAATAGCAGTTTGACCGCTTGCATTTACAATAACTTCTACTCTCCCTGATACAGAATCTGTACTGCTTGTACTGCTTACAATGCCGTATGCTCTACCAGCGTTTGTATAAGTTCCAGCGGTTGCAGATGAAGTAACATTAAATCCAACAGTGTCTGTTACTCCCGGATTTAGAGTAATCGGTGTTGCTGGTGTCCACACAAGCCGACCGGTTGTAGCACCATTTGTCGGATTTCCAGTTACCATTCCTCCAGTTGTGCCATTCACATATGTAAATCCACTTGGCAAGCTATCTATAATAGAGGTGATCTTAGCCGGTTGTGTACCCTCATTCTTAAATGTCAGTTTGTATCTGATATTCGTGGCACCAATCATCAAATATGGATTGGCTTCTTTCCTAACCATCACACTTGGGATTGCATTAATAATAGTAAGCGCAGTATCAGATGTTAAAGCTGTCTCATTTGATTTTATATAAGTTGTACAGACTTGATTAAAATTTTGCACCGGTACTGCAAATGATTTTACAAGCGCCTGGAATGTAATTATGTTATTGGAACTTCTTGCCGGAATAGAAGTAAACGCCCATTTAATTGTATTACCCGAAACATTTATCGGTGTTACCGATGCCGTCCCTGTTACAAAACTTAAACTATCCGGAATAATTGCAGTAATTGTATCAAAATTCGCCGCTCCTGTGCCAATATTACTATAATTGATTGTATAAGTAATATAAGCGCCCGGTATTGCATATAAAGGAGTTGCAGTATTTGTTATTGTTAATAATGGTGATACAACCGTATGCGAGGTTGAATTGCTTGTTACATTTGCCGGTAGCTCAGCCGCACTCATATATGCCGAATTAACTAATGGACTTGTACCGGAAAATGGGTCAGATACCTTAAGAGTTAGAGAAACCGAACCGCTTCCACCAACCGGGATATTTCCAATTCCCCACTTTACAGTTCTTGTTGAAGGATTATAACTCCCTGAATTTGTGGCAGAAATAAAATCAAATCCGGAAGACAATACATCAAATAATGTATCACTGGTTAGCTCAACACTTCCAGTGTTCTGATAGCTGATTGTATAAATGAGCGTGTCACCTCTTTGTAGTGAGCCGGATTTATTTGCACTTTTATTTAAAGAAGCCGCCGCATCTGTTACAGTAACCGGCGCAACATTGTCTGCGGATATATATGGCAACGAACCGCTTGCAGTAAGTGTGTTATAATATGTTCCAGCTGAGTTACCGCCGTACACATTAAATTTCAATGAATCTTTTCCACCCACGGGAATTGATTTTGCAGGACTAAATCTCCAGAATATTCTGCCTGTAGAATTCGGCGCCGGACTTGTAGTCGGAGTTAACGAACCGCCTGTTGTATCCGAACGATATGTGAAAGTTGTGGGCAGCTGATCGAAAAGGGTATCCAGAGTTACAGGAACCTTTCCTGAGTTGTGCACGATTGCGGTATAAACAATATTTCTCTGAAAAACATTTCCTTGAGAAATAACCGATGTTACATTTGCTTTCTTTTCAAGATATGGTGGAAGTGTACCGCAACTGTTACTAAGGATTCCAAATGTTCTTCCATAAATCCCGGCATTCTGATAATATGAATCTGTAATTTGTCCAATATCGTTGTAGGCAATGACTTTTATCAGATAAAATCCTGATAACTCTCCCGTAGTATTCCAGTTTAACGTCCACGTTCCAATTGGATTCATCGTCCCTTTGCCGATGTATTTCCAACTGCTTCCAAAGTCACCTGTAGTATCGCCGCTTACATTCTTATCATCCCAGAAATAAAACTTGACTGAATCAACAGTACTTGTCAGCAATCCACCGACAGCTTTTAGCGCTGAAGCAACTTTCGCAGTCAACGTAACATTCGGGCATGGTGTAGTTATTATCTGTGTTATAATCGGACCAGAATTAGCAAATGAGCCATCAAAACTTTCAAAATCACTTCCCGGCATTGGAGTGTTTGCACCACTAACCAGCACACCAAGATATGCAACATCTTTCTGGAATGGATCGGTATTACTATTTGCAGTTGAAAGTGCAACAGATATTGGAGTGCTTCTTGTTACTTTAGGTCCGCCATAAGCAGTCGCATCAAGCACATTTATAGGAAATTGAATATCAACGATATAATCTCCATTATCGGCAGTAGCATCCGTAACACGTGTTCTTCCAAAATCGTACACTTTCGTGTTCCTGCCCTGGGGCCACATTTGTCCGATTACTTGCCGACCCAGACCATCGTACTGTGCAATAATACTTCCGTTAATCTCTGCTGTAGGTAAATTTGCAATCTCTCTAATCGTACTCCCGTTCGGCTCGACAGATTGTGTGGTTGTTAATGTTGAGTAAATAATTCTCAACTTATCAATTGCACTTGATGGACCGCCGCTTCCGCCGTCCATTAGTATTGCAAAATCTCTCCAGCCATCTCCATTAATATCAATTAAAAATGTCCATGAAATAGATTGAAATGGATCGGAGTTTGAATATGTTGCTCCACCGGAGTAAGAAACTGGAGTTGATTCTAATCTGAAACGAATGAAAACTGTATCTAATGCAGAATTCATTGCATAGTAAAATGATGAGAGAGATAAATCAGGATTCCCTGAGGTAATATTTGCATAGCTTTGTGGCGAAGTTCCACCGTTTGATTTATCCTGAACTTTCCAATCTTTATTTGGCTCGCCACTATACTTATACGGCTTCCATGCGGAGTTATCTGGCCAGCGTGCAAAAACCTGTTGCGCCGATAGTTCGTACGAACTAACACTTAACAAAAACAACGACAATATGAGAAAACTTTTTTTCAATGTTCTATCTTATCGCTAACACTTCTTTTATGTTTGATATATTATCTTTTAAAATAAATTTTTGAGCTCCGGCAGATTCAGCTTCTTTTTGAATTTCTAAATCCTTGTAATGCGTCATTATTATTACTTGCGCCTGGGGGAATTCCGACTTAATTTTTTTTGTCGCCGTCAATCCATCCATCTCTTTCATTTCAATATCCATCAATACCCAGTCAGGTTTATATTTTGCATATGCAATTCCAGCATCCTTACCATCCGAGCATTCATAAATCTCGTCATAGTAATCTTTCAGCATATCTACCATCAGCCGTCTAAAGCAATCGCTGTCTTCGACAATTAACAGTCTTTTCATTCTTCTACCTTAAATAATTTCACATTTTTGCTAAGTAAATATCGAAAGAACCACAGCTAAACTGAATAGCGAATAGCGCACTGTTCAACAATATCAATCACCTATTTTTATAAGTGTTTCCACCTATTTTTTATGATTTTGTGATTTTCTTTAAACGAGTTTTTCTTAAGATGTGTTTTTGAAAAATGGTAGTTTTCCTGTAACAGCTCAGTATTTTCGAGGATACTATTATTCCGGCATGCTATTCCAGCGCTTAGCCTGGATTACATGTAAAAACATTATGGAATGACATGTTTGCTATGCAGTTACGCTTTTTTAATCTTTCCAATCTTTCTAATCTTTCTAATCTTTCTAATCATTCCAATATTTTCAATCATTAAAATCTTTTC
>JBBIII010000016.1:0-37972 GCA_037446575.1 Ignavibacteriales bacterium
AAGAAAAGTAAGCCAACCTTCTGTACCACCGTGCAAGTAGAGAAAAGAAGGCGGCTCACTTTTTCAATATGGATGATTAATTGATCAGTCCATAATTTTGCGCAAGAATGCCGGACGCTCCGTATCCGATTTATCTATTTTTTCCCGCATACTGACTTCCCGTAGTGGAGTGCGTGGAATTTCGACACCATTACGAACGAAAGCCGGAGTTTCAAATCGTTGAAGTTCGGCTGGGCCTATAGGCACATGATCTATCAACTTTGCGATTGGCTTTGATGGTCGCTGTACAGCAGCCGCGCGTTTGTTAAATCCTGTAGCAATTACAGTAACCATAATCTCGTCAGACATATTATCGTCTATAACTGTTCCAAGAATAACGTTTGCTTCTTCACCTGCGGCTTCATGTATTACTTTTGTCGCTTCATCGACTTCGATTAAGCTTAATTCTTTGCCGCCGGTAATGTTGATGAGAATTCCTTGAGCGCCGGCAATTGAAACGCCTTCGAGCAATGGACTTGAAATTGCCATTTGAGCGGCTTCTGTAGCCCGGTTGTCGCCAGAAGCTACTCCTGTTCCCATAAGTGCATCACCCATTTCTTTCATAATAGTGCGCACATCTGCAAAATCGACGTTAATATAACCGGGAACGGTTATAACTTCAGAAATTCCGCGCGTTGCATTATAAAGGACTTGATTTGCAAGTTCAAATGCTTCGATAATCGGCGTACGACGATCAATTAAATCGAGAATCTTTTGGTTTGGAATTACAATAAGTGTATCGACATTTTTCTTTAACTCTTCGATACCTTGGTCGGCTTGAGCATTGCGCTTTTTGCCTTCGCTGCTAAAAGGTTTAGTTATGATTCCTACAACAAGCGCGCCAACGCTTTTAGCAATACTTGCAACTAATGGCGCTCCGCCGGTTCCGGTGCCGCCTCCCATTCCCGCTGTTATGAAAACCATATCACATCCGGTAAGGGCGTGTGCGATTTCTTCTCTGTCTTCTTCGACAGCCCGAAAACCAATACTGGGGTCAGCTCCGGCTCCGAGTCCGCGTGTTAGGTTTTTACCAATTTGAATTTTATGCGGAGCTTTGTTGCGTTCTAAAGCTTGTAAATCGGTGTTGATTGATACAAAATCGACGCCAGCAAGACCTTTATGAATCATGCTGTTCACGGCGTTTCCACCTCCTCCGCCAACTCCAACAACGCGAATTTTAGCTCCTTTGCCATAAGGTATATCTAGTTCTATAGGCACGGTGGGTTCTCCTTTTTATTAGTTATTGATTTTAATTTGTTTGTTATTGCGTTTCATTTCTTTCAAAGTAAAAAGTATAGAGTAGAAAGTAATAAGTATTCATTTCTCTATACTTCGTTTTAAACCGATAAGCATTGATATTATTTCGTTTGTTTCTTTAATTATTGAATAATTAAGAAATTTATTAAACTCTCGTTTTGAATCATTTCCAGATCCCTCGGCTATGTTGAGTGCAATTGAATCTGCAGATCGACGATATTGTGAAGTTAAAGCATAAAGTTCATCTTTCGGGAACGAACTAGAAATGCTCCTTATAGTCTTTGTATAAAGAAGCGCCTTCTTATAAACATTCAATTTTCGAAAATCATGCATATAATTTCTTAATACTAAATACTTACTACTTACAACTTATAACTCAAAGTTCGTCAAACCACGACTTCATTTTTTGGAAAATGGTTTTTCCTTTTCCATCTTGAATTATAGCTTTTACTGCAGAACGATCTCTATGTTTTAATTCATGCATTACAAGACCTACGCCGGTTGCATAAATCGGATTTTCAACTTCTCTAATTAAACCGGAGCTAAATCCGCCGGGAATTCCAATCTTTACAGGCATTCCAAGGACTTCTTTCGCAAGATCGACAGTACCTTTTATCAATGAGCCGCCGCCTGTAAGCACTACCCCGGCGGAAAGATGCTTGGAATAGCCTGAGCGTTTTATTTCCATAGAGGCAAATTCCAAAATTTCTTCCATACGCGGTTGAATTACTTTGCACAGAAGACGTTTGTCTATCTCAAGCGGCGCTCGCCCACCAATGCCCGGCAGTTGTATAGGTTGATTATCCACAATCGATGGTTCATGTGCAAATCCATATTCAATTTTGATTTTTTCGGCTTGTTCTGTTAAAATTCCAAATCCTTTGCGTATATCGTCTGTTACTTTTTTCCCAGCAATGCCTATAACTGCCGTATGGCGTATTGTGCGTTCTTCAAAAACTGCAAGGTCAGTTGTTCCACCGCCTATATCGAGTAATGCAACTCCAACCTCTTTTTCCTCATCTTCTAACACGGCATAGCTCGAAGCCAAAGGTTCAAGCACCATATCGTTCACATGCAAACCAGCCCGTTGCACGCATTTATAAATATTTTGTGCCGCTGTAATCAGTCCGGTAATTATATGCACAACGGCTTCCATACGTACACCCGACATTCCAACAGGATCGTATATTCCGTCTTGACCATCAACAATAAATTGCTGTGGAATAACATGAATTATTTTTCTATCTAATGGGAGCGCAACTCGCTTTGTATCTTCAATTAGTCTATCGACATCAGGTTGAGTGATTTCATTTTCCGCACGGCTGATGCTGACAACTCCACGGCTTTGAAAGCTTTGAATATGATCTCCGGCTATTCCAACTGTTACAGATTTGATTTGAACGCCGCTTTGCTGTTGAGCATCTTGAACTGCCGATTGAATGCTCCGAACCGTCTTTTCAATGTTTGTTACAACGCCTCGTGTTAAACCTTCAGACGGGCTTTTTCCAATACCGAGAATTTTTAACTTACCGGGATAATTTTCATCCGGCGAAGCGACTATTGCGCATACTTTTGTAGTTCCTATATCTAATCCAACTGCAATATCTTGTTCCATGGTAAATCCTTTAATTCAATAATATTTTTTTAACCTTTCGGTGTCTGTAATTCCGAATTCCATTTTGTTATTACTTGATCTCTATATCGTAAATCTACATACTTCAAATTTTGCGGTCCATGTACACGGGCAACATCATTCCAAAAAGTTTCTAATAATACAAGTTTAGAAGCGATTTCCCCTCTTCCAAAAATTATTGGAACATTACCTTCAGTTGTGTAAAGTATAATATCGCCTCCGTTTCTTACAAGCACTTCTGAAATTGTATGATACAATGGACGGTTTGCCTTTTTCATCAGCATAAGTATTTTTAATGATTCAATTACATCATCCTGCGCAATTGATGAACCATATTTAAGGGGCACGCTAGCAGATATACCGCTAATTATTGGTAAATCGAACAACTTACGGGAAATTACGCGTGGAAGAATTACTCCATCTTCATCCAAATAAAAAGTTTCATTCCTGATAGTTATTGCGACTGGTTCTCGTTCCACTATGCTAATGCTGATTGTGCTCGGTAAATTACGTTCAACTATTGCATCTTTAATGTAATAATGGCTAATAATATTACGCTGAATTGAAGTGAGATCAACGTCAAATAATAAGGTGTTTGTTTGTACTTGAGTCAGTTGAATAATTTCATTAACTCCAATAACTTTATTGCCGCTTATTTTAATTTGTTTGACTAATAAATTGGATTTCCATGCATTTGCTCCGAACACTAAACAAATTGATAATATTATTAAAATAGTAAAACCGATAGATTTTGATTTCTTATTGCTCATGCCGCTTCCTTTTCAAAATTGGAGAAACCGACCAATTTGATTTCTAGTTCTAAGCTTACGCCGGAATTTTGATATACAGTTCGTTTAATCAAATCTATAAGTTTTAACACGTCAGTTGCTTTGGCATTACCAAGGTTGATTATAAAGTTTGCATGTTTTTCAGAGATTTGAGCATCACCTGCGCGTTTTCCTTTCAATCCGGCTTGCTCAATAAGTTGTGCGGCGTAAGCGTTTGGCGGATTTTTAAACATACTTCCGAGGTTCGGATACTCAAGTGGCTGAGTATTATTTCGACGAAGAATTAGTTCGCGTCTTTTTTCGGCGAGTTGTTCTTTATTTCCTTTTTCAAGCTCAAAGGTTGCGCTTATAACAATATCGTTAATAAAGCCCGACCGACGATATCCAAACTCGCCCTGAACTTTTGGAATTTTCTGTAATTGGCCATTTCTATAAACTTCAACTTCAACTATATGGTCGGCTGTTTCGCCGCCATGTGCGCCAGCATTCATAACAACAGCTCCGCCCACTGTGCCTGGTATTCCGGCGAGCATTTCAACTCCAGCTAAACTATGTTGTACACAAAAATCTACAAATTTTGTCAAACGCGCACCGGCTTCAGCTACAACGAGATTATCTTTTATATAGATATGTGAAAGAGAATTTTCAATGCTGATTACAGCGCCGCGAAATCCATCATCGCTTACCAATATGTTGCTTCCCTTACCGAGAATTATCCATGGATAGTGTTGGGCATTAAAATAATTTACTAAGCCGACAAGATCGTCTTTATTTGCTGGCTCGATAAAGAAATCTGCCGGACCGCCAATTTTCATCCATGTGCGTTTCGACATTGGCGCATCTACCGAAATATTTCCATGTAATATTGTTTGTATGTAGTTTAAAGAAATCATTATTTAGCAACTTGTTAATTTGTGATAAGTGAGAAGTTAAAATTCATATTTAACCATTCACCATTTAAGCATTCATTTTAACTTTAAAAATTCTTCTCCATATTTATAAATATCGCCAGCGCCCATTGTTATTACTATATCGCCGTCTTTAGTAATTGTTTTAAGGAACAAAGGAATCTGTTTTTTATCTTGAATGTAATAAACTTCTTTATGCCCGAATTGCTTAGCTGCATTCGAAATCAACTCGCCGGTTATTCCCTGTATTGGTTCTTCACGAGCAGGGTAAATGTCTGTAACGACAAGAACATCTGAAAGAAGAAATGATTTACCGAAATCTTCGTAAAAATCGCGTGTACGGCTGTATAAATGAGGTTGAAACACGCATACTATGCGTCTACGCCATCCGGATTTTGCGCCGGCAAGTGTTGCTTTGCATTCAGTAGGATGATGCGCATAGTCATCGTAGACTGTAATTTTATTTACCTCTCCTTTCTTTTCCCAGCGCCTATAAACACCCGAAAATTTTTCTATACCGGCTTTAATTTTTTCGAATGGAATTCCGAGCTCTAAGCCAACAGATATAGCCCCAAGCGCATTTTTCACGTTATGTTTTCCCGGTACTAGCAAAGTAATAATTCCAAGCTCTTTATCTTTTTGAATAAGAGTGAATGTAGAAGTATTTTCTTTATGACGAATTTCTACTGCTTGCACGTCTGCTTGCGGATTTAAACCGTAGGTTACAATTTTCTTTCTACTTATTTGGGGCATTATATCCAATAGAGCAGGTTCATCAAGACATAAAACTACAAAACCATAAAATGGCACTTTTGATGCAAATTGTATAAAAGCATCTTTAATGTCGTCTAAATCTCGATATGTGTCTAAATGATCTGTTTCAAGCGTAGTAAGAACTGCAATAGTCGGTGTAATTGATAAGAACGATCTGTCGTATTCATCAGCTTCCACGACAATGAATTCACCCTGTCCTAAGCGAGCGTTTGTTCCGCCAAGTCCGGTTAATTTTCCGCCTACTATTACCGTCGGATCGAGTCCGCCTTCAATTAATACGAGACTTGTCATAGACGTAGTCGTTGTTTTTCCGTGTGTTCCGGCAATGCCGATGCCGTATTTTAGGCGCATTACTTCTGCCAACATTTCTGCGCGGCGCACAATTGGAATTTTTTTTCTTTGCGCTTCCAATATTTCTGCATTATCAGGTTGAACGGCAGACGAATATACGACAGTATCTACATCGTTGGTAATATTTTCAGGAGAATGTCCTTCGCACACAATTGCGCCAAGTTTTTCGAGTCGATCGGTTACTTCCGAGAGCGAACGATCCGAACCGCTGACTTTGAATCCTTCGTTTATCAGAATTTCCGCTATGCCGCTCATACCAATTCCGCCAATGCCGATAAAGTGCAATTTTTTAATTGAGCTGAACATAATTTATGATTCCTGCTTATTTGAAATCGAATTTTGAATTTTGTTTGCAATATTAAATCGGCTCTGCTTTTTGTTCGGCACTTTTTGCGCAATCCTTTCTATTTCAATAACTAATTCACGATTATGTTCATATCTGCCAACGCGTATACGCAACGGAATTTGTTTATTTTTCATTTTTATTGAGATTTGTTGAAATTTACCCGCAGTCTGAACAAAACGTTCTTTGCCGATATGAAGCCATTCAATATCTTTAGTTGTAAAAATCCTCACTTTATTCCTTGAAGAAAAAATGATTTTATCGTCGCTAATAATTAACCGACGGTTTCGCCAAATATTTAGAAAAAGAACAACCAACGAACCAAAAAAGAATAAAATAATGATATAGACAATTGGGTCTTTGAATACAAAACTAAATTGATCTTCAACAAAACTGCCGCGAATTCCTGCATATAAAACTAAAGTAGACAGATAAATCAATGTTTGTTGATAATAAAAATCCAACTTATATTTGAATGTTTTTTCCTGCATTTTTATGTCCACAGCCCAAAGAGCGCGACTATTAATTTTTTAATTCTAAAATTTTTTTAGCAATTACTTTTCCAGCTTCTGAATTGCCAAGTTTTTTATTTGCCAAACTCATTTGCTTTAGTTTGTTTTCGTCGTTTAATAACGCTATAAGTTCATTTTTCAATCTTAATTTGATTTCATTATCTGCTATCATTATTGCGCCGCCGGTATCAGCCAAAGTTTTTGCATTAAACGTTTGATGGTCTGCCGCCGCAAAAGGATACGGTATTAGTATTGCGGGTTTTCCAAGTAATGTAAGTTCCGCAATTGTCATTGCTCCGGCTCGACAAATCACAATATCTGCGGCAGCAAAAGCGTATTCCATTTTATCAATGAACTCTCCAATCCAAAGATTCCTTAATCCCGACATCTCATTTACTAAATTCGTATTGTTCTTTCCAACTTGCCATATCATTTGGATTTCGTTTTTACTCAATTCGCCGATTATTTCTTTGATTGCTTGGTTTATTGAATATGCGCCTAAACTTCCGCCGAATACTAACACTGTTTTTTTTGATGTAGATAAATTGAAAAACCTTTTTCCATCCTCTTTTGTAACAGTGGTCAAAACGCTTCGCGTAGGTGTTCCGGCAAGTTCAACATTAGTTTTATTTTTTAGCCACTTAGTTGTCGCTTCAAAGGCAGTGAATATTTTTGTCGCCTTTGACGATAGTATTCGTGTAGTAACGCCCGGATAACTATTCGATTCATGCACGACCGTAGGTATTCCTAAAAGCGATGCCATATATAAAACAGGACCACAAACATAGCCGCCAGTTCCTACTGCTATGTCGGGCTTAAAAATTTTAATGACAAAGAACGATTGAATAAGCGAAACAACAACTTTTATCGGAAATAATAAATTATTCATCTGAAAGCTTCTATGGAATCCGCTTATCCATATTGTATTAAGCTTGTATCCTTGTTGAGGCACGACTCGCTCTTCGATTTTTCCTTTTGTGCCAACGAACAATATTTCAGCAAATGGATTCATTTTTTTTATTTCATTTGCGATTGCTATTGCCGGAAAAATATGACCGCCGGTTCCGCCGGCAGCAATCAGTATTCTATTATTATTCATCTATATATTTCAATAAACTTTTCCAAGTCCTGTCTCTGATGCTAATGTTTCTTCGTCTGAACTGTGTGCTTTTACAATTCGCGGACGTAAATCCGTATAAGAGGAAATATTCAATAACACGCCGATAGAAAAAGCCGATAAAACCAAAGACGTGCCGCCGTAACTAATAAAAGGCATTGGCAAACCTGTTGTTGGAATTAATCCCAACGCAACGCTGGCGTTAACCAATGCATATAGAGTAATTGCGCATGTAATTGTAAATGCAAGAAATCGTCCAAAATCATCTTTCGAGTGTTTTGCAATTCTAAAACCTCTAAGCATAATAAATAAAAAGACACCTAGTACAGTCATTGTTCCAATTAAGCCGTATTCTTCGCCTACAATTGCATAAACGAAATCGTTATATGATTCTGGTAAAAATAAATCTCTTTGTCTGCTTTCGCCCGGTCCTACGCCAAATAGTCCTCCGTTGCCAAAACCAATAATACCTTGCCATAATTGGTAATTCTTTTTGTTATCGATATTTCCTGCGGTAAAATTTTTTATTCTATTCATTTGATAAGGTCTGTCTAATACAAAAGTCATAAAAGCGAGGTACGCGGTGAAAACAAAGATTGCGATTGTAATTAAGCTGGCAATATGCAAAATGCGTACACGTCCGATAAAAAGAAGAACAACTGAAAGCGCAAACAACATAATGCAAGCGCTTAAGTTTGGCTGTGCTAAAACTAAAGCTGTTACTAATCCGATCCAAATAATTATAGGAACGAATCCTTTTTTGAAGTCTCGGATGTTTTCTCCTTTTGTAGCCATTAATGAACTAATGTGAAATAATAAAGCAAATTTAGTGAACTCTGACGGTTGAAATCCAAGCCCGCCGAAACGAATCCAACGCACTGCGCCTTTAGATTCGCCGCCAAGCACGAATGTGATTAGAAGTAAAAACACTCCTAAAATTAGCGCTAGTTTAGTATATCTTTTGTAAAATGAATATGGGATGCTTATTCCGATGAATAATGCAAGTATGCCCAACATTACTTTGATTGCATGTAAATCCAAATAATGACTTTGATTCTCAAAACGTTTATATGACCACTCAGCCGATGCGCTGTACACAATTGCCAAACTTACAACCATTAGTGCAAGCACTGCAATAAATAACCAGATGTCGATATGATTACGTTGTGTATTTGTCATTGAATACTGTGTTTATGTTTAAAAAATATAGATTTAAGACTGTGCATATTTATATTTTGCGAAATCTGTAAAATCATAAATTCTTTACAAGTTCCTTAAAAACTTGTCCACGATGTTCAAAATCTTTAAACCAATCGAAAGAGGCACAAGCCGGCGAAAGCAATACAATATCTCCGGGTTGGGCTAAAAAATGCGTCGTAGATACAGCATCATCTATCGACGAAGATTTTTTTACTACAGTGATGCCTCTAAAGGCTTCTTCGACTTTATCAGCTGATTCTCCGATAGCGACTATAGCGCGTACATTCCTTCTTACAGAATCATTTAATTTTGTATAATCGTTTCCTTTATCACGCCCTCCAAGCAAAAGAATAATTGGTTCTTCAAATGCTTGTAAAGCGTACCAAACGGAATCGACATTTGTGGCTTTCGAGTCGTTATAATAGCGAACGTTATTTATTTCGCGCACAAATTCTAAACGATGCTCCACCCCTTCGAAAGATTTAAGCGTATTGGCAATTGAAAGGGGAGCAACGCCGAGCAATTGCGCTATAAGCGTTGCCGCCATCGAATTGTAAATATTATGCTGACCTTTAATTAAGATTTCATTAGTCGGAATAATAGTCGATTTAACGCCGTCTAAAATTGTAACAATGGAGTTATCTTCTAAATAAGCCCCCTCTTGTAATTTTGAATGAACGCTAAAACCAATTTTGCGGCAATTTGCTTGTGCAACAACTTTATTTGTCCAATCATTATCTGCACAATAAACAAGAAAATCGTCACTCAATTGGTTCTCAAATATTCGTGCTTTAGATGCGGAATACTTTTCCATTGAATTATCATATCGATCCATATGATCGGGCGAAATATTAAGCAACGCAGAAATTTTTGGTTTGAATTTATCGATATGGTCTAATTGAAAACTACTCACTTCCAAAACAGCAATATCTGTTTCAGCCAATTCCAGAATGACAGATGAGAATGCCTTCCCAATGTTACCAGCAACAACATGTTTTTTCTTTGCATTTTCGAGTATCCTTCCAGTTAAAGTTGTGGTTGTTGTTTTTCCATTACTGCCGGTTATCGCCACAATAGGCGCTCGGCAAAACCAACTACCTGCTTCAAGTTCACTGACGACTTTGATATTGCGCTTTTTAGCTTCCAAAATCACATGCGAATTACTGGGCACACCGGGGCTTATTACTAATAATTCACAATCGTACACGCGACTTGAATGCAGCCCGGTTTCGAATTCAATTTGCTCGGATTGTAAATATGAGATCGAGGTTTTGATTTCTTCAGCAGGCTTTGAATCGCTGACGAAAACTTTTGCGCCTTGCGATTTAAGTAGTTTTGAAACTGCCAAACCGCTTCGCGCCGCACCTATAATTGTAACCTTTTTATTTTGCAAAATGATGTTGTTCATTTTCTTAAATCATCTAACCTTAAATGTCGCTAAACTCAAAATCATTAAAATGATGGCAATTATGTAAAACCGTGTAACGATTTTTGGTTCAGCCCAACCGAGTAATTCAAAGTGGTGATGAATGGGAGCCATCTTAAAAACTCTTTTTCCTTCGCCGTATTTTCTCTTTGTATATTTAAAATATGTTCTTTGTATTATTACTGAGACAGTTTCCATTAAGAACACACCGCCAAGCGTAGGTAGCAATAATTCCTTTTTAATAAGGACGCACATAGCGCCAATTATGCCACCGAGCGCAAGCGAGCCAGTATCGCCCATAAATATTTGTGCCGGATGCGAATTAAACCATAAAAAGCCCAAAGAAGCGCCTGTAATTGCAGCGCAATATATTGTAAGCTCGCCATTGCCGCGTAAATATGGGATTGTAAGATATTGACTCCAAATAGCGTGGCCTGATACATAAGTAATTATTGCGAGCGTCAAACAGACAATACCAACATTGCCAATTGCAAGTCCATCGAGTCCGTCCGTTAAATTTACCGCGTTAGACGTTGCTGTAATTACAAAGATGACCATTGGTATATAAAAGATCCCAAAATCGAATTCGAGATACTTAAAGAAAGGAACCGTAGTGCACGATTTTATGCGCCACAAATCTGGATCAATCCAATGCGGGAAAAAATAAATTACGACGCCAACAATGAGTCCGACAAAAAACTGACCAGCAATTTTGTATTTGCCGATGAGACCCATAGGTTTCTTTTTTATAACTTTTAGGAAATCGTCTATAAAGCCAACAGCTCCAAGCGCAATTGTAACGAATAAAATTAAAATGATGTATGCATTTTTTAAATCCGTCCACAGTAAAGCTGGAATTATTATTGAGAGAAGCACAATCAATCCGCCCATTGTTGGCGTACCTGCTTTTGCAAGATGATTTTTTGGAGCATCGAGTTTTGCCGATTCGCCTATTTGAAGTTCACGGAGTTTGTTGATTATTTTAGGACCTAACCAAAAAGCAATTATTAAAGCTGTAACCGCCGCCGCTCCGGCCCGGAACGTTATATACTTGAATATCCCAAAACCGGGAATATTAAAAGTCTTATCAAGATATGTAAAAAGATAAAAAAGCATTTTAGTTTCCTGATTTATTTGATAATCGCTCAATAATTGCGTTGACTACTTCCTCCATCTTCATCCCGCGCGAACCTTTTACCAATACAATATCTCCGTCTGTAATGGATTGCAACAAATTTTCAATAAGTGATGTTTTATTATCGAAATGCGATTTTGTTTCAACATTAGCGTTTTCATTGAATTTCTGCGACAAAGAACCAATTGTAAAAAGAATATCGATTTTAAACTTGTTTATATTATTTCCGACTTGACGATGAAATTCTTCTGACCGAGAACCTAACTCAAGCATATCCGCTAAAACAGCAATCTTTTTTCCATCGGATTTAATTGCATTTAATGTTTTTAAAGCTGCAAACATTGAATCTGGATTAGCATTATAGGTGTCATCAAGTATTTTTATATTATTAATATTGCGAACTTGCATTCGTTTGTTTATCGACTGAAATTTTTCTAAAGCTTTTTGTATGCTTATCGATTTAACTTTTAAAGTTAAACCAACGGCGGCAGCCGCTAATGCGTTCTTTGCATTGTGTTCGCCAGGTATGTTTAATTTTACTTTAAAAGCTTTCTTTTTGCGCGGCTTGATACTTAAGGCGTAAGAACCGCTTTCATTGCAAGAGCCAATTTTTCCTTTTACAAAAACACCGCGTTTGTTAAATCCATAGCTGATCGCTTTTTTCATTTTCTTTTGTGAATTTGCCAAATAACAATCATCGGTGTTAATGAATGCCGCGCCTTTGTTCATCGCAAGCCAATCAAAAAGTTCGCCTTCAGCTTTTGCTACCCCTTCTAACGTGCCGAAAAATTCCAAATGTTCGTTGCCTATATTCGTTATTAACCCATGCGTGGGTTGTAAAATATTGCATAAGTAACTGATTTCACCTATATGATTAGTTCCTACTTCTACGACGGCAATTTTGTGTCGCTTTTCTAAGCGAAACAGTGTTTGTGGAACACCGATATGATTATTTAGATTTCCTTCCGTGCAAAGTGTATTTAATTTTGTAGAAAGCACGGCGTTTATCATTTCTTTGGTTGTGGTTTTGCCGTTTGATCCTCCTACCGCAATAATAGGAATCTTGAATTTTAGCCGATAATTTTTTGCAAGTTGACCGAGCGCTTCAATAGAATCTTTAACAACTAATCGCGGAATGTTAATGCTAACTAACATTGTTGCATTTGTTTCTGCCCATCGATCTTCGATAATAACAGCTATAGCTCCTGCTTCAATCGCTTTTGACATAAAATTATGCCCATCGAATTGAGAGCCGCGAATAGCTATAAATAAATCTCCAACTTTTGTCGTTCGCGAATCAGTTGAAATGCCTGATATTGTCAATTTCTTAACCTCGTCAAAACCTATGGCTTTGATATGAGGTGTTGCAAGTATGTCGGATTTCGTAAGCTTCATTAGTGATTATTTAAATTAAACTTTCAACTATTTCACGATCGCTAAAATGTCTTTTCTCTTTTCCAATTATCTGGTAATCTTCGTGACCTTTTCCGGCAATTAAAATTACATCGCCGCTTCGAGCGCATTTTATAGCGTTTTCGATTGCGGTTCTCCGATCAACTTCTCTTAATACACTGGCGCGCCGCATTACGCCGCGCATTATATCATCTATTATATCTTCTGGTTTTTCTGTCCTTGGGTTATCTGAGGTTACAATTACAATATCGCTGTAATCTCCGGCTATATGACCCATTAGCGGACGTTTAGTTTTATCTCGGTCGCCGCCAGCCCCGAAAACCGTAATTATCCGCCCCCGATTATTTTTAGGCAATATATCGTGAATTGTTTTTAGACAGTTTTCAAGTGCGTCTGGTGTATGGGCATAATCTACAATTGCCGTCCAACCGGCTGGAGATGTGATGCGTTCAAATCTTCCGCGGACATTTTTCAATTTATTAATTCCACTAATAATTAATTCGCGTGGAATTCCAAGTGCAACACCGGCTGTATAAGAGGCAAGCGAATTATATATATTAAATCTTCCGATAAGGGGTGTTGACAAAGCGAATGTTCCAACACCGTTTCTGACCTGAAAGGTGCTGCCTTCGATTCCTAATTTTAAATCTATAACCTGCATATCTGCAGATGAGGTAATACCGTATGAATATCTATTCCCCTTTATACTTTCCCAAAGTTTATCGCCCCACCGATTATCAATATTGATTATCGAATAACCTGAGGGTTTTAATTCTGTAAATAAAATTTTTTTTGCGTTGAAATAATTTTCCATCGTTTTATGATAATCGAGATGATCTTGAGTCAGATTAGTAAATATTGCAAGATCGAAATCTAATCCATAAACCCGTGATTGATCTAATGCATGCGATGATACTTCCATTGAAACAGATGTGCATCCGCTTTGCACCATCAGTGCAAATAACTCGTTTAACTCTAACGATTCAGGAGTTGTATGAGTTGCTGGAATAATTTTATCGCCAATTCTATATTCAATTGTTCCAATTAAACCGACCTTTTCTCCTGCAGCTTCAAGGATTGATTTTATTAAATGCGAAGTAGTTGTTTTTCCGTTTGTTCCGGTTATGCCAACTAATTTTAATTTTTTTGATGGATTGCCAAAATAGTTGGAAGAAATGATTGCTAATGCTTTTCTTGAATCTGGAACGACTACTTTAACAACGCCAGTATGCATACATAAAGCATCCGGCAATACATTATCATCCTGCAAAACAACAACTTTTGCCCCTTGATTTATAGCTGTTTGAACAAAATTGTGTCCATCGCTCGTTGTTCCTTTAAAAGCAACGAAGCAATCGCTTTGTTCGATTTTCCGTGAATCGTATTGTACTTTAGCAACTTCAATTTCATGTGTTACAACCATTTGACCGTACATAGTCTGAAATAATTTTGTAACAGTAACGCCTTCAAGTAATTGCGATAATTTCATATTCACTCAATATAACGACGCTTGTGATAAACCATCATGATTGCAAAATAATATTACGCTCGAACCTAATCTGATACGGCTGCCTGCTTCTGGTGCTTGTTTTACTACATTGCCAGACCCTTGAACTTTTACATCTAAGTCGTCTAACATCAAACGATTAATTGCTCTGCGTACGCTCATTCCGCGAACATCTGGCACCGTTATAGTTCCATCTGATGAAGTTATAGATTCGCTATTGAGAATAAGCGATACGCTTTCGCCTTTTTCTATTTTTTTACCTGGTTCTGGAGATTGTTTGACAACTATAGCGCCTGTTCCGAAAATCTGACAATTCAATCCGCAATTTTCTAATATTCTTTTAGCTAAGGTCGATTGTATCATTCGAACATCCGGTACGGTAATATTTTCGTTTCCGCTTTCTGAAGCGATATATGTTTTAGAAAATTTATAAGAGGATGCAATTATCCGCTCTGCAATTGCCCGGAAGATTGGTCCGCTTGTTGTACCGCCATAATATCCGCGGGCTTTTGGGTTATCCAACATTATCAAACAAACAATTTGCGGGTCATCAATAGGGAAGAAACCGACAAACGACGCGGTGTAATAGTTATCAGCGTACTTTCCATCCATGTATTTTCTTGACGTGCCTGTTTTTCCAGCTATACGTACGCCGTTTATTTTAATTTCTTTTGCAGTGCCTCGTTCAATAACTCCTTCAAATGCAGGCAATAATTTATTATAAGTGTCTTCACAAAAAACTTTTCTGATAATCTGGGGCTTTTGTTCGGCAAATGTTTTTCCATTTGGTTCTTTTATAGTTGAGACTACATACGGTTTCATCAAGTAACCATTGTTTGCAAAAGCTGAGTAGGCGTTAACAATTTGTAATGGCGTTGCTCCTACCTCATAACCGTACGACATGGTTTGTAAAGTTGTGCCAGACCAATCTGTGTCGCTTGGTTTCTTTAAAATTCCTCTGATTTCGCCCGGCAAATCTATGCCAGTCATAATTCCAAAACCGAAATCGCGCGCGGCGCGAAACAGCTTTTCACCACCAATGAATTTGCTTGCTTTTGCAAATACAATATTACTCGATACTTCAATAGCTTGTTCAAATGTAAGCCAGTTGTATTCGTGCGAGTCGCTAATTAATCGAAATTTACCATCGCCCAAAGGTACTTTCATCTTTCCGCCTTCGGCATCGAAGCGCATTTGCGGAGCGATTATTCCGTTCTCAAAAGCCGCTGTTGCTGATATTAATTTAAATACAGAGCCAGGTTCAAACAGATCGCTTATTATGCGATTTCTTGCGGCGCTAATATCTATCTTGCTCGGCTCGTTTGGATTGATGCTCGGATAAATAGAAAAAGATAATACTTCTCCCGTCTTCGGATTTAGTACCACTGCACAACCGCCATCTGCTTTATTTGAAATAACACCATTTTTTAATTCTTCATCCACTATAGCTTGATATTTTAAATCGATAGTAAGAAAGATATCTCTTCCGTTAATCGGTTCTTTGCGCGGATAATCAGCCGATGGTCTAACGCGCCCCAATCCATCTCTTTGCATTACAATTGAACCGTTAACGCCTTTCATTTGGTTGTCGTATTGTAATTCAATTCCCGAAATTCCTTTATTGTCGATATTTGTAAATCCTAATAACGCGCCGGCTAATTCATCGTAGTGATACAGACGTTTAGGTTCGTTTATTACAACAAGACATTCTAATTTTTCTGCTTCAATCTTTTTAGCTGTCTCTGGTTTTACTCTTCTTTCGAGCCAAATAAATTTTTTTTGATTCTGGTAATTTTCCGATTCTTTAAATTTTGATAAGTAGAAAGATTTTGGTTTTCCAAAAACGCGGGAAAATGTTTCAGATACCTTTGCTTCGCGTCCATTGGCTATCTTTAGGTCGGCGCCAAATGAAATAAATATTGTGTTCGAAACTAAAACGTTTCCGTTTCTGTCAAAAATTTTACCGCGCGTTGCAGGTAATGAAAATTCTTTTTCATATTGTTTACGCGCTAACAATTTATATTTTGTAGATTCAATTATTTGAATTTTAATAAGTTGTGAGGCGATGATAATGAAACATAAAGCAAATAAAAGCTTAATTATCAGGAAACGGGAAGAGGAAAAAATAGAAATATCCTTTTTTAGCTCAATATTTTCTCGACTTTCGTTAATCACTTTAGTTTAGCCGTTTTCTGTTGCAAAAAATTTTCTATCTCGTCAATGCGTTTTGGCTCTACTTCAATCCATTGAGGTATGCTTTTCGTTTTTTTAAGCTTTAATTGTTCCGTTGCAATCAATTGTATCCTTTCTAAACTTGACAATCGGTTAATTTGAGCTCGCAATAATTCTTGTTCGCTTAAATTTTCCTTGTGCTTAATTTGAAGCCGATTGTTTTGCTCTAACAATTTGCCAACTGTTAAAATATTACCTATGTAAATGATACTCGCTACGGCAAATACGATAAGAATTAATATTATCGTAAAAGGGGATAATTTCTTTTTACTTTTTCTCTTGTTATTAATAAGTTGAGATACTTTTGTATCCGATGTGTGATAATTTGAAATTGCCGGCAAGCCGCCATAGACCATTTCTCTCTTTTCGCGTATTTTAGGTGCAGTAACAGAAGTAACTTGCTGGTCAGTTTCGTTCGTTGCAAGCGAGCTATAATACTCACCAATATTTTGTTGTTCAGACTTCATCAATATTATAATTTTTCTGCGGCGCGTAGCTTTGCACTACGTGCTCGCGAGTTATTTTTTTGCTCATTCTCAGATGCTGTAACGGGTTTTTTTGTTAAAATCCTGATTTTACTTTGCACTTTTACTTTAGCGGCTATTTTATTGCCAGATGGAACAGACGTTGCCGAAATATTGCGAAAAAAATTCTTTACCAATCGGTCTTCGAGCGAATGATATGATATTACTACTAACCTTCCGCTTGGTTCTAATACGTCTATGCAATCATATAGGGCTTGCTGTAAATTATCCAACTCTGCATTAACCTCTATTCGGATTGCTTGAAAAACACGCGCCAGAGATTTTGTCAGAAATTTTTTTCCAACGCAATTTTCTGTTATTAAAGCAAGCTGGCTTGTTAAATCAATTTTATGCATTTTCCGATAATGTACAATTGCCCTTGCAATTTTACGCGAATACTTCTCTTCTCCAAATTCCCAGAGAATCTTGGAAAGCATATCTTCGGAATAATTATTCACAATATATATAGCGTCTATTTTACCGGATTGATCCATCCGCATATCCAACCTGTTATTAAATCGATAACTAAACCCTTTCGATGGTTCGTCAATTTGATAAGATGAGACGCCTAAATCTAACAATATGCCCTGAACCTTATGAATAGTAAAATGAGAAAGAACAGATTTAATATTTTTAAAGTTTGCTTTGTAAAAAAAAAATCTTCCAGTAAATCGCTCAAGTCTTTTTTTTGCTATTTCTATTGCGTCGTCGTCTAAATCAATTCCGATTAATTTTCCAGTATTACCAATATTGCTCAGAATTGCATCTGCATGTCCGCCGCCGCCAAGTGTTCCGTCAAAATAAATTCCACTTTTTGTTGTCAGGAGATAATCAAGAGTCTCCTGTAATAGAACCGGAGTATGATATAACTTTGCCTCCAAGTTTTTCTTTCAAATATTTTGTTGTGGTTTAAATACTTGTTCGGCTACAGTTTCATATGTATCGGGATGATTTTTCTGATAATCATCATATATCTTAGGGCTCCAAATTTCTATCCTGTCTAAGACACCAAGAATAAGAACTTCGTTTTCGATGTCAGCGAATTTCAGAAGTTCATGCGGAATTGTAATTCGTGATTGATTATCAAAAGGAGCATCAGTCGCTTTTTCAAATAACGTCCGAGTGTAGAACCGGTGCTGAGCATCAAGAAAAGAAAGACTACGAACATAAGTCTCTAATTTATTCCACTCATCTTGCGGATATAAGTAAAGACAGCGTTCAAAGCCGCGTGTTATAACAAAATTTCCTTTTGCGCTTCCAGCAAGATTCTTCCTCAACTTAGCAGGCAACGCAACACGCCCCTTATTATCTACCGAATAAGAAAAACTTCCTTTAAAAGATGACACAACTGCCTCAAAGCATCGGTTCAACAATCTGTTGGTGGTGGAAAAGAAGTTCCCAAATTCCCCACTTTTCCCCACGTTGAGAATGAAATTTAGAGAAATAACGCTTAAAGTCAAGCAAAATTTAAGATATTTTTAATTCCCGATTCTAATTATCACCCTTTCTCCCCACGCTGGCTTAAGAGTTTACGCTAACCTTTACTTTTTTCCTAATTGAATTTACACAGGAATATTAGTTATTGCTTGGTATTCTTGTTTAGAATATTCTTTTTGTAGCTAGTATGTAATTTATTTCTAAAATATTTCCAATTGTGAATGGATGTTTATAAATTCTTTTCCATTATGAGAATGGGGTATTTCTTTAAAATGTGCTCATTATTAAGTTTTGACGCGAAAATTCGCTCAATTAACTCTTTGATTGAAATTAAAAAAAAGGAACAAGATGTTAAAAATCTTCATCAAATTCTATAAATGTTATACGAAACATTTTATTTCTATATAAAACTAATGTTTGAATTTATCATCTCAATTCTATAGTTTGCATTTGGCGAAACATCAAATGGGATTATTTTATGAAACAAAACAGAAGAGATTTTTTGAAATCAACAACTTTGGGGTTAAGCGCATTGACTGTTTACGATGCTAATAAAATGATATCGGAAAATATTCCCGATAGATTAAATTCAGGAAAAATGATATTAAGGTATCGTCCGTATATGCTAGAAATGAAGCATACGTTCACACTTGCCGTAAATTCCAGAATAACAACTCCAATAATTCTAACAGAGATAGAATACGAAGGTTTAGTTGGTTACGGTGAAGCGTCAATGCCGCCGTATTTGGGCGAATCTCAAGAAAGCGTTCAAAAATTTCTTTCTAAAATAGATTTGAGCAAGTACAACAATCCATTTAATTTGGAGAAAATCTTATTCGATATAGATAACATCGAAAAAGGTAATTGTGCCGCAAAAGCATCGGTTGATATTGCTTTGCACGATCTTGTTGGAAAATTATTAGGACAGCCGTGGTATAAAATTTGGGGTTTTGATGAGCGGCAAACTCCATATACAAGTTTTACAATTGGTATAGATGCGCCGGATGTTGTGAGACAAAAAACTAAAGATGCGGAAGAGTATAAAATTCTTAAGGTGAAGCTTGGACGAGAAACAGATAAAGAGATGATACAAACAATTCGGTCTGTAACTGATAAACCGATTACGAGTGATGTAAATCAAGGTTGGACAGATAAAGAAAAAGCATTAGAGATGCTTTATTGGCTTAAGGAACAGGGAATTGTTATGGTTGAGCAACCGATGCCGAAAGAAAGGATAGATGATTTAGCTTGGCTAACAGAGCGTTCTCCTATTCCAATAATTGGAGATGAAGGGGTTCAAAGACTACCAGATGTGAAAAAAGCCGTGGGGGTGTATAATGGAATAAACATAAAGTTAATGAAGTGCACTGGCATGCGCGAAGCTCATAAAATGCTTACACTTGCAGGTTCGCTAGGTTTAAAAGTAATGATAGGATGTATGATAGAGACATCTTGCGCTATATCTGCCGCTTCTCATTTATCGCCAATGGCTGATTGGGTAGACTTAGATGGCGCGCTTTTAATAAAAAACGATATCTTTAATGGTACAAAAATTATTAACGGCAAAGTAAAGCTGATGGATAGAGCGGGAATAGGGGTAATTCCGTTACTTGAAGAGCAAAGATAAATGCACAACCTTGTACATCTTTAGTTTGTTTCATTGTAATTACTTAGCAGTCAATTATGAAGGAGTTATATACCGAAAAAACATGTTACAAAACAACTTAAATCTAATTTCTTCTGTGTAACCTTGCCGAAAATAATTACATTTCAACTACAATACCAAACTTTTTAAATTCTACTTCAAGTTGGTTAACATTTTCATATTTAATCGCGTTCATACCGACATATTTTGCTCCATCTATATTTATTTGTAAGTCGTCAATAAAAAGGAGCTGAGATGGATCAACATTTTGGTCTTTTATAATTGCATCATAAAATTTTTTATCCGGTTTCATAACTTGTATTTTATAAGAAAGGTAATGCTTGGGTAACAACGACAATGCTTTATATTTTTGGATGCTCAAGCTGTAATGAATATCATTTGTATTGCTTACAAGAGCCGTTTTATATGTTTGCGATATCTTTTCAACTAAATCATACATTCTTTCGATCGGTTCTAACATTATATTCGCAAATGCGGCCTCGAGCTGGGTTTTAGTAAATTTCGAACTAAACACGGAATTAAGTTCACTTAAATATTCATTTGTCGGAATTAATCCGGTTTCGTATCTTTTTGTCCATTGCGTATAGCCATCAATGTATGGAGATTTTTCTTCCTGATTGAAATACCCGAGTGAGCGCCAAAACGCATCAAAATCGATGTAGGCAAGAACATTTCCAAGGTCAAATAAAATTGTCTGTATCCGATTCATCCGTGAAGTTCCATTATTACTTTTGTTTCGATTGCTATTGTTGCATATTTTCCTTTTGTAATAGACCCGCAATTAACCATCTTTGTTTTTCCGAGAACGTCTAATCCATAAGCTTCATGGATATGTCCGCAAATAAGCGCGTCTGGCTCATATTTTTCTATGAAATTGCGAATTGATTTACTGCCTACATGCATTCTCAAAAAAGTTCGGTCAATTTTTGTCTTGTAAGGTGGAGCGTGAGTAACAAGTACTTTCCAGCGTGCATCTTTTATATCTTTCCATCCGGATTCTGCTTTGCTTAATATTTCTTCTTCTGAAATTTCGTAAGGTGTATTAAGCGGACTGAAGGGAGCGGCTGAAACTCCAAAGAAACCTATATCTCCAATTAATATTCCTCTTCCATTAATATAATAATCTAATTGAGCAAGCGTTTTATCAATTTCTAGAGAATCCATATTTCCTGAAATAGCAATAATAGGTTTTCCGAATGTTTGAAGGCAACTCAACGCCTTAGTTGATTCTAATGGTGTTCCGTTTGTTGTTATGTCGCCACTTATAACTATTAGGTCATAATTTTTTTCTTTTTCTAAAATTTTTTCGGCTTGTTTATATGCGCCATGAATATCGCTCAAAGCAATTATTCGCATTTCACTATCTGGTTATCAGGTTTTGTTTTATAATAAGTCTACTAAATAAGTTAATATAATCTAAGATAAAAAATAACTTTGGAACTCAGAATATTTTTTGATGTTAATAATTTGATTATGCCAATGATGAGAAGAAAACACCGAGGTTACAAGCGAATATTAAATATGTTATATAAGCGATAAGTATTACAATTTTTAATGTATTGGTCCCTGACGATCTTTAAGGAACCCGGCATTGCGATTTTTTATTACCGCCTGAATTTCTGCAATAATAGAAACAGCTATTTCTTCCGCGGTTTCTGCTCCTATATCAAGCCCAACAGGATTATACAATTTAGAAAGTTGTTCTTTTGTTGGCGTAAAGCCATTAGAAGAAATATGCTTTATTAATGATGCGCTTTTTCCTTTAGGTCCAAGCAATCCGATATAATTTACAGGTGATGTAAAAAGAAATCGTAACGCCGCCGCCTCCGCTTCAAATTGATGAATCATTATTACTGCAAAGCTGTTGTGTGTAAAATTAAGTTTATCGCTGTATTTATCTGGCGCAATGACCAACACCTTATTGGCTTCCGGAAATTCAGTTTCTATTGCATATTTGGAACGATGATCAATTACTATAGTAGTCCATCCAATTTCTGCCGCTAATTTTACAAGCGGTTTTACATCAGGTGTTGCGCCGAATATTATTAGAGATGTGTTCGCAGGAATAAACTGAAAAAACACGTCAACTTTTCCATTTGGCAATTCGTACCGCTTAACAGCATTTTTCTTATCCATCAATAATTGGATTGCATCTTTTTTTATTTGCTCATTGATTTCATTTAAGCCAAAGTGCGTGTGCGTCTCTTTTTTTGTGATAAGAAATCTTGTTCCAAGTTCTTCGTTTATATTGCCGTATGCATTATAAGCAACAGCAATAACATGTTCATCGTCATACAATTGAGATTTCTGTAAAAGCGTCAATAGTTCTTTTGATTGTTTAGGCAAAATTGGTTCAACGAATATTTCTACATATCCTCCGCAACCCTGACCAATGCCAAAGATTGCATCTTCTGGAGCGGTAGTGTCAAAAGTAAAAAGCATTGGCTTATTGTATTCGATAACCACTTTTGCTTTTTCTAACAAGTCCGCTTCTAAACATGCCGCGCTTACAAATCCAGCTTCGCGTCCTTTAGCGCTAAAAAGCATTCTTGCGCCTTGCCGACGATATGCCGAACCACGCACATTAACAACAGTAGCTAATGCGCATATCTCCCCTAACGATTGAAGTTCTTTAATTTTTTGTATGATCTGTTTTAATTCTTTCAAAACTATATTACCCTTTTTTATGTATGTATCTTGGTTTTGTCATATTCTCTGGTAATAGCAAGTCGTCTAATTCAGCTTTAGTTAAATATTTTTTTTCAAGAACAATATCATAGACAGATTTTCCGCTTTCGAGCGCCTCGTGTGCAATTTCTGTAGATTTCTCATAACCAATTATCGGATTTAAGGCAGTTACAAGTCCGATGCTGTTTTCGACATAGGCGCGACATCTTTCACGATTTGCCGTAATTCCTTTAATACAGCGATCTGCTAAGGTTCTGCAAGCGCGGCCTAAAATATCGAGAGATGAAAATAGATCGTACGCAATTACCGGCTCCATCACATTCAACTCAAGTTGTCCTGCTTCGGCGGCTAATGTTACAGTAACATCGTTGCCGATGACTTCATACGCTACTTGGTTTACAACTTCGGGAATTATTGGATTCACTTTGCCTGGCATAATCGTGGAACCTGGCGCCATTGGAGGCAGATTAATTTCGGCAAATCCGGCTCGTGGACCTGACGCCATTAAACGTAAATCATTGCATATTTTTGATATTTTAACTGCAACTCTTTTAAGCACGCCGGAAAGTTGAACGTATGCGCCTGTATCCTGAGTTGCTTCAACGAGATTTTTAGATTCGACAACAGGAATTGCCGTAATTTCGCGTAAAATTTTTGTAACAAGATGAGCATAATCGGGATGAGCATTAAGCCCGGTGCCAATCGCCGTTGCCCCCATGTTAATTTCATGAATTAATGATTGAGCTTCCTGAACGCGTTCGATGTCTTCGCTTACCATTACAGCATACGCTTCGAACTCCTGTCCCAATGTCATTGGTACTGCGTCCTGTAATTGTGTCCGTCCCATCTTAATTACATCGGCAAATTCTTTTCCTTTAATAGACAAGGCGTCTTGTAGATGAATCATTTCACGTATCAATCCGTTTAGCTTTTGGCTAAGCGTTAATCGCAACGCCGAAGGATAGACGTCGTTTGTGGATTGCGACATATTTACGTGATTAAGCGGATGAATTATATCATATCTTCCTTTTTCATATCCGAGCAATTCTAATGCTACATTAGCTATCACTTCGTTTGCGTTCATATTTGTAGATGTTCCAGCTCCGCCTTGAATTACATCTACAACAAATTCTTCATGATATTTGCCTGTAAGAATTTTATCGCAGGCGCTGCAAATTGCATCGGCAATATTTTGAGGGAGCAAGCCAAGCTGTGCATTTGCCATAGCGGCGGCTTTCTTAATATACGCTAACGAGTTGATTAGGCGAGGAGTGTGTGAAATAGGTATGCCAGTAATCTGAAAATTTTCTAATGCTCGCAGTGTTTGTATTCCATAATAATGATCCGCAGGAACTTCCCGCTCGCCAAGTAGGTCATGTTCGGTTCTTGTCTTCTTCATAAGTAATTACTCCTTATGTTAGACTATAATTAAATTACCTCAAAAATAACATTTTGATTATATATATTTTATCTCGAGTTTTTAGACGGGCAAAATATACGCCGGATGCAACGTATTTTCCACTTTCATCTTTCCCGTCCCATGTCTTTGTATTCATTCCACCTAATGCGTTTCCACGGAAAAGTGTTTTAATACGTTGCCCTAAAATGTTATGTACTATTAACTCTGCCTCTTCGTTTCTTGGAAATTCAAAACGCAACTTTGTTTCTGCGTTAAACGGATTGGGATAGTTTTGATAGAATTTATATTGCTGTGGTAAAGTAGGCGTAATAGAAAGAAAAGTATCAATGCGAAGTTTATTTTGCGAATTAGGCGGAAACCGATAATATCTCCCGCTGTCATCTTCCATTTCAAAATATCCGGTAATTTTAACGTCGGCGTTAAAGCGAGGAATATTGCATTGATATTCGTTCGCATTTGCAGTCGGAAAAAGCGAAGTTGTATAATTCGTTATTCCATCGGTAAAATGTAAAAACACAGAATTACTGCGAATTCCTGTGTTTGAAACAATTTTTATTGAGATTATTAAATTAGTCTCCTCAGCTTTTACTTCTGGAGCATTACTAAATACTGGACCTAAAGATAACGCCGTTTTATGAGCATCTAAAAATCCCCAGCCATAATAATTATTGGGATATGAAGCTGTTTCAAAAGGTTCTCTGGATAATCGAACTGCATTTTGCATAATCGCATCACGCACTTGCATATTGGAAAGTTGCGGATGAGCAGATAAAACTAACGCGGCGGCGCCGGCTACTAAAGGTGTTGCGGCTGAAGTACCGTTGACACTGCCGTAGCTCGATGTTCCGCTTGCCCAATATACACCCATTCCCTGCGCAACAACTTCGGGCTTGATTCTTCCATCCGCCGTGGGCCCGGTTCCGCTGAATGTTGCAAGCCAGCCATCGGATGAAGTCGCACCTACTGCGATAATGCTGTCTGCATCAGCCAGAGATACTAATGTTGTATCTTTACGGCGCATTTGATTTCCGACGCCGTAAATATAACCATCGTTGCCCATAGCTGTTACTACAAGAACTCCTTTGCGCGCGGCAATTGTTGCGGCTTTTGCAACTTTTGTTGTTCTGCCGTTTAAATCGGATGTTGTGTAAAGCGGCGGCGTAAAATCTTTATAACCTAATGATGAAGATGAAATATCCGCGCCGAGTCGTTCAGCCCATTCTAAAGCCGCCACATAAGTGTCTTCTTCACTATGAAAGTCTGTATTACCACTGCTGTCCATCTCTGTTTTTGCAAGGAGAAAAGAAGCGCCGTACGCCGCGCCTATCAATTTTCCGTTTTCAAATCCGCCGATAGAAGATAATACGCCTTGGCCATGATTGCCTTGAATCGAAATTTCGTACGGTTGACGATTTACGTCTTCTATATTGTGTATAAAATCATAAGTTGCTACGACATCTATATTTTTCAGAGCATTATGTATCCGATAATTATTAAACCCATCGTCAATTAAGCAAATTAATACTCCGTTGCCATTTACGCCGATTGAATGCAGGTCAGTTATTTTAATATTTTTCAGTTGCGTTTCAGAGTAACCGTAATTGAGCTCGGTTGATATAGACTGCTTTTCAATAGAACGCACGGTTTCAGTATACTGCGGTTGAAGAGGAGTGCGTTTAAGTATTGCAACAGGTTCCGTTTTAACGACATCTTGAATCATTTTTATAGATTGAAGTTGTGAAGGAGTTGCCTCCACTGTGACCGCGTTAAGCCATCGAGAGACATTCTTGATTCTGGCGCCGGTTTGTTCTATTTGATTTATTAATGATTGAGATACCGGATAATCGAATTCATCTATTAGTCGCTCCGTCGGCAATGATTTTGCTCGGCGTTTTAATGCGCGTTCCGTAATGCCAAGCTCTTGTAAATTAGGATTGTAAGCTCCGATTTTTTTTTTATCGCGGAAGAATATCCAACTCTTCTGCGCTTCTGCAAATTCAGAAAATAGGTAGAACAGGCAAAATAAAATGAGAATCAAATTTTTCATACTAATAGAAATAAATCTGATAATTACTGTTTAATATCTTGAAGCAGTTTTTCCACAATTTGAATAGCAGACATACCCTCAGCTTCAGCATTAAAACTTGTAACGATTCGATGACGTAATACAGGTCCGGCTATTGATTTAACGTCATCTATATCGGGTGTAAACCGTCCTTGAAGAATTGCCCGCGCCTTAGCGCCAAGAATCAAATATTGAGACGAACGAGGTCCTGCGCCCCAACGTATCCAATGTTTTATGTAAGCAGGTGCATTCATCGAAGTAGGTCTTGTACTATCTGTCAGCTTAACTGCATATTCTATCACATTATCAGCAACCGGCACGCTTCTTACAAGCTTCTGATAATTGATTATATCTTCTGCGGTAAGAATTTGTTTAATTGTTGCGCTATATTGGCTGGTTGTTGATTTGACAATTTGCACCTCTTCTTTAAATGAAGGATAATCGAGCCAAAGATTGAGCATAAACCTATCGAGCTGAGCTTCCGGCAAAGGATATGTTCCTTCTTGCTCAATCGGGTTTTGCGTGGCAAGAACAAAAAATGGCTCTTCGAGTTTATAAGTAACACCAGCGGCAGTAACGTGATGTTCCTGCATTGCTTCTAACAAGGCGGCTTGTGTTTTAGGCGGAGTTCTATTTATTTCATCGGCGAGAATTACGTTAGCAAAAACAGGTCCTCGAACATATTTAAACGACTTTTCTTTGGTCGAAATGTTTTCCTCGATAATTTCTGTTCCAGTTATGTCGCTTGGCATCAAATCTGGTGTAAATTGTATTCGACTGAATTTTAAGTCGAGAGCTTGTGATATTGTCTTTATCAATAAGGTTTTAGCTAAACCGGGCACGCCAACCAGCAAACAATGACCTTGTGATAGCAATGTAATGAACAAATGTTCAATTACAATTTCTTGTCCAATAATTACTTTTCCTATTTCAGCTCGAAGATCGGCGTATGATTTCGTTAGCAGTTTTACTGCTTCAACGTCGGTCATTTGTTTTGAATTTATAGCCACTATTTCACCGAAAATTGTTATAAAATAAAATTCCGTTCGTTAGATAGTAAAATATTAGAGACGTATATCAACAAAAATAGTTTTTTTCAGACTTTCCACCCACTCTGAATATTGTTTATTACGTTTCATGTATAAAGCGAGTTGTTCCAATCTTTTAAAGTCCTCTGTTATGCTGATAGTATGCGGCTCAATTTTTTTTCTTAACCAAATAATATGAAAACCATAAGTATTTCCAATTGTTAATCTAAGGGGCGGGCTAATTTCTCCAGCTTTCATGCCTTTAACATGTTCAGCAAATTCATACTGCAATTGATCAACAGTTAATGTTCCCAAATCACCGCCAATGGTTTTTGTTTCTTCATCTTCAGAATATTTAGCCGCCAAAACCGTAAAGGATTCGCCTTTAAGCGCTCTATCCCGCAGAGCTTTAAGCGTGTCAACCGCCGCCGAGTCGCTTGCCGGTCCTTTTTCAATTTTCATTAAAATGTGCCGGGCGTGGACAGATTCGCCGCGTCTTTCAAGTAGTTGAATGATGTGAAAACCGAATTGTGTTTTTACAATATTGGATATTTCTTTTTCTTTCAGTCCGAACACAGTTTCTTCAAACTCGCGAACAAATGCGCCTCGTTTTTCCCAGCCCAAGTCGCCGCCGCTTGCAGATGAACCAAGATCGGTTGAATAACGCCGAGCAAAATCAGCAAAATCACCCCCTGCGCGAATACTATCTAAAATTGACAGCATAAAAGCGCGCACCTTTGAGTCGATGGATGTATCGGCTTTAGGCGCTATAAAAATATGGCTTAATTCGTATTCTTCGGGAACTTGCGGTAAGCTATCTTTATATGTTTTATAAAACTCCTCAACTTCACGCCTCGATGAAGAAATTGAAGCTTCTCTTTGCTGTCGCAACTTTTGAACTAGAAGCTGATTTTTAATTTCTGTTCTATATTCGCGTTTAATTCGGGCTATCGATTTACCATAGATTTGTTCTACGCGTTTTTCAGAACCGACCTGCCTTATGAAATTTGATATTTGCTGATCTAATGCTCGTGTAACTTCATCGTCTGTTACTTCTACACTGTCAATAATTGCCTGAGCTAGCACTAATTTTTCTGCTATCATTCCCTCTAATACTTGTTTTCGTAACTCTGGCTGGTTTGGATCTATTCGATTTTGTATAGCAAGAAAATTAACACGTTCGCTTAAATCCGATTCTGTAATTATCTCTTTATCAACAACAGCAACAATTCGGTCGATTAAAGTTTGAGAAAATAAAAAGTTGGAAGATAACGCAATAGCTATAAGCGTAATTTTATATTTCATATTAAATCCTATTTATCGATGTTTCCTGTTGTAGAATTGAATACTGTATCGACAAAAACCTCAATTGCATGTTTGGCGCGCAAATTTTGAACCAGTTGCTCATAAAGTTTTTGCCTTCTTAAGACAGTAAGTCTGCCGCGAATTTCCTGTTCCACAAAGGATATATCCGCTGTTTGTCCCTGTTTTAGATACCTCCAAACTATTAAAACATAATGTCCGTTTGCAGTATTTATTGGATAGGAGGGTTCTCGCAATCCGGAGTTAGAGGCGACGCGCCACAACTCCACCGGCAACAATGAAGATTGTGTTTGATAAGATGAATCCAAGCGCACAACAATCGAGGAAGCGCGCTGAGTTACTGCAGAATTCCATGCTGTTCCTTTTATTAACAGGTTGCGAAATTCCGTTGCGGCGTCTCGGTTTTTAAAAAGCGCATAACTTATCAAAGCAACGTCGTTAATAACTTTGAATTCATTTAAATTATTTTCATAATAACTTCGGATTTCCTGTTCGGAAATATTTGAAAGTTGTTGAGAATATACTTCTCTATCTAAAAGTGCGTTTATAATTAATTGGCGGCGTATATTTTCTATTTTCTGCTCTATATCATTTGACCGATCAAGTCCTTGAGATATCGCTTCACGATAAAGTGATTCTTCGGTAAGCCATCTTTGAACGTATTGCTGAACTTGCACTGGAGAAAGTTCTTGAGAAGTGTCGATTTGTGCGCGTATTTCTTCTAAAGATAATATTTTATTATCTAATCGAGCAATTGGCGTTTTTCCCGGCTCGGTTTTAGTACAACCAATAAAAAATGCTGATACAAATAGAAAAAAAATATATTTATTTGGATTCACGCTTCTTCTTAAAAGCTTCTATTAGCTTTTCTTTATTTATAGCAACAGAATATTTAGTTTCTAAATCTTTTAACCATTCCTTTTCACGCTTTTTCGATGCCATCTCTTGGTATTGGCTTGCAACCTCGGGCATTGCTTCGTCAAATGTTTTTATTCTGGGTTCATCAAAAGCAATTGTTTTCAAAATTGACCAGCCATTTTCGTGTTTAAATGGAGCAGTAATACTGTCAACTGCCATTTTTGAAGCTTTTTTTGAAAGTTCATTATAAGCAAAAGGTTGAAATCCGTATTCGCCTTTTTTCTCTATTAAGGCATGTCGATTGGAATATTCTTCAGCAACTTCCGAAAAATCCTCACCATACTGCAAACGCCAATATGCTGATTTGATCGAGCTATCTGCCGTTGTGAAAATTTCTGCAAAATTGACTCGTTCAGGCCATCTATAATTTTCTTTATTCAATTCATAATATTCTCTTAGTATAGAGTCATTCACCATAACTTTTTTCCAGATTTCATCTTGTTCTATCCGATACAATAGAACGCCGTCTTCATACTCTTTCATCAACGATGCCAATATCGGATGTTTATGCCGTGCGTTTCGTGCGTATTCATCCGTTACGACTTCATCAATCAACTTGCCTATTAATATCCAAACATTGGCAGAGTTTAAAAGGTACCCTCTATATTCGTTTGAATTAATCACTTTCTCCGCAAAATCGTTAACAGTAAATTGACGCATTGTAGTTTTAATCAGGGCAATTTTCAATTGTTCTGCTGTAAGCGTATCCTTCCATACTTCTTGCCCTGCTGATTTTGTAGTGTCGATAGATGAAATAAATTTATTTACTGCAACTGTATCTACGATTGGTTTGTAGATGTTTTTTAATTTCTGAATAAATAATTTACGATCGGTTTGATAACGTCTTTGTTGGTATTGTGATTTTATTTCGTTATAAACCTCAGCAAATGGGGGGAAAGGTTTCTTTTCTGACAATTTAAAAATATGGTATCCGTAATTAAACTTTACTGGCTCAGATACTTCGCCGATCTTCATTCCAAAGAACAAATCGCCGATATGTTTTGGCAAACGGTCTCGCTCGTAGGTGCCAAGATCGCCATTATTAGGAATACTTGCTTGGTCATGAGTGTATTCTTTCATTAGGTCTTCGAACTTTTCGCCATTTTTAATTTTATTATATATCATCCTTACTGTATCGCGCACTTCAGCTGTGTCGCTAAGTTCTTCATTAAATCTGCGAAGTATGTGACTTATGCGAACCGAACCAGGGTTAGGTTGTTTAGCATGAACTTTAATTATATGATAACCAAATTGTGAGCGGACAGGTTTTTTTGTATATTCGCCCGGTTTTAAAGAATAGCAAGCATCTTCAAATTCTGACACCATTCTACCAGCAGTAAATAAACCGAGATCGCCTCTGTTTGATTTGGCTGAAAGATCTTCCGAAAGCTGATATGCTAGTGTATCAAACGGCGTTGTGGCAAGTTGTGTAATAGCATTCATTGCCCGTTCATAAGCTTTCAATGTGTCTTCTGGTTTAGAAGTCGGCGTTACACGGAAAAGTATATGGCTGGCGTGTATCTCTTCTTTTTTTCTATTATATAATTGCTCTATACCCGGTTGTATTATCTCTTTTTCATCTACATAAGATTTTCCTACCAATATGTTATAAGATTCCAACTCGTTTATGATTGCAGTGTCTTTTAATAGCCCTTGATTACGAGCTTCTTTGACCTTAAGCTTAAATTTGACAAGCAAATTTAGAAAGTTATTGCGTTCATCAAGCGTTGAAACCGCGCTTGAATCCCAACCGGCGTTATTTTTTGCATAATTATCTTCAAATTCATGCAAAGTAATTTTATCGTTGCCAATTGTAGCAACAATCGGATTTGATACGCCGCACCCAATAAAAAAAATCGTAACAATAACGCTAAATCCAAAAGCTATTATCCGAATCATAATTCAACCGACCTCTTTCTGTTTATAAATTGTGAATTAACTGATAAAAAAAGTAACCAAAAATGCCGCAGTAAGCAAGGAAACATAGCATTTTGTATTAAATAGAAAGCCCTCCTTTCGAAGGGCTAAAAATTCATTACTTAATACTTTGTATTTCTTATACCCTTTTATACTAATTCATGCTTTTTTCCACAATCTCTTTTTTTCTTTTTAATACTTGATTTGCTTTCCATTGATCTACTACAAACCACTGAGGTGAATTTGATGATTGCACATTATATTTGTTGTTTGTTTTATCAAATGCAAATCTTATTTGTACGCCTGAATATCCAATAGTTGCATTAACCTTTGGAGAGATTGCATGATCAATAAAATCTTCTGCCTGCAAATTAGAAAGAGAATTAAGAATTCCATCTACAACGGATTGCTGAGCTTTCTCTTTTCCGACAAACCAAGCGCTATCTTGAAATGTTAATGCAAACAAAGTATCGCCATATCGATATTGTATCTGTCTTAAGTTTTCCTTTTGAGTCGTAAAAATAGTCTTATCGCGCCAATCTTTTACCTGACGATTAAACATATAACTTTGCGCGCCTTGTATTAACAATACTTCATCGGAATTAATTTTCCGTGCGTAAGATTCTGTATAAGTTGGACCCATTTTACCAAGGATAAACGCCGCTTTTTCTGTATTCTTTTCATAAAGAAAGAGTTGCGTGCCGGCATTATCCACTTGGAAGATAACATGCTTTTCCGGTTTGTTAGATACGATGCTTTTTATTTCAAGATTCTTTACTTGATTAATTATATTGCCAACATTTGATTGATCGGCTTTATAGTTGATTGGCTGTGCAACAAACCATTCGACACCGCGCTTTTCTAAAACAACCGAAGCATTAGTAGTTTTAATTTCAATCTTATCTATTAAAAGCGAATCTATGGTATACATAAAACCAGTGCTTGCCGAGCTTGAACTCAGTTCCCCCGGCTTTTGCAGCACTAATAACGAAATAATTACCAACCCGACAAATAAACCGATTAAAAAAATTGTGTTTCGTTTCATATTAATAACAGAAAATTGGTTAATGATACATTTTTAAATTTGACTTTCCAAAGATCTTTTAAGAGTAACGCGTCTTCTCCAACGAAATAGTCCATAAGCAATTACAAGCAATGGGGGTAGAATCAGGTTGCCGTACTTTATTAGCTTCTTTATTCCGTCTGATAATTGGTCAAGAGGCGGCTGTGAAATATTTTTCGAACGTATGGTTATTAATCCGGCGTCGTCTGCAAGGTAATCTACAATGTTCACAAAGAAAGTTATATTCCCGCGGCTACTGGCAAAGTCGTCTTTCATAAAATCGCCATCGCCTACTACAATTAAGCGTGTTTCCGGACTTTTTGTAGCTTCTGGAATAATTGATTTTCCTACAAAGTAGCTTTTAAACGAACCGCTAAGTATTGCCGCCATTGGAATATTAGATTCCGGTAAATCCTTTTGTGTGTAACGCTGTAAGGGGTCAATCATCATAAAGCCGGCTTGCCTGCCGCTATATTTTGAGGAGTGAATTAAAACATCTGCATTTACACCTTTGATGGCAGCCAAACTTGTATCGAGCGAACTTACGAAATAAAAAATTATGCCTTGTAAATCTTTAACTATCGGATTATTTCGATCGAAATTAGAGGCATTAGGCAAATATGGGAATGGAATTTGACTTTGCATCTGAAATGGACCTTGCTGCTGCATAATTGTAACATTAGCGCATTGCGCATCACGAACTAAATCGCCATTAATTCTAATTCCATAATTTTCAAGCAAATCTTCCAGACCCAAATCTATTGGCGAAGCAAATGGACGCCCCATTCTATTATTTGCTTGAAGCGAAGCATTCATCTTATTGAGAAGAAATGCAACTTTGCCCCCGCGCATTATAAATTGGTCAATTTGATATTTTGCGCTATCCGAAAATTTGTTTTGCGGAGATATTACTAATAATGCGCTAAGATCGCGTGGAATGGAAGAAATTCCTGAGCTTAAATCAACCGGAACTACATCGTATTGCGCCGCTATTCCTTCATTTGCGCGTCTCATGCTTGTAATATCGGGCTCGCCATTGCCTGTTGTATAACCGATGCGTTTCTTAACGCGAGTTGTAAGCCGCTTAATTGCAGAGCTGATATCATATTCTAACGACCCGAGGTTCTGAATAACAGGCAAGTTTTCTTTTTTATCTTCATACATTAATACAAGTCCGAGGTAAGCGCGCTTAATTTCAAATTTATCCTCCTTAACAACCTGCACTTCAACTGGAGGAATTCCAGCTTGTTGAGCTTCGCGTTCAATTTTTTCGCCTTCCGGATTGATAAAGTCAAATTGAAGATTTCCTTTTGCATAAGCTTTATATTCATTAAGTATATCAAGCACTGCGCGTCGATTATTATTGTAAGGCGCCGGAAGGTCTTCTGTAAAATAAGCTTTAACCGTTATGCGGTCGTCGAGGTTGCGCACAAGGACTTTGCTTGCATCGGATAATGTATAAACGCCCGATTTTGTTAAATCGAGCCGTGCAAATATACGGACTGAAATAAAATTAATTAAGGCGAGAATTCCGAGCACAAGTATTATGCGGATAAGCGTTTGAGTTTTTTTAGTATTCATAGTTTTTCAAGTCAAAATTAAAAGATTCAAAATAAAAAATTACTAAGTCGAAATTCGAACATTATTAAATCACTGAATCGCGATTACCATTTTCTCCGTTCTAACGATATCACCGAAAGATATAACATAAAACCAAGTAGCGTGCTAAAATACACTATATCGCGTGTATCAATTACGCCGCGCGCGATGTTAGAAAAGTGATAATCAATTCCTAAGTATTCTATAACGCTTGTCATAAATTCCGGAACAAAAATTAAAACCTTATCAAACATAAAAAATGTGAACATCATGATTAAACCGACAATAAAAGCCACAATTTGGTTTTCCGTAAGACTTGAAGCGAGCAAACCAATAGAGACATAAACGCCCGCCATCAGTAAAAGGCCGATATAGCCGCCAATTACAGGGCCATGATCGAGCTCGCCAATAGACGATACTGTAATATAGTAGATAAGAGTAGGCAACAATGCAAAACCAACAAGCGCCCAAGCGGCTAAAAACTTACCGAGCACAACTTCCCAATCGTGTAAAGGTTTAGTGGTCAGCAGTTCAATTGTGCCGGCTTTTTTTTCTTCTGCTAACAATCGCATTGTTATTGCCGGAATTACGAAAAGGAACACGAGCGGTATCCATTCGAACATCAGCCGAAGAGAAGCAATATTAATCAGAAACATACTGCTTGTATAAATCCAGCCTACAATAGCGAGGAATACTACAATTACTACGTACGCTACAGCTGAGTTGAAATAAGAACGCAATTCCTTTTTAAATATCGTTCCGACGTTTGATAGCTTGCTAAAATATTCAGGTATTTGTTTTATATCGAATTTCATAATGAATTTCCTAGATTATACAGATTTTACTCGGTTAATTGAATCACCTAATTAGTTGTAAGCTTATGGAAGACCTCTTCTAAGCTTGTAGATTTGCGTGATATTTCAAGCAAAACCCAATTTTCGGAAACAGCGCACCGAAAAATATCCGCTCTGATATCGCTTCCTTTAGTTGTATGAATTGCAAACTTGTGAAGACTGCCTTCTTGTCCTCCGTATTCCACAGTTTCTATTTGTGGAAGCGCTTTTAATTTTGGATAAATGTCTGTCATAGCATTAGGAACATCGGCGTGTAATTCAATTGATATTTTTTCTGAGCCGCGAAAATCTCGCTGCAGTTGATCTAAAGTTCCATCGGCAACAATACTTCCTTCGTTGATGATAATGACGCGGTCGCAAGTTGCTTGAACTTCCGAAAGTATGTGCGTAGAAAGAATTACGGTTTTTGCTCTGCCAAGCCGTTTGATTAGATTTCTTATTTCAACAATTTGATTAGGGTCGAGTCCGCTTGTCGGTTCATCAAGAATTAGTACCTCAGGGTCATGAATCATAGCTTGTGCAAGACCCACGCGTTGACGGTAACCTTTTGACAATTCGCCAATATCCTTATGTCTCACTTCCGCAATGCCGCAAACCTCTATCATTTCTTTTATTCTGCCTCTTAATAATGGATTTTTTAATCCATGAAGACGCGCTGAGTAATCAAGATATTCAATTACATTCATATCGAGATAAAGCGGATTCATTTCAGGCAAGTAACCAATCTTTTTACGTACATCTAAAGCGTGTTCTGCGATATCGAATCCTTCTACCTCTACAGCGCCGGAAGATGGCGGCATGTAGCAAGTAATAATTTTCATTGTTGTAGTTTTACCGGCGCCGTTAGGACCAAGAAAACCAAGAATTTCTCCAGTTTTTACATCGAATGAAATTTCATTAACGGCTTTTTCTAAACCGTAGAATTTTGTTAGATTTCGTACTGCAATTGCCATATTTTTTTATCGTAAATAGTTAAAGGAAAATTATTGCTCTTAGAGCGGATTAATTTTATTGAAAAAATACAAAAAATTCAATACTTCCATTCATTTTCAGCAAACCTTTTTTATCGAATGAGGATAGACGAATGAAATGTTTGTGATGTTCCTGGAAAAAACAAAACAGTAGGGACGATTCACGAATTGCCCCATAATTCACCCGCCGAATACCTTTTCAAGGTTCCAAAGATTGTGCTTAGCGACCATGAAAAGGGAGCATCTTTTAGTGTCAGCAAAAAATTCCTGACGCCATCCTAAGCTGAGCTTGGAAACGAGGGGATAATTCTAAAAATCTACACTTACCAATACACTTGCTATTGCACTTCGCAATGGTTAATTTCTATCCGAGTTGTTTGATCGGCTAAAGCTTGAGAAAGGAAAATCCAATGAGGCGTAATAATATAAAACGAATAGCAATCAATACTGGGGGCGGCGATGCACCCGGACTTAATGCAGTAATCAGATCGGTTGTGGTCTCGGCTGTAAATCGCGGTTGGGAATGCTTTGGTATTCGCGATGGATATAATGGTTTGTTAGAGCCCAAAGAATATCCGGAAGGCGGATTAGTTCCTTTGCCGAAATCGAGAGTGCGCGGTATTACTCACTTAGGCGGAACAATACTTGGCACGACTAATAAAGGTAATCCGCTAAGTTTTCCTGTTAAGGGAAAAGATGGAAAATGGCATGAAATAGATCGCTCTGATGAATTGATTAAGGCATTCAAAAAAAATAAAATTGACGCGCTTGTTGCAGTAGGCGGTGATGGTTCACTCGGTATAGCAAACGTGTTGTCTCAAAAAGGATTGCGCGTGGTCGGCGTTCCCAAGACAATTGATAACGATTTGGATAAAACAGTAATTACATTCGGTTTCGATACGGCTGTATCATTTTCTACGGCTTGTATTGATCGTCTTCATTCAACTGCAGAAGCGCACCGCCGTGTTATGGTTGTAGAGGTTATGGGGCGCTATGCTGGATGGATTGCGCTTGAAAGCGGAGTCTCCGGCACAGCCGACGCTATTCTAATTCCGGAAATACCGTACGATATAAACAAAGTTGCAAAAAAAATAAATGAACGATGGGAAGGCGGAGCCCATTTTGCAATTGTAGTTGTCGCCGAAGGGGCAAAACCAAAAGGGGGAACCGTTTCGGTAGTTTCTAAGGAAATCGGAAGAGCTGAAAAACTCGGCGGCGCTGGCGAGCGAGTTGCAAAAGAGATTGAAAAACTTACCGGAAAAGAGACTCGCGTTGTTGTGCTTGGGCATTTACTGCGGGGTGGAACGCCTACAACATTTGACAGATTGATTTCTTTGCGTTTCGGAGCCGCCGCAGTTCGCGCATTGGATGAAGGCCAGAGCGGAATTATGGTTGCGCTGGATCCGCCAACTGTAAGATATGTTCCTTTAGCAGAAGCCACTAATCGCATGAAATGTGTTCCCCTTGATAGCGATATTGTTCTAACTGCTCGCGATTTAGGTATAAGTTTTGGCGATTGAGTTGTTTGTCGATTTTCATTATTGCTACAATCTTAAAGTCGTGCAAATTAAAAATAAATAGACTTGGTTATGTATTTTAGGAATTCTTATGGTGATTAGAATTTTTATTACGGGCGGCACATTTGATAAAGAATACAATGAACTCGACGGTAAGTTATTTTTTAAAGACACTCATTTGCCCGAAATGCTGAAACTTGGCAGAAGCAAAGTCGAGGTTGATATTCGGACATTGATGTTAGTTGATAGTTTAGAAATGACAGATTCCGATCGTCAGATTATTGTAGAGCAATGCCGCAAGTGCAAAGAAGATCGGATTGTGATTACACACGGCACGGATACGATGG